>SKJX01000058.1 GCA_007121785.1 Nitriliruptoraceae bacterium
CGGCCGGCATCGTCGCTCTCGTGGCGCGCACGCGGGCCGACCGGACGCTCGCCCGCCGGTGGGGCGTCCGCGGCGCGGTCGCGCTGGTCGGACTGGCCGTCCTCAGCATCCCGGTCCAGGCCGCCGCGGTCACCGGCGACGGGCTCGGTGCCGCGGTCTCGATCGATGCGCTCCGGGAGGTGCTGACCTCCCCGGTCGGGACCGCGGTCGCGGTCCGGCTGGTGGGCTCCGCGGTCCTGTCGATGCTGCTGGCGGCCGGTGCCGGCGGCGGGCTGCTGGTGGTCGGTGCCGTCCCGACGCTCGGCTCGTTCGTGCTCGAAGGGCACCAGCGCACCGTCGAGCCCCTGTGGTTGCTGGCCGGGTCCGACGCGATCCACCTGGCCGCAGCGGCGGTGTGGCTGGCGGGCCTGATCACGATCGGCGCGGCGCTGCGGCGACCCCAGCGCGATGCGCAGGGCGCGGCCGCCACCGCCCGGCTGGTCGGCCGTTTCAGCGCGGTCGCGTTGGCGACCGTCGGCGCGGTCACCGTCAGCGGGGTGGCGATGGCGGTCCCGCTGGTCGGCACCGGGGACGCGCTCCTGCAGACCTCGTACGGGCGCTTGCTGCTGGTCAAGCTCACCGCGGTGCTGGTGGTCGTCGGGCTCGCCGCCTACAACCGGCAGCGGTTGGTGCCGCGGGTGCTGGCCGCAGCGGCGCCGGCGGGCGGTGCGGAGGACGAGACCGCCGCCGCTCACGAGGGTGGTGGGGACGACGGGGGTGGTGGCGATCACGACCGCGGCGACCATGCCAGCGGTGATGCTGGCGTTGCGTCGGGATCGAGCCCTGCGTGGCGGCGGTTGGCGACCACCGTCCGCGTCGAAGCGGTCGTCCTGCTCGTGGTGGCGCTCGTCACCGGTTCGCTGGCCACGACGCAGCCCGCGTCGGAAGCCGCTGGACTCGGTGGCTGGTACGAGGTCACCTCGCCGCTCGACGAGGCGTTGGAGGTCGATCTGGTGGTCGATCCCAACCGCGTCGGCCGCAACACGATCCACATCTACGTGCTGGACCGCACCGGCCGCCCCGCCGAGGAGGTCGACGACCTCACGCTCGAGCTGACCTACCCCGAGCAGGACCTCGGTCCGATCGCGGTGGAGCCGTTCTTCGCCGGCACCGGTCACTGGATCGCCACCGTCGATGACCTGACGTTCCCCGGTGACTGGGAGATCGAGGTCACCGCCGGCCTCGGCCGTTTCGACGAGGCGTCGACCACGGTCACCGTGCCCGTCGCGTGGTGACGGGCACGCCCGTCGCGGCCACCTCCCCGCCGTGGTGATCCCCGAACTCCCGATGCCCGACCTCCCGACCTCCCGATCCCCGACCGCCTGTCCCGATCCCTTGCAAGGAGCTCCACCGTGCTGATCCGACCCCGCACCTGGCGCCGTGCCGCGGTGCTCGCTGCCGGCGCGACCCTGCTGCTCGCCGGCCCGGCGAGCGCGCACCCCTACGTCCACGGAGGGGAGATCCCCGTCGACTCGCTGGCCGAGATCACCCTGGATCTGGCCCACGGCTGCGAGTCGGAGACCGACGGTGCTGGCCAACCCACCACCGAGGTCGCTCTGGAGGTGCCCGACTGGCTGCGGGTGGTCGACGCGGACGAACCCGACGGGTGGGCGTTGGAGCTCGAGGAGGAGGACGACGGCCGGATCGTCGAGGTGGCGTGGCTCGACGACGGCGGTGCGGAACCTGCGCCGACCTTCGACCTGGAGGTCGTCGCGTCCGGCGAGGTCGGTGACGAACGCTACCTCGGTGTCTTCCAGGCGTGCGACGACGTCTCCTACCGTTGGATCGGGACCCCGGACGAGCCGGCGGACGATCCGGGCGTCGCCGTGACCCTCATCGAAGCCGACCCCGACGCGCCTCCGCCACCCGAGCCGGAGCCGGACGACGACGCGGCCGAGGAGGACGAGCTCGGCGACGACCCGACCGACGATGCTGCGGCCGACGACGCGACGGAGCAGGACGATGCGACGGAGGAGGACGCGCCCGACGAGAACCTCACCGCCGACGAGCCGGTGGAGGACGATCAACTCGAGGCCGCCGCGGAGGGCGACGACGGTGGCGGCATGACCTGGGCCTGGATCGCCCTGGTCGTCCTGGTGCTGGCGGCTGCCGGGTTCCTCCTGCGCCGTCGTCGCCCGGTAGGCGACGACGGTGCCTGAGGCGTCGCCCATGAGCCGTGCCCCGCGCCCGGCCGCACGCCGGGCGACGGTCCTGCTGATCACGGTCGCTGCGGTCCTGCTCGTGCCGGTGCCCGCGTTGGCCGACCCACCGGGGCCGACCCACTACCGGTCGAGCGTGACCGGGGTCGAGGGGCCGGACGCTGCGGCGGCGGCGATCGACGCGGAGGTCGTCGGTGGCGACGCCTACCTCACGCTGCGGGTGCCGGCGGGCGTCACCGTCGAGGTCCCTGGCTACGACGACGAGCCGTACCTGCGGTTCGACGGGGAGGGCACGGTCGCGGTCAACCAGCGATCCCCGGCGCGCTGGCTCAACGACGCGCGCTACGGCGCCGCGGACGTGGACGTGCCTGCGGAGGCGGACGCGGAGGCGCCGCCCGCCTGGGAGGTCGTGGCCAGCGGCGGGGAGTACGCCTGGCATGACCACCGTGTCCACTTCATGTCGCCCGGCCTGCCACCGGGCGTCGACCCGGACACCGACGCCGCCCAACCCGTCCTCGACTGGCGCATCCCGATGACGGTCGATGGGGCGGACGTCGAGGTGGTGGGTGAGCTCGTGTGGTACCCCGGACCATCCCCGATCTGGCCGGCGCTGGCGGCCGCCGGCGCGCTGTTGGGGGGCGTCGGCCTGGCCAGGTTCGAACGGGCCCTGGTGCCCGCGCTGGTGGGTGCGGGGCTGCTCGGTGGGGGGCTGGGGATCGCGACCACGTGGTCGCTGCCGACCGGCGCCGACATCGAGCCGGCGTTGCTGGTGCTGCCCGGGACGCTGTTGGTCGTCCTCGCCGCAGCCTGGGCGTCACGACGTCAGCATCCCGCCCGTGCCCGCTGGCTCGTCGTGGCGGCCGGCATCCCGGCCGTGGGGTGGGGGCTGATCCAGGTCGGAGCGTTGACCCGACCGATCGTGCCGGGGCCGATGCCGGTCGAGGTGGTGCGCGCCGCGGTCACCCTGGTGCTGGCGGCGGGCATGGCGGCCGTGATCGTCGGTGCCCGCGCGCTCCTCGACCTCACCAGAGCAACCGGCGAGGTGGTCGACCGCCCCGGCTGACACGCCGCCGACGGGGCTCAGTCGCCGTCGTCTTCTTCATCTTCTTCGTCGTCGTCTTCGTCTTCGTCTTCGTCTTCGTCGTCCTCGTCGTCCTCCGGTTCGGGCTCCGGTTCGGGTTCCGGTTCCGGCTCGGGTTCCGGCTCGGGCTCCGGGCCGCGGGAGATGACGATCGTCACGAACTCCCCGACCGGCAGGCGGGTCCCCGGATCGGGGTCCTGCGAGATCACGTCGCCTTCGACGACCACGTCGGAGTACTCCCGCTCGATGTCGGGGACGAGCCCGCGGTCCTCGATCAGGTCGATCGCGTCCTGTTCGGACCGGTTGACCACCGGTGGGACGGTGGCCTCCTCGACCCCGCGGCTGATCAGCAGGTCGACCGACGATCCGGCGCTGACCTCATCGCCGGCCGGCGGGTCGCTGGCGATGATCCGGCCGTCCTCGACCTCGTCGTGGAACTGCCGGTCGACGTTGCCGACCTCCAGGTCGGCGTCGCGCAGCTCGGCTCGTGCCTCGTCCTCGGTCAGCCCTTCCAGGTCGGGCACCTCGGTGACGTCGGGCCCGGTCGAGACCGTGAGATCGACCGTGCTGCCTTCCTCCGCGTCGGTGCCCGGCGCCGGGTCCTGTTCCATGACGCGGCCGGCGTCGAACTCGTCGCTCGCCTCCTCCACGATGTCGCCGACGACGAACCCGTCGCGTTGGAGCAGGTCGACCGCGACGTCCTGTGGCTGGTTGATGACGTCGGTGACCGGCAGGAGGACGACCTCCTCGTCCCCGTTGCTCAACAGCGCGGCCAGCGCGATGCCGCCACCGATCAACGCCGCGAGAGCCAGCAGGGACAACACCACCCACAGCAGGCCCCGTCGACGTCGCTGTTCCTCGTGGCTGCGGACGGCCCGGGTCGCCGGGTCGGGCTGGAGCAGGGCGGTGTCGTCGGCGCTGAGGACCGCGGGTGCGGCGACCGGCTGCCCGACCCGGGCGTTGACGACGTCGTCGCGCATCTCGGACGCGTGCCCGTAGCGGTTGGCCGGGTTCTTCGCCAGCGCACGCATCGTGATCGCTTCGGCGGCCGGCGACAGCGACGGTTCGATCTCGCGCGGCGGCCGGGGTGCTTCCTGCACGTGCTGGTAGGCGATGGTGACCGGGGAGTCACCCTGGAACGGCGGGATGCCGACCAGCGCCTCGTAGAGCACCACACCGAGCGAGTACAGGTCACTGCGGGCGTCGATGTCCAGGCCCTGCGCTTGTTCGGGCGAGAGGTAGGCGGCGGTCCCGAGCACCGAGGCGGTGCGGGTGACCGTCTGGTTGTCGACCGTGCGGGCGATGCCGAAGTCGGTGACCTTCACCGCACCGTCGTCCGACAGCAGGATGTTGGCCGGCTTGACGTCGCGGTGGACCAGGCCGCGGTCGTGGGCGTAGGCCAGCGCGGCGCAGACGTCGCCGACGACCTCCAGGGCGCGGTCCTCGGTGAGTCCGCCGGAAGCGATCGCTTCCTGCAGCGAGCGCCCCTCGACCAGTTCCATCACGATGAACGGCTGGCCCTGATCGGTGCCGGTGTCGTACACCGCGACCAGGTTCGGGTGGTTGAGGCGGGCCACGTTGCGGGCCTCGTCCTGGAACCGCCGGACGAACGCCTCGTCCTCGTGGAACCGCTCGAGCAGCAGCTTGACCGCCACCTCGCGGCCGAGCGTGTGATCGTGCGCCGCGAACACCTCGGCCATGCCGCCGCGACCGAGCGGTCGCTGCAGTTCGTACCGGCCGGCGAGGGTCCGTCCTTCGCTCACGTGTGCCTCCGCGGTCCGTCGGTGGCGGACCGGTCGTCGCCTTCCGGTGCCGGTCGGATCATCGCCCAGCGTCGGAGCCTACAAGCGCTCATCCGTCGTCCCGGAGCGCTGCCTCCATCACGGCTCGGGCGACCGGTGCCGCGACCTGCCCGCCCGTCGCGTCCTCCCCCGCGTCCGGAAGGACGACCGCCAGCGCGATGTCGTTGCCGGCGAAACCGATGAACCAGGCGTTGGGCGTCTGGCCCGTCTGCGCCGTCCCGGTCTTGCCGCCGACGGTGACGCCGTCGATCCGGGCGCTGGTGCCGGTCCCCGATTCGACCGCGCCGATCAGCATCGAGCGCAGCTGGTCGGCCGTGCGTGGCGAGACGGGCCGCCCGTCCCCCGGCGGGTCATCCCACAGGCCCTGGTCCGTCCCACCGATCGTCTGACCGTCCGGATCACGGATACTGGCGACGAGGTGGGGACGCGGAAGCTGCCCCTCGTTGGCGATGGCGGCCGCGAGCAGAGCCATCTGCATCGGCGTGGCACGCACGTCGCGTTGGCCGATCGCGCTCTGCGCCGTCGAGGGCGTGTCGAGGTCGGCGGGGAACACGCTGGGGGTGACCCCGAGCTCGTAGGGCGGGGTGTCGTTGAAGCCGAAGCGTTCGGACTGCTCGCGCAGGGCATCGTCGCCGAGATCGACCCCGAGCCGCGCGAAGACGGTGTTGCACGAGACCACCATCGCGTCGCTCAGGCTGATCTGGTCACCGTCAGCGCAGAAACCACCGCCGAAGTTGCCGATGTTGGCCGTGGTCTGGGGCACGTCGTAGACGCCCTCGTCCGGGAACATCTCCCCTGGTTCGAGCCCGGCCTCGAGCGCGGCGGCAGCGGCCACCACCTTGAACGCCGAACCGGGCGCGTAGGTCTCCGCGATCGTGCGGTCCAGCAGGGGCCGGTCGGGGTCATCCTGCAACGGCGTCCAGGCCTCGTTGATCTCGGCCGTATCGATGCTCGACAGCGGGTTCGGATCGAAGCTCGGGTTGCTGTAGGCGGCCAGCACACCACCGGTGGCCGGGTCGACCGCGACGACCGCCCCCTGGCGGCCATCCAGCGCGGCCCGGGCCGCAGCCTGGGCTTGGGGGTCGATGGTCAGCTCGACGGCGTTGCCGGGCCGTTCCATCCCGCCGAGCAGCTGCGCGAGGTTCTGTGACAGCACCTCCGCCGGCCGGCCGGTCAACTCCTCGTTGAGGGCCTGCTCGAGACCGGACCGCTGCAGTAGCACCGAGTAGTACCCGGTGATGTGGGCGTACAGCTCCCCGTCGGGGTAGGTGCGTTGGAACCGCAACGTCTCGTCGCCCGACTCCACGCTGCGTGCGATGGCCTGTTCGCCGACGACGATGGGGCCCCGCTCGATCGCGTACTCCTGGATGATCAGCCGCCGGTTGGCCGGATGGGTGGCCAGGTCGTCGGCCTGCAGCAGCGCGATCACGTTGAGGTTGACGAACAGCGCCCCGAACAGCACGAGCACGGCCAGGGACAGGCGGGTGATCTGTCGGCTCATGTCGCCGCCTTCCGCGACGGCTTGGCGCTGACCGGGGCGAGGGCGCTCCGGCGGGAGTCGTCGCTGATGCGCAGCAGCATCGCGATGATGAGGTAGTTGGACAGCAGCGACGACCCGCCGTACGACACGAACGGCAGCGTGATACCGGTCAGCGGCACCAGCCGGGTGAGCCCCCCGACGATGACGAAGGTCTGGAACGCCAGCAACGTGGTCAGCCCGGTGGCCAGCAGGGTGCTGAACTCGTCCTTGGCGGTCTGCGCGATCCGGTAGCCACGGAAGATCATCACCAGGAACAGCAGGAGCACCGCGGTGGCGCCGAGCAGCCCGAGCTCCTCGCCGATGACGGTGAAGATCGCGTCCGTCGCGGAGAACGGCACGTCCTGCGGTCGCCCTTGGCCGAGCCCGGTGCCGGTCAACCCGCCCGTACCGAACGCGAACAGGCTCTGGGCCAGCTGGTAGCCGGTGTCGCCGACGTCGGCCCAGGGATCCAGCCAGATCCGCACCCGGACCCGGACGTGCCCGAACAGGTTGTAGACGATGAAGGCCCCTGCGGCGAAGAACACCGCGCCAACGGCCGGGTAGGCCAGTCGTCCCGTCGCCACGTACAGCAAGGCCACGAACGTGCCGAAGAACAGCAACGCCGAGCCGAGGTCGCGCAGCCCCGCCATGATCACCAGCGCCAGGATGACCGCCACCAGCACCGGCGCCAGGTGGCGGGCAGCCGGCAGCAGTACCGGCCCGACCCGCTGGGTGGCGACCGACAGCAGCGCCCGGTTTCGCTCCAGGTAGGCCGCCACGAAGATCACCATCGACAGCTTGGCGAGCTCACCCGGCTGGAACCGCATCCCGAACAGGTCGATCCACAGCTGGGCGCCGTTGATGATCCCGGCCGACAGTCCAGGGATCAACGGCATGAGCAGGAGCACCAGGGTCAGCAGCCCGAAGGTGTACTGCAGCCTGGCGAGCTCACGGATGCGTCGGACGAACAGCAGCATCCCGCACATCAGGCCGACCGCGACCGCGGTCCACACCGTCTGCGTGGCGGCGAGGTCGCTGCCCGTGGCCATGTCGACGCGCCGGACGAACACCAGCCCGAGCCCGTTGAGCAGGAACGCGATGGGCAGCAGCGTCGGGTCGGCGTGCGGGGCGGCCCCGCGGACGGCGAGGTGAGCCACGACGGCGATGACCGCGAGCGCGAGCCCGGTGACGACCGCCGCCGGAGGGAGGTCGGGCGCCTCGGACCAGCCCAGCAGGATGGCGGCGAACGCGGTGACGATCACCGCACCGGTCAGCAGTCGCGCCTCGCGCGTCCGGGGCGCGTCCGCGGGCCCGCCCGTGCCCGCGCTCACCCGACGGGTCCGCTGCCCGCGGCCGCGTCCTCCACCTCGTCGTCGGCGACGTCGGCGTCGTCGTCCCCGATGCCGTCATCGGCGTCGTCGGGATCGTCCGCAGCGTCACGTACGGGGATCCCGCGGATGATGCGTCGGGCATCGGCGAGGTCGGCGGCGGGTCGGCCAGCCTCAAGCGTCGGGCGGTACCACTCCTGGACGTCGTCGAGTTCGAGTTCGGAGCGTTCCACCACCCGGGAGAGCTCGAGCGGTCCGAGCTGAGCGTCGACCCCCTGGTAGATCACCACCTCGTCGCCGTCGGTGGCCACGAAGTACTCGCGGGAGAGCAGGAACTGGCCGCCGCCGTAGACCAGGCCCGCCAGCAGGGCGAGGGCCAGCACGATCGCGGTCGCGCGGCCGAAGATCGCGCCGACGCTGCGTCGCTCATCGTCGGGTTCACCGGGCTGGGTCGGCCCGCCACGGGTCAACGCGCCGTACTTGGAGACTCCGGCGGCCCAGTCACCGTCGGTCGCGTCCGTGCGGCTGGAGATGGTGATCGGCGCGGTGGAGGTCGGGGCGTCCTGCGCGGCGTCCGGATCCTCGTAGCGCAGCAGCACGACCGTGATGTTGTCCGGGCCGCCGCCGTCGTTGGCTTCTTGGACCAGCTGGTCGACGATGACCTGCGGTGGGTCGTCGGAGCGCAGCAGTTCGCCGATGCGGTCGTCCTCGACCACGCCGGTGAGCCCGTCGGAGCAGAGAAGCAGCTGGTCGCCGGCGCGCAGGTCGACGGTGATGGTGTCGACCTCGACCTCCGTGCCGATGCCGATGGCCCGGGTGATGATGGAGCGCTGCGGGTGGGTGTCCGCCTCGGAGGCGGTGATCTGGCCTTCGTCGACCAGGTGCTGGACGAGGGTGTGGTCGTCGGTGAGCTGGCGCAGCTGGCCGTCGCGCAGCAGGTAGGCGCGTGAGTCGCCGACGTGGGCGACGTGGAGCCGGCGGCCCTCGACCATCGCGGCGGTCAGCGTGGTGCCCATCCCCCGGTACTCGGGGTGTTCCTCGGCGAGCTGGGACACGGTGCGGTTGGCTTCCACCACCGCGGTGCGCAGCGCGCCGATCGCGGCGTCGGCGTCCTGGAACACGCGGCCGTCGAGGCCCTCGACCTGTTCCAGGGCGGTGGCGGAGGCGACCTCGCCGGCGACGTGGCCGCCCATGCCGTCCGCGACGGCGAACAGCCCGTCGCGGATCAGCAACGCGTCCTCGTTGCCCTCCCGCACCTGGCCGACGTCGGTGCGGCCGGCGGCGACGATGCTCCTCATCGGCGCACCTCGATGTGGGTCTTGCCGACCCGGATCTGGTCGCCGACCGCGAGCGGGGTCGGGCGGGTGACCTTCGCACCGTTGAGGAAGGTGCCGTTGGTGGAACCGAGGTCACGCACCGACCAGCTGCCGTCGTCGGGCATCACCTCCGCATGCTCGTCGGAGACGTAGACGTCGTCGAGGAGGACGTCCACGTTGCGGCGGCCGAGCACCACGCCATGGCCGGAGAGCGGGACGACCTTCGGGGAGCCTCCAGCGATGTGGATGACCAGCTCCCGCGGGATCCGACGGGACCGCCGCGACTGCTCCGAGGGGGACGCCACCGCCGGGCGGGGGGTGGGCGCGTTCTTGCGACGTCGGCCGCCGGTGATCTCCGTGGCCACGGTCTTCACGGTGCGCGCCACGAAGAGGTACAGCAGCGCCAGCAGCGCGAACTTCAGCAACGTCAGCAGCTCGATCGGCACCTCAGGCCCCCACGAGCTCGACGACTGCGTCGCCCAGTTCGACGCGGTCACCGGGGCCCAGCGGGTGCTCCGCCGCCTGGCGGCCGTTGACCCGGGTGCCGTTGGTGGAGCCGAGGTCGACCACCCACCAGCGGTCGCTGCGCCGCACGAACGCGGCGTGCTCACGTGAGACGGTGGAGTCGTCGATCGTCAGGTCGCACGAGCGCATCCGCCCGGCCGTGATCCGGCTGCCGTGCAGCGGGACACGCTGGCCGGACGATGACCCCCCAGCGCGCACGACCAGTTCGAGCTCGGCCTTGGGCACCGCGCCGACCACCTGGGTGCGGTCGATCGCGGCGCGGTCGTCGGACGGTGTCGGCGCCGGGGCGGACCGGGCCGCGTAGGCGCTGGACGCCGAGTGTTGGGCGGGCTGGCCGCCGGGCCGGCCGGGTGCGCCCTGGGTGGCACGGCTGGCGTGCGGCTCGACCGCCTCCACGCGTCCGGCCAGCCGGAACCGTCCGAGCTTGATGTCGTCGTCGAGTTCGATGCGCACCCGGGCGGGCCCGCGGAGCTTCCAGCCGCGCTCGTCCGCGGTCCGCACGACCACCTCGGCGAGCTCACGCGGCAGGGAGCTGCCGAAGCCCTCGAGCCGTTCGTGGTCCTTCGGACCGACCGCCAGGCGGTAGACGTTGGGCACGACGACACCGTCGGCGGTGACGTGCTGGTTGTCCTCCGCGTAGCGTTGGACGGACTTGGCCAGCTCGACCGGTTGGACGCCCGACCGGAACGCGCGCGCGAAGAAGCCCTCGACGGCACCTTCGAGGCGCCGTTCGAACTCCTGGAGGACACCCAATGCCGGTCCTGCACGTCGCGTCTGGTTGCTGGCGCTGAACCGCCCCGCGTCGGCTGGCCCGCGTGCTGTCGTTCCCGCGTTGGTCCTCGCGTTCCGCGACGCCGTTCACCGCTGGAGCACGGGCGTCGATCCATCCCGTGCCGGCTGGAAGCGTAGCCGAGCAGGCCGTACGCTCCACCCGTCCGAACGACTCCGGAAGGACGGTCGGTCAGCTGCCCCGCAGTGGCGACCGGGCGGGCTCGGAGGGCCGCGTTGGTGGACCCGTCGGGGCGTTGGTACCCTGCGCCGCTCCACCTGGGCGGGTGGCGGAATTGGCAGACGCGCACGGTTCAGGTCCGTGTGTCC
>SKJX01000157.1 GCA_007121785.1 Nitriliruptoraceae bacterium
CGTGCTGGCCGCCGCGGACCAGGTCGTGGAACCGCTTGTTGGTCTCCACCGGGTCGGCGAACCCGGCGAACTGCCGGATCGTCCACGGGCGGGTGCGGTACATCGACGCGTAGACCCCGCGGGTGTACGGGTACTGGCCCGGGTAGCCGATCCGGTCCTCGTCGAGCTCCACGTTGTGGGGGCCGTACAGCGGCTCGAGCTCGATGCCGGACAACGTGGTGACCACGTCGTCCTCGCGCCGCTTCGGCGCGGCGTCGTAGCTGGCCTTCCACGCCTCGTACCGCTCCTCCCAGGCCACCGTGTCGCTCCCTCGTCGGCGTGGGCGCCAGGATAGGTGGCACCGGCGGGGTCGAGGGGGTGGGAGCGGTCGGCGAACGCCGGCCGGCCGGGCAGCCCGGAGGCGTCCGACGGCGGCCGCTAGGCTGCGTCGGTCGACGAGGTGGACCGATGCAACTGGCAACCCACTCGGACGCGGACCTGGTACGGCTCGCGCAGCAGGGCGCCGAATCCGCCTTCGCTGTGCTGGTGTACCGCTACGCCCCGGCCGTGCGAGCGTGCGTGGCCACCCATCCCGAGCCGGTCGACGCGGTGGTCAACACCTTCCTGCGGGCGATGCGTCAACAGTCGGACCGCGACCCGGACGACCCGGTCGCTCCGTGGCTGATGGACCTCGCCACACGCCAGGTCGATGACCCGGCACCCGTCGCGGTCGACGACGCACCTCCGATGGACCCGAGCGAGCTCGACGAGGTCTGGGCCGCGCTCGCTCCGCGGTGGCCCAACGGGCGTCGCCCTCGCTACGTGCCTCGATGGGTGTGGCGGACGCTCGCGGCGCTCGCCATCCTCACGGTGCTGCTCGCCCTGGCCGTGCTGGTGCCCTACGTCGCGATCACCACCGCCGCGGAGGAGCGCGAGCCCACCGAGCGCGTGATCGACGAGGTGGTGGCCGAACCGTACGCGGAGCCGGTCGACCGCGAGTCCGCCTCGGAGTTGTACACCCCCCATGGCGGGTCGGACGGGGGCCCGTCCCTGGACTTCGACATCGACGATCGGGGCGACCGCCAGGAACCCTCGGACGCTGACCCGAACGGTGACGCCGACCCGACCGCTGACACCGACGCGACCGGCGGCGACCCCGGCACCGGCGACGGGGACGACGCGTGAGCGCCGCACCGCGCGCGTCCGAACCGTCGGATGACCCGTCCCAGGACCGCCACGCGACCGATGGACCGGACGGTGGCGGGGGCCACCACCTCGACGTCGGACAGCTCGGTCTCGGGGACATGGACGCCGACGCGTTCCGCCGGCACGGCCACCAGGTCATCGAGTGGATCGCCAGCTACCTCGAGGGTGTCGAGGACCTGCCGGTCAAGTCGCCGGTCGAACCGGGCGAGGTGCGTGGCCGGCTGCCGGTCTCGCCGCCGCGCGAGCCGCAGCCGTTCGCGGAGGCGCTGCGGGAGCTCGACGAGGTGCTGCTGCCCGGCGTGACCCACTGGAACCACCCGTCGTTCCACGCCTACTTCGCGATCACCGGCTCCGGGCCGGGCATCCTCGGCGAGGCGCTGACCGCGGCCATGAACGTCAACGGGATGCTGTGGTCGACCTCGCCGGCGGCGACCGAGCTCGAGGAGCTCGCGCTGGACTGGCTGCGGCAGCTGCTCGGGTTCGACGACGGCTGGTCGGGGATCATCAACGACACCGCGTCGATGTCGACCATGCTGGCCCTGGCCGCGGCCCGGGAGGCCAGCGGGCTGGACGTCCGCCAACGCGGGCTCGCCGGCCGGCCGGACGTGCCCATGCTGCGGGTCTACACCTCCGAGCACGCGCACTCGTCGGTGGAGAAGGCCGCCATCTCGCTCGGGCTCGGCCGTGACTCGGTCCGCACGATCGACGTCGACGAACGCTACCGGCTGCGCCCGGACGTGCTCGCCGAGGCGATGCGCGAGGACGTGAGGTTCGGCTACCGGCCGATGGCGATCGTGGCGACGGTGGGCACCACCTCGACGACCTCGATCGACCCGGTCCCGGCGATCGCTGACGTCCGCGACGAACTCGTCGACGAGCTCAGCCACGGCGTCTGGTTGCACGTCGACGGGGCGTACGGCGGGATGCTCGGGCTCTGCGAGGAGTTCCGGCCGTACCTCGCCGGGGTGGAACGCGCCGACTCGTTCGTGACCAACCCGCACAAGTGGCTGTTCACGCCGATCGACTGCTCGGCGCTGTTCCTGCGCGACCCGGTCGCGTTGACGTCCTCCTTCGCGCTGGTGCCGGCGTACCTCACCACCGACGACGACGGCGTCACCGACTACATGGACTGGGGAGTGCAGCTCGGCCGCCGGTTCCGTGCGCTGAAGCTGTGGCTGGTGCTGCGGTACTTCGGTGCGGACGGATTGGCGGCCCGGCTGCGTGAGCACGTCGCGCAGGCGCAGCGCGTGGCCGCCTGGGTGTCCCAGCACCCCGACCTGGTCCTGGCTGCACCGGTCCCGATGTCCACGGTGTGCTTCGCGGCCGACCCGTCGTGGCTGGACGTCGACGACCCCCACCCGGCCGACCCGGCCGACGCCGACGCCGACGACGCCGAACAGGACGCCATCGACCGCCGCAACCGAGCTCGCGACGAGCTCAACCGCGAGCTGCTCCGCCGGATCAACGCCTCCGGCGAGGCGTTCCTGTCGCACACCGTGCTCGACGACCGTTACGTGCTGCGGCTGGCGACCGGCAACCTGCGGACCACCAACGACCACCTCGATGCGACCTGCAAGCTGATCGAACGCGAACTGGACGCGTTGCGAGGATCGAACGGCGATCGCTGACCCTCACCGGCCCCACCTCGCCCCGGCTGCGAGTCGGGGTCCGGACGACGAGCGTCCGGCGGTGGGCCCGGTGAGCGACGACGAGCGTCCGGTCGTGCTCGACCGCGCGCCCGGCGTGACCGGCGAACTCGTGCTCCGGCGGCACGGCGAGGCGCACGAGCTGCTGATCGACGGCATCTTCGCCATGTCGAGCCACCTCGGCGGCTCCTCCGAGCGCACCCAGGTCGACGCGACGTTGGCCGCGGCGACGGGCGAGCCGCAGCGGTTGCTGCTCGGCGGGCTCGGACTCGGCCTGTCGCTGTCGCAGGCGGTCGGTGTCGGCTCGCTGCGCTCGATCGTGGTCGTCGAGGTGGAGCCGAGGATCGTCGACTGGCACCGCAGCCTCCTGCGCGAGACGACCGGGGGCGCGCTGGCGGACGGACGGGTGTCGGTCACGGTCGGCGACGTCGCCGACGTGCTGGCTGACGGGCACGTCGAACCGTTCGACGCGATCGCGCTGGACGTCGACAACGGTCCCGACTGGCTGCTGCGGCAGGCCAACGCCCGGCTGTACGAGCCCGGGTTCCTCGACCGTGCCGCAGCGCGGCTGCGGTCCGGTGGCGCGTTCAGCGTGTGGGGGTCGACGCAGGCACCGGGACTGGTGGCGGCGCTGGCCGTGCGCTTCTCCCGGGTCGAGGAGGTCGAGATCCCGGTCCCCCGCGGCGAACCGGACTGGCTGTGCGTCGCCGCCGACCCGCAGCGCCGCTGACCTGCGGTCCTGTCGTCAGGGCTTCACCGCCGTCCGGCGCGTCAGGCCTCGCCGCCCTCGAGCGCGTCGAGCAACCGGTCGGCCGCCGCGTAGGGGTCGAGGCTGCGCTCGACGACCTGGTCGGCGAGCTCGTCCAGCACCGGATCGTGGCCGCGTTCGAACCGGACGAACCGCAGGCGCACCTGCTCGAGGGCGATCTCGCGGATGGCGTGGACCGCGCGAGCCCGCACCTGCCGCTGTCGCTCGCGTCCACCGTCCGCGTCGAGGTGGTCCGCGTGGACCGTGAGCGCGTCCGTCAACTCGTCCACGCCCTCGCCGCGCACCGCCACGGTGCGGACGATCGGCGGCCACCACGCGCTCACCTCGTCGTCCTCCCCGGCCGTGGCGTGGCCGAGTTCGAGCATGCCGCGAAGCTCCGACTCCAGCTTGCCGGCCCCGCCGTGATCGGCCTTGTTGATGACGAAGACGTCGGCGACCTCCAGGATTCCGGCCTTGGCGGCCTGCACGCTGTCGCCCATGCCGGGCGCGAGCGCGACGACCGTGGTGTCGGCGTTGGCGGCGACCTCGACCTCCGACTGGCCGACGCCGACCGTCTCCACGATCACGTCGTCGAACCCGGCGGCGTCCAGCACCATCACCGCCTGCGGGGTCGCGAACGCCAGGCCGCCGAGGTGGCCGCGGGAGGCCATCGACCGGATGAACACGCCGTGGTCGGCGTGGTGGCCCTGCATGCGGACGCGGTCGCCGAGCAGGGCGCCGCCGGAGAACGGCGACGATGGGTCGACCGCGAGGACGGCGACGGTCCGGCCCACCGCACGAAGGCGCGTGGCGACGGCGTCGGTGAGCGTGGACTTGCCGACGCCGGGCGAGCCGGTGATCCCGAGCACCCGCGCGGCGCCGGTCCGCGGGTAGAGGTACTTGACGACCTGGCGGAGCTGGTCGGGGCGACCGTCCTCGATGACCGTCAGCAAGCGGGCGAGGGCCCGGCGTTCGCCGCGCTCGAGGCCGGCGAGCAGCGCGTCGACGTCGACGGGCACGGCGGCCTCCTGTACGTGGTGGTCAGCGCGGTGGCGGGTTGGCCGGCGCCGGTGGCGGGTTGGCCCGCGCCGGTGGCGGCCGGGCGGAGGCTACTGGAGCTCCCGCGCGAGCACGCACCCCGCCGACCTACCTCCCGACGGGCCCCGCACCCGGTTGTTTGAACGGTTCGGCCGGTTGACTCGGACAGGGTGGGCAAACAACCAGCCGACGGCGGGCGACGCCCACCCCGACCGGACCGGTACCGATCGGCTGCGCACTTGGCTCGTGGACGGCCGGCAGGTCGACGGCAGCGCCGCCGACTCGGTCCTGGTTGGCAAGGTGGAGCGCAGGCGGCCGTAGCGGGGCCGGCGGAGTCGGCCGTGGTCCTCACACCTGGACGGTCATCGCGTCGCCCTGCCCCCCGCCGCCGCACAGGGCGGCCGCGCCGGAGCCACCACCTCGACGTCGCAGCTCGTTGATCAACGACACCACGATCCTCGCGCCGGAGCAGCCGATCGGGTGGCCGAGCGCGACCCCGCCGCCGTTGACGTTGACCTGGTCCTCGGACAGCCCGAGCTCGCGGGTCGAGGCGATGGCCACTGACGCGAAGGCTTCGTTGATCTCGTACAGGTCGTAGCCCGACGGGTCGGCGCCCGCCCGCGACGCCGCATCGCGGATCGCGTTGGCGGGCTGCAGGTGCAGCGACGGATCGGGGCCGGCGACGGTCCCCCAGGAGGTGATCGTGGCCAGCACGGGCAGCCCGAGCGCATCGGCCCGGGACCGCGAGGCGAGCACCAGCGCCGCACCACCGTCGGAGATCTGCGACGCGTTGCCGGCGGTGATCGTCCCGTCCTTGCGGAACGCCGGCCGCAGGCCCCCGAGCGAGTCGGCGGTCGTCTCCGGTCGGACGCCCTCGTCCTGGTCGATCACGATCGGGTCACCTTTGCGCTGCGGCACCTCGACCGGCACCAGCTCGTCATCGAACCCGCCGTCCTTGGCTGCCGCGGCGGCCCGCTCGTGGGAACGTGCGGACCAGACGTCCTGCGCCTCGCGGCTGATGTCGAGGCCCTTGTCGTCCTGGTACTGGTCGGAGGCCAGGCCCATCGCGCAGCCGTCGAACGCGCAGCTGAGCCCGTCGTGCATCATCACGTCGGTGATCGAACCGTCACCCATCCGGTAGCCGAACCGCGCCTTGTCCAGCACGTAGGGCGCCTGTGACATCGACTCCATCCCGCCGGCGACGATCAGGTCGAACTCGCCGAGCCGGATCAGGTCCCGTGCCCGCGAGATCGCCGTCATCCCGGACAGGCAGACCTTGTTGATGGTCTCGCTCGGCACCTCCATGCCGACCCCGCCGGCGACGGCGGCTTGGCGTGCGGTGATCTGTCCCTGCCCGGCTTGCAGCACGTGCCCCATCGTGACGTAGTCGACCTGGGACCCGTCGACCCCGGCGCGGTCCAACGCCCCGGCGATCGCGTGCCCGCCGAGCTGCATACCGGTCAGGGACGCGAGCCCGCCCCCGAACCGGCCTACCGGGGTCCGGGCGTACCCGACGACGACGACGACCTCTTCCACAATGGACTCCTGATGCGACGGTGACACCCGGCAGGGTAGGCGCCCGCGGCGCACGAGCACGGCCTGAACGGGCCCCCGGTGGGACCGACGCGGCTCCGCGGACGACGACGTGGCACGATGCGGTTCCCCGCCGAGGATCCGGAGCCACCGTGGACGTCACCCGTGTCGACCAGATCGCGATCGCCGTGGAGGACCTCGACGCCACGCTGGAGTTGTACGAGCGTTCGTTCGGACTGACCGCGTCGCACCGCGAGGTGGTGGAATCCGACGGCGTCGAGGAAGCCATGATCGACGTCGGCGGCGTGTGGTTGCAGTTGCTGCAGCCGACCCGGGACGACTCGCCGATCGCGCGCTACCTGGAGCGCAACGGGCCGGGCCTGCACCATCTCGGCTTCGGGGTCCCGTCGGTCGACGGAGCGCTCGAGCACCTGCGCGACCAGGGTGTGCGGCTCATCGACGAGGAACCACGCCGAGGTGGCGGCGGACACACGATCGCGTTCGTCCATCCCAAGGGCACCGGTGGGGTGCTGGTCGAACTGGTCGAGGACGCACCGGCCGAGGACACGGCCTGACCGCCACGGCACACGCCTGACCAGCGCGGATAGCCTGGGCGTGACCTTCCACCCTCTGGATCCGAGGCAACCGTGGGCTTCTCCGACCGGCTGCGCGCCTGGCTGCGCGGCGAGTCGAAGCGACGCACCCCGCCACCGTCGATGGACAAGGCGTCCCGGGGTTCGACCAAGGAACTCGAGGAGTTCATCCGGTCGCGGATCGGGGTCGAGGCGTTCCTGGAACCCAAGACGAACATGTACTCGACCACGCTGCTGCTGGTCGCGGACGACGGCGAGTACCTGCGTCGGCCGATCAAGGACCCCCGGCACGCCGGTGAGTTCTGCAAGGAGGTGAACATCCCCCTCTACGACGCGAAGAAGGTCGGCTACCCCAAGCGCATGCGTGACTGGGACCAGGGTCGGGCCCCCCAACGCCTGGAGCTGTCGGACCTACCACCGTGGCCGGGTGAGGCTCCAACCGACCTCGACAGCGACCTGCCCGACGGTCCGCCGGACCCGCGGCTCGCCTCGACGTCGAGCGACCCCGGCGACAGCGACCCCGGCGACAGCGACCCCCGCGACAGCGACCCCCGCGACAGCGACCCCCGCGACACCGCGGACCCCGACGGGACGGCCGGTGACGACCGCGACGCCTCCGCTGGCGGCCGGGGTCACCTCCCCGGACGGTCCCGAGGCACGGACGACGTCCGTCGGAACGGCCCGTCCGGCGACCAGGACGACCCTCGAGGTTCCCCCGACCCGTCCCCCGACCCGAACTCCGACCCATCCGACGATGACGCGGACGGACCACCACCGCCACCGACCGGCCGCTGAGCGATGACCACCGACGCGACGATGCGTGCCGCCCGGCTGCACGCGACCGCTCCGGTCGTCGAGCAGGCCGATGTCCGGGTCGAGACACCGCCACCGCGCGACGTCGGCCCAGCGGAGGTGCTGATCGACGTCGAGGCGTGCGGCCTCGGTGCGCTGGACCTGGCGGTCGTCACCGGCAGCGTTCCCCGGCGGGGCGAGCTGCCGCTGACCCTCGGCCGAGAAGCTGCGGGCACGATCGCCCGTGTCGGTGCCGAGGTGGTCGACTGGCAACCGGGTGACCGCATCGCGGTGCTTCCCGAGCAGCCGTGCGGCGCCTGCGGGTACTGCCGGATCGGCCGGGAGAACCTCTGCTCGGACGTGCGGGTGTCCGGGATCGACCGCGACGGCGCGCTGGCAACGCAGATGGCGGTCGGCGCCGACCGGCTGGTCCCCCTCCCCCCGGACATCGCCGTCCACGAAGCGGCGATCGTGCCCGACACGGTCGGGTCCGCCAGCCACGCGATCAAGCGGGCCGGGCTGGGTGAGGGCTCGATCCTGACGGTGTTCGGCCTCGGCGGGGTGGGGATGCACCTGCTGCTCCTGGCCAAGCTCGCCGGTGCCCACGTGATCGGTGTCGACGTCGACGCGGTCAACCTCGAACGCGCCGTGGCCTGGGGCGCGGACGCGGTCATCGATGCGTCGGTCGATGATCCGGTGCTCGTCGTGGCGGAACTGACCGACGGCGGCGGCGACCGGGCCATCGAGGTGGCCGGCTCCAACACCGCCGCTGACCAGGCGGTCCGGAGCGTCGCACCCGGTGGCCGGGTGGTGCTCGCCGGACGCACCCCGCAGCCGCTGACCACCGCCACGATCGGCCGGCTCGCCGCGACGGAGGTGGAGATCGTCGGGTCCGGCTCACCGACCGCGCAGGACGTCGGTGAACTGTTCGACCTCGTCGAGGTCGGCCACCTCGACCTCGGCAGGTCGGTCACGGAGACGGTGCGTCTCGAGGACGTGCCGGGCACGCTCGGACGGCTCGAACGTCGCGACGGCCATCCGGTGCGGATCGTGGTCACCGACCTGAACTGACGACCGCCGTGGTCAGGCGGTCTCGGGCTCGTGCGCCAACTCGCGGAGTTCGAAGCGGTACGGCTCGCCGTCGCGCTCGCCCAGCAGAACCGACTCCCCGTCCTCGACCACCCACCGGTCGAGCTCCACGCCGGGTGGGACCTCGGACAGCGGCGATCGCGAGCCGTCGACGGGCCCGTCGTCACCCCAGTCGAGCAACCGCAGCGCCACCTCGTCCTCGTCCCACTCGATCCAGGCCAGCCGGTGCCCGTCCGGCGCCCAGACCAACGTGGGAGGGACGTCCCGCACGACGCCGTGCTCCGCGTCGATCTGGAACCGCCACGGCAACCACGCGAGCTCGGCGGACGTTCCGGCGGCATCGTCGGCGGTGGTGCCGTCGTGGGCGTCGGGAGCACCGGACAGCCCACCGTCGAGGTGGAGGTAGCGCAGCACGTAGCGGGGGCCGGGTTCCATGGCACTGTCGACGACGACCGCGATCGTCAGGTCCGAGTCGGTCGCGTCGGTGGGATCGTTCGGACGCACCGCCGCGGACCGCGGGGTGCCATCCTCGGGGTCGAGCGCCGCCACCGCGTGCGGACCGCGTGGACCCTCCAGGATCACCTGCTGCCCGTCGACGGTCGCCTCTGGCAGCTCTGTCCCCGCCGGGCGCTCCTCGACCGAGCCATCGCCCACCTCGCCGTCGCTGGGCGGGCTCGCGCGGTCGATGTCATCGATCGGTGCACACCCGGCGATCAGCAGCACCCAGACGCTCGTCGCGGCGACCCGCCACCGTGCTCGTCCCGTCACGCTCGCCACCCGGTCATGCGCGTGCACTCGGGGGATCGAGCACGCGTCTCACCGAGGACGACGTGCGGGACGCCGGCGAGGTTGCAGATGGCCCCGTGTCGGACGCCAAGCGCACGACACACCGGTCCAACGGGGTCCCGACGTCACCGATCAGACCGGCCGCAGCGGATGGGCGCCGCCGCGGCCGGCCCGAACAGGTGGGAGACGTTCAGCTCTCGGTGATGGTCACCGAGCGGATCACGACGTCCTGCGCAGGGCGGTCATCCGGCCCGGTCGCGGTGTTGCCGATCGTGTCGACCACGTCCAGGCCGGCGGTGGTCTCACCGAACACGGCGTACTGCGGCGGCAGGTTGTTGTCGCTGTGCATGATGAAGAACTGGGAGCCGTTGGTGTTGGGGCCCGAGTTGGCCATCGCCAACGTCCCCTTGTGGTAGCCGCGCGCCTTGGCTGCCTCGAGTTCGTCCTCGAACCTGTAGCCGGGTCCGCCACGGCCGGTCCCGGTCGGGTCCCCTCCCTGCAGGACGAACCCCTTGATGACGCGGTGGAAGATCACGCCGTCGTAGAAGCCCTCACGGGCGAGGAACACGAAGTTGTTGACCGTCTTGGGTGACTCGTCGGCGAACAGGTTCGCCGTGATGGTCCCCTCGCTGGTGTCGATCGTGGCGGTGTAGGTCTTCGAGGTGTCGATGACCATCTCGGGCGGGTTGGCGTACTGCTGACTCACACGGTCCTCCGTGGGTGGATGATGGGCACGAGCGAGACCCGGTCTCGCTCAGGTCGGATCGCTCAGCGCTGCTCGATCGTGACATCGAGGATCACGGTCGGTTCGTCGGGCCGATCCTGGTCGTCGGTGGGTGCAGCGACGGTGTCATCGATGACGTCCATGCCGTCGACGACCGTGCCGAAGACGGTGAACTGCGGTCCGGGGAGCACCGTCGGCTCGCCCTGGGTGATGAAGAACTGCGAGCCGTTGGTGTCCGGCCCCGCGTTGGCCATCGCGAGGGTGCCCCGCGGGTAGCCACCCGGCACGAGCTCGCGCAGCTCGTCCTCGTCGAGGTCCTCGGTCAACCCGTCCCCGTCGAGATCGTCGCCCTCGAGCAGCTGCGCCAGCGCGTCCTCGCGGACCTGCTCGAACATCTCCTCGGCGAGGTCGAGTTCGTCCTCGAAGGTGTAGCCGGGGTAGGTCGGGGCGTCCTCATCGAAGTTCTGGCAGTCCTCCTGCCCACAGCCGGTGCCGGCCGGGTCACCGGCCTGGGCGACGAACCCGGGGACGACGCGGTGGAACATGACGCCCTGGTAGTAGCCCTCCTCGGCGAGGTTGACGAGGTTGTTGACGGCCTCGGGCGCGGCATCAGCATGCAGGTCGATGACCACGTCACCGCACGTGGTCTCGATCGTGGCGGTGTAGTCGGCGTCCTCGTCGATCGTGAGGTCGAACGGCTCGTCGTAGATCTCGCTGTCGGGCGTCGGGGCGTCGTCCGGCGTCTCGCCACAGGGTCCGGGGCCTTCGGCGAGCGCGGCGTCGTCCGCCTCGGCGGCATCCGGGTCCGCGTCGTCGATCGTCGGCGCGGGGTCGCTGCCGAAGGTCTGCAGCAGCGACGTCAACGGGATAGCGATCAACGACAGGCCCATCAGCACGGCCATGATGATGATGATCACCCGGTTGCGAGCCGCGCGGGTTTCGGTCTTGCTTCGACCGCGTGAGGACGAGCGCTTGCTCGACGAGCCCTTGCTCACAGGAGGACCTCGAGGGTGGGGAAGGCGGCCCGGCTGGACGTGACGCACGTCGCGGCGGTCGGTTCACCGACGGCAGGGCGACGCGCTCGAGGCCGCGGGGCGGTCAGGCTATCCGCCCACGGCGGGCCACCACACGCCAGCAGTGCAGGTGCCAATGCCGGCGCTCGTCCACACGATCCTGCGGCCAGGCCACCACGTGGCCGACACCGGCAGCGATGGGGTTGTCACAGGTCGGGCAGACGTAGGGCTTGTTCGCGCGCACAGCGGGCACACGCTCGACGACGTAGCCCTCGAGGGCCGGCGGGAACAGATCCATCAGCCGGTCAGTGGTTGACGCCGGCGCAGACCACGAGCAACCCGAAGCCCGCGTCGGAACCACCCCAAAGGTCGCGGACGACGTCGTAGCCCGCCGCCGCGATCAGGTGCCGACCCCCGAGGAAGGCGGCGAGCAGCCCGCTCAGCGCCACGGGCGTCCACGGGAGGCGACCGAGCCGGGGCCCGACGGGCAGGAGTGCATAACCGACGGTGGCGGCGGTCACCGCCTTGGCGCTGACGGGCACGCGGGCGTCCACCGCCAGCGCCCGCAGGAGCGGCGGGACATGCGGCAGGAGCTCCACGAAGGTCCCCCAGTACGAATCGACCAGGTCGGCGCCGGACGCGGCCGGATGGGCCGTTGCCGCGTGCGTGTCCTCGACCATCGTCGCCCTCATCGCTTCCCGACCACCACCCCGCCGTGGGGGGCGACTCGACCCTCGCGCTGACCGGAGCGACCTCACCCGCGGACGCGCCCGGTCAGTCGTAGACGTAGAAGCCGCGCCCGGTCTTGCGACCGTAGAACCCCGCGTTGACGAGGTGGCGCAGCAACGATGCCGGTTCGTGCGACGGCTGACGGTACTCGTCCCTGAGCCGTTCCATGATGGCCAACGTGATGTCCAGCCCCACCACGTCCATCAGCTCGAACGGACCCATCGGGTAGCCGCAGCCCAGCTTCATCGCTGTGTCGATCTCCTCCGCGGTCGCGTAGTGCGACTCGAGCATCTTCACGGCGTCGTTGAGGTAGGGGAACAGCAGCGTGTTGACGATGAACCCGGCACGGTCGCCGCAGAGCACGCCGACCTTGTCGATGCGGTCGACGAACGCCCGTGCCTGCTCCACCACGTGGTCGGCGGTGCGCACGGTCGTGACGATCTCGACCAGCTTCATGATCGATGCCGGGTTGAAGAAGTGCAGGCCGAGGACCTGTTCGGGATGCTCGGTCACCATCGCGCAGTCGACGACCGGCAACGAGGAGGTCGTGGTCGAGAGCACGGCCTCCGGCTTGAGCACGCCGGTGAGACGACCGAACAGCTCCCGCTTGATCTCTTGGTCCTCGGCCACGGCCTCGATGACCAGATCGGCGTCGGCGAGGTCCTCGACATCGATCGTCGGCCGGATCCGACCGACGGCAGCGAGGAGCTCCTCCTCGGTCGCCCGGCCCTTGTCCACCTGCTTCTGGATCGACTTCGACACCTTGCCGGCGACGGCCTCGGCCTTCTCCCGTGCCCGGCCGTGGACGACCACCTCGAAACCGGCGCGGGCGCAGACCTCCGTGATGCCCCACGCCATCGTCCCGGTCCCTACGACCCCGACCGTGGTCCAGTCGGCGATGGTCGCGGGATCCGCGGGTTCGCGGCTGTCCTCGTCCGGCAGCGTGCGGGAGGAGCCCGGCTCGTCGTAGGTGTAGAAGCCGCGCCCGGACTTGCGGCCGTTGAAGTCGGCGGCCGCCAGCTGGCCGAGGATCGGGCGCGGCGCGAACCGGGTGTCCTGGAACTGGGAGTGGATCGCGTCCATGATGCCGACGAAGGTGTCGATGCCCACCAAGTCGGTCAGGGCGACCGGTCCCATCGGCAGTCCGGCACCGAACCGCATCGCCGCGTCGACGTCCTCCTTGGTGGCGTAGCCACCCTCGACCATCCAGATCGCCTGGTTGAGGTACGGGAACAACAACTGGTTGGCGATGAAGCCACGACGGTCGCCGACGACCACCGGGGTCTTGCCGATCGACTCCGCGAAGTCGCGCGCCACCTCCACGACCGCCTCGTCGGTGACGACCGTGCGGACGAGTTCGATCAGCTTCATGACCGGTGCCGGGTTGAAGAAGTGGAAGCCGAGCACCCGGTTGGGTCGCTGGGTGACGACGGCGATGTCCATCACCGGCAACGACGAGGTGTTGGTCGCGATCAGCGCATCGGCCCGGACGTGCGCGTCGATCCGACGGAACGCTTCCTGCTTGGCCTCGAGGATCTCCGGGACAGCTTCGACGACCAGATCGCAGTCACCGAGATCGGCGAAATCGGTGCTGCCGTCGATCCGGGCGGTGATCGCGTCGGCGTCCTCGGCGCTGAGCCGTTCGCGCCGAACCTGCCGGTCGAGCGCGGCACGGATGCGTTCACGACCGGCCTCCACGGCCGGGTCGTCCTGTTCGACGAAGCGGACCGGCAGCCCGTGCCGGGCGACGATCTCCGCGATGCCCGCTCCCATGGTCCCACAGCCGACGACGCCGACCTGCCGGATCTCGCTGACGACCTGTTCCGCCACGACGTGCCTCCACAGCTGACTCGAGATGTGACGACCAGCCTACGGCGAGCCGGGACATCGAGCCGAACCCGACCCCACCAGGCCGGCGGCGACCGACGGACCACTCCCCCGGTGGGTTCCCTCACCCTGGGTCTCGTGCAGACAGCGGTCGCCCACGGACGGTGTCGCAGCGACCCCGTAGGCTGAGAGGTATTCCGTCAATCGGGCGGGGTCGAGATCGATCTGAGGATGCGTCCGTGGCGAAGACGGGGGACCTGCGCCGGCACCTGAGCGGCGCGAAGGGGTGGGCGCTGCTGGCGACCGTCGTCGTGCTGCTCGCCCTGGTGGTCGCGCTGATGGTGGTCCTGTCGTGGGGCCAGACCCAACGTGCTGACGCTCGCCTGCTGCCGGGCACCACGATCGCGGGCGTCGAGGTGGGCGGGACGACCCTGGCTGATGCTGAGGCGCAGGTCACCGCGGCCGTGGACGAGCGGCTGGACCGGACGTTCGTGCTCGAGCACGACGGACACACGTGGAAGACCAGCGCAGCTGACCTCGGCGCCACGTCCGACCTCGACGACGTCCTCAAGGCGGCACAGGCCCGCACCGACGGCGCCGACGTGCTGACCCTGGCCCGCGCGCGGTTCGGCAGCGAGGCCGTCGGCGACCACCTCGACGTCGAGGTGACGCTCCCGGACGGGGTGGTCGCGGGACTGATCGCTTCGATCGCCGACGAGGTGGACACGCCGGCGACGGACGCGGAACTGACGTGGGTCGATGGTGCCACGCAGGTCAGCGAGGCCGCCACCGGGGAACGCGTCGACCGCGATGCCGCGCAAGCGCTGGTGGGCCAACGGCTCGGGGCAGCGGGCATCGGCGACGACGCCCTGGGCGGCATCGAGGTCACCCCGACCTCGGCCGACGCCGCCGGCGCGAGCGATGGCGACGGCGACGGGGACCTGACGGTGGCCCCGTCCGACGCGGACAGCGACGACCCATCGCCCCTGCCCGTCGAGGTGGTGGAGCCGGCCGTCGGCACCGCGACGGCGCAAGCCGCGGAGCAAGCCGCCGTGGAGGCGATCGACCGGTCGCTCGACCGGCCGCTCGATCTCGTGCTCGACGACCGGCGGTGGGAGACCAGCCCGCGCGAGCTCGGTGCACAGCCGGACGGCGATCCGGTGATGACCGCAGCCCTGGCGACCGTGCGGACCTCGGCCGACGACGGTGACGACGACGCGGGAGCGGCTGACACGTTGACGGTGCCGCTGTCGATCGACGACGACGCGCTCACCGACGCGGTGGCCGAGGTCGCCAGCGACATCGACGTGGCCGCGAACAACGCGTCGGTGTCGTGGGATGGCAGCCGCCCCGTGGTCACGCCCGGGACGACCGGGGTCGCCCTCGACCGCGAGGACGCCACGGCGCAGCTGCGCAACGCCGTGACCGCGGACGTGACCGACCCCGCCGAGCTGACGCTGACGACCCAGGAGACCAGCCCCGCCGTGACCAGCGCCGCGTTCGACCAGGTGCTGGTGCTGCACCAGTCCCGCCGCGTCACCGAGTTGTGGCGGGGCGGCGAGGTGGTCCGCTCCTGGCCGGTCGCGGTCGGGACCGGCGGCAGCCCCACCCCGACGGGTCAGTTCACGATCGGCGCGAAGCGGTTCGAACCGACCTGGGTCAACCCGGCACCCGACCGTTGGGGTGAGGACATGCCGGAACGCATCGGGCCGGGCCCGGAGAACCCGCTCGGGGCGCGGGCGCTGAACTGGAACCGGCTCGGCGGCGGCGACACCCTGATCCGCTTCCATGGCACCCCGAACGAGGACTCGATCGGGGAAGCCGCCTCCAACGGGTGCGTGCGGATGTTCAACGACGACGTCATCGACATGTACGACCTCGTCGGCAGCGGCACCCGGGTCATCTCGCTGGGCTGACCCCGAGGTCGATCAGCAGCGCCTCCACGCGGCCACGGATGTCATCACGGATCGGTCGCACGGCGTCGACGCCTTGGCCGGCCGGGTCGTCCAGGTCCCAGTCGAGGTACCGCTTGCCGGGCAGGACCGGGCAGGTATCGCCGCAGCCCATCGTCACGACGACGTCGGTGGCGTCGAGGTCCTCCTCGGTCCAGGACCTCGGCTGGTTGGACGAGATGTCGATGCCGACCTCCGCCATCGCCTCCACGGCCGCGGGGTTGATCCGGTCGGCCGGTTCGGAGCCGGCTGACAGGACCTCGACGCGGTCACCAGCGAGGTGCCGCAGCCAGCCGGCCGCCATCTGCGACCGACCGGCGTTGTGCACGCACAGGAACAGCACGGTGGGGGTGGTCATCGATTCGGTTCTCCTGGTGGGGGTCGTCCGGCCGGGAGCCGGACCGTGAACGTCGTGCCCTGACCGAGCCGACTGTCGACGTGGATCGTGCCGCCGTGGTGCTCCACAGCATGCCGCACGATCGACAAACCGAGCCCGGTGCCACCGGTCTCACGTGAACGTGCCGTGTCGACGCGGTAGAACCGTTCGAAGATGCGCGGGAGATCCGCCTGGGGTATCCCGATGCCGGTGTCCTCGATGGCGAACTCGATCATCGTGCCGATCGGCCGCAAGCGCACCTGGGCGCTTCCTCCGGTCCGGTTGTACTTGATCGCGTTGACCACGAGGTTCTTGACGATCACCTCGAGGTCACCCGCGACACCGTCGACGTACAGGTGGTCCGGCGCCGCGACCGACAGTTCCACACCGGCCCCGTCGGCGCGGCCGACCTGCGCGGCGACCACCTGACGGACGAGTTCGGTGAGATCGACCGGTTCGCGTTCGCGTGTCCCTCGCTCCTCGAGCCGTCGCAGGTCGAGCAGATCATGGACCAGCGCGGCGAGGCGTTCGGCTTCGTCGCCGAGCCTCGTGACGAGGGCGGGGACCCGTTCCGGCTGCTCGTGGATGACGACGCTGAGCGCTTCCGCCAGGGTCTGGATGCTGGTGACCGGGGTCTTGAGCTCGTGGGAGGCGTTGACGACGAAGTCGCGACGGAGCTCCTCGACCCGCTTCTCCTGCGTCCGGTCGGAGATCAGCAGGAGCGTCTCGCCACTGACCATCGACGCACTGGCACGCAGGTGGCGATGGCCGTGCTCGGTCTCCACGGTGATCGGTTTCCCGGTCACTCGCACCTCGTCGACGGCGCGGCTGAGCTCCGCGTTCGACAGCGTCTCGACCACACCATCCGTCGCCACGTCGGGCGTGGTCCGCAGCAGGTCGCGAGCCCGGTCGTTGATGGCCAGCACCTGACCGTCCCGCGAGAAGAGCACGGCTGCTTCGACCATCGAGCCGACCAGCTCCCGACGCCACGCGCGTGGGCTCTCCGTCATGCGTCCGCGAACCGGTAGCCGACCCCCCGGACCGTCTGCAACCGGGTCGGTTCACTGGGGTCGGGCTCCACCCGCGATCGCAGGCGCCGGACGTGGACATCGAGGGTCTTGGTGTCCCCGACGTAGTCGCTGCCCCAGATCTCGTCGATGAGCTGATCGCGGGTCAGTACCCGTCCCGCGTTCTCGACCAGGAAGGCGAGCAACTCGAACTCCTTGGGTGGTAACTGCACCGAGTTGCCGTCGACACGGACCTCGTGGCGTGACCGATCGACACGCACACCCGAAGCCTCGACCGGGGCGCTGGCCCCGGCGATCGCGGTCAAGGGTGCCCGGCGGAGCACGGTCTTGATCCTCGCGACGAGTTCACGGGTGGAGAACGGTTTCGTGACGTAGTCGTCGGCGCCGAGCTCGAGGCCGACGACGCGGTCCACCTCGGCATCGCGGGCGGTGAGCATGATGATCGGCACGTCCGACCGGGACCGCAGCGACCGACAGATGTCGGTCCCGGACATGCCGGGCAGCATCAGGTCCAACACGACCAGGTCCGGCCGGACACGCTCCCAGGTCGGGATGGCGTCGAGGCCGTCGTTGACCCACGCGACCTCGAAGCCCTCCGCTTCGAGGGTGATCGACAGCCCTTCGGCGATCGATCGCTCGTCCTCGACCAGCAACACCTTGGTCATCGGGGCTCGTCCTCGTCGGTCCCACGTCCGCTGGCACCGCTGAGGAGCGGCCGGTCTCGGGGTCGCGAGGAGCACGGTACGCCAGCACAGCCACGGGACGCTGACCGTCGGGTGAACGGCACCTGAACGGCAGGCGACCTGCCGTCGTCGGGCCGGCGGGTCACAGCCGTCACGGCGGTCGCTGTCGGGGCCCGCACCGTCACGGGTCGAACGGCCGCTCACCCGTCTGCGCGTAGGTGACGCCGCGGGCGAGTTCGACGCCGTGATCGGCGATCCGCTCGTAGTAGCGGGCGAGCCGTGCCAGGCTCACCAGCTCCTCTCGGCTGCAGTCACCCTGGTAGAGGTCGGTGAGGAGCTCGCGTTGCAGGCGGTCTGCTTCGTCGTCCCGACGCTGCAGGTCGACGGCCGCCAGGCTGTCACGGTCGATCCAGGCCCGCACGGCGTCGTGGTAGATGCCGCTGACCACGTCGCCGAACCGGGCGATCAGCTCACGTACCGCCGGCGGCAACGCCACGGGATCGAGCCAACGCAACGAACCGGCGATGTGGCCCAGTAGATCGCCCGTTCGCTGGACGTCCCCGGCGTTGCGAAGCGTGGTGACGATGCGACGCAGGTCCCCGGCGACCGGGCTCTGCCGTGCGAGGACGACGTAGCCGGCCTCCTCGAGCCGACGGCAGGCCGACGCGAGCTCGTGATGCTGGCGGATCCACCCCTCAGCGGCGGCGTGATCGGCGTCGAGCAACGCCCGGGTGACCGGCTCGATCGCGTCCGCGACCTGGGAGGCTGCCCGGACCAGCTGTCGTTCCAGGTCGTCGAGCTGCTGCTGGAACTCGACGCGCGTCGTCCCTCGCGCCGCATGCTCCTGCTCGAGGCGCTCGAGCGGATCGTCGGTCTCGCTCATGGGTGGTGGTCCTGTGCACCGCGACCGGCCCGCGTCCGGTGCCCGTGTCCGTGAGCGTGGCGTGCGGGTCCCGACCACCCTAGCGACCCAGCACCCAGGACCAGCCGCGGCCGCAGCGGTTCGTGCCGCGACCCAGGACATCTTCCGGTGCTCGTCGCGTCGCTGCCCCCGTCCGTTCAGGTCCCGTTCACCTCTGAGGCACACACTGCGGGCACTCGAACCTCGCTGCGGTGGGTTCTGTCCGAACCGTCGCTCTCGTCCGACCCGGAGATCCTCTTCATGGAGCCAGTCACCCAGACCGGTACCGATCAGCGGTCGGTGCCCCAACCGACGGGCGCTCCGGCCCCGACGGCCACGACGCTCGACGCCGTGTTCGATGTGCGGAAGCTGACCGTGCGCTACGGCGACTTCACGGCCATCCATGACGTCGACCTCCGGATCCCTCGCAACCGGATCACCGCGTTGATCGGTCCCAGCGGCTGCGGCAAGTCGACGCTGCTGCGGACCCTGAACCGCATGAACGACCTCGTCCCCGGGGCCACGGTCGACGGGGAAGTGCACTACAACGGCGAGGACATCTACGCCGCGGATGTGGATCCGGTCGAGGTACGGCGCCGCATCGGCATGGTCTTCCAGAAGCCGAACCCGTTCCCCAAGTCGATCTACGACAACGTGGCGTTCGGCCCGAAGCTCAACGGCCACAAGCAGGACCTCGACGACATCGTGGAGCGGTCCCTGCGTGCCGCTGCGCTGTGGGACGAGGTCAAGGGCAAGCTCAAGAGCTCCGGGCTCGCCCTCTCCGGTGGCCAACAGCAGCGGCTGTGCATGGCGCGCGCGATCGCCACCGATCCCGACGTCATCCTCATGGACGAGCCCTGCAGTGCCCTCGACCCGATCGCGACCCTGCGCATCGAGGATCTGATGCGTCAGATGAAGGAGACCTACACGCTCGTCGTCGTCACCCACAACATGCAGCAGGCCTCCCGGGTGTCGGACCAGACGGCGTTCTTCTCGGTCAACGTCGACGACGAGAAGGGCATGCGCACCGGCGAGTTGATCGAGTTCGGCGACACCGAGACCATCTTCACCCGGGCCAGCGACCAGCGGACCGAGGACTACGTGACGGGGCGCTTCGGATGACCACCGACGCCAGGGAGGAGCCCCGCGCCGACGTCGACGCCGCCTTCCTCCGCCGCGGGGAGACGGGATCGACCTTCCGGGACGACCCCGACCTCACCGACCGGCGCAGCTGGGCCGACGCCATCCGACTCGCCGCCGCGCTCGGCCTGCCGTTCGGCGTGATCCCGGCTGGGCTGCTGCTGGAGTTCGCACCCCAGCTGGGGTTCCTCTGGCCCGCGCTGTGGTCCTTCGCCGGCGTGTTCCTCCTGTTCACGCTGTTGGGTCGGGTACGCCACCGTGCCGTCGCCTGGGTCACCGCCGCGGCGACCTCCGGTCTGCTGATCGTGGTCGCGGTGGCGGCGACGCTGTGGACCCTGACCCAGTCGATCCCCGCTGCCGGCTGACCCCCCACGATGGGCCATCGCCCGGGCCGATCCCGACCGAGGAACCCGTATGTCCCGTATCGTTGTCGGCGTCGACCCCTCGGACAACGCCCGCCGCGCCCTGCGCTGGGCCGTCGATGAGAGCCGGCTCCGTGGAAGCCACCTCCAGGTGGTCCATGCCGTGGCGCGGCCCGACGTGCTCGCCCTCCCCGCCGTCCCCGACCTGCCATCCCACGAGGAGCTCGTCGCCGCCGGTGAGCGGTTCGTCGAGGACCTGATCGCCTCGACCGACGCCAGGGGGCTGACGGTCTCCTGGGACGTCCAGGTCCGCGGCGTGTCGGAGCTGCTGTGCGCGAACGCCCAGGGCGCTGACCTGCTGGTCGTCGGGACACGAGGGATGGGCGGCTTCCGCGGCCTGCTGCTCGGCTCGGTGACCCAGCAGGTGGTCGCCCACTCGCCGTGTCCGGTCGTGGCGGTCTCGGACGCGACCGACCGGCCACCGGCAGACGTGGGAAGCGACGCACCCACGGCCTAGGCCCCACGCCGCCCGTCCCGCTTGCGCCGGTCCACCCCGCCGCGCTGAAGGTCGGTGATCAAGGCCTCGATGACGTCGCCGTGGCTGCACAGCACCACGTCCTGATCCACCAGCTTCCACCACAGCCGGTCGAACCGATCGACGTCGGTCCCCTCGAGCAGTGCGGGGTGGTGCTCCACCGGCAACCCGCGTTGTGCCCCCAACGGTTCGACGCTGTGCACGCACCGGTCGTACTCGCTGGAGAGGATCCGCCCACCGGGTAGGTGGCGAGTTGCGTCACGAGGGCGCGCGCCTGGGTCCAGCCGCGCTCCGACAGGGGCCGGCGCCGGTCGTCGCCTTCCCAGGCGTCCCGGTCGCCGGCGTGAGCATGCCGCACCAACAACACCGTCATGGCCGCTCCCGGGTCGAGTTCGGGTCAGTCAGATCTGGCTGCGCTGGTTGATCAGGCGCGCGACGATCGTCAACGCGAGGACGATCATGATGAGGGTCAGTCCCCCCGCCCACGCACGCTCGATGCCGGGCGCGAACGGCTGTCGCAACCCGTCGGTCATCAGCAGACCGATATCGGCCTGTCCGTTGCCGCCCTGGATGGCGGTCACGACCGTGCGGGCCCCCAGCGCGGTGAGTACCAGCGGGGCCGTCTCGCCGGCCGCCCGCGCGACCGCCAGCATGACCCCGGTGATCACGCCTGGGCCGGCAGCGGGGAGCACGACCTTCAAGGTCGTCTGCCACCGCCGGGCCCCGAGTGCCAGGCTGGCGTTGCGCAGATCCGGCGGGACGAGGTAGAGCATCTCTTCGGCGGTCCGCACCACGATCGGCAGCATGATGATCGACAGCGCGACCGCACCGGTGAAGGTGCCGAAGCGCAGCTGGGTCACGAGGATCGCGTACACCGCTAGACCGACGAAGATGGAGGGCACACCGGTCATGACGTCGGTGAAGAAGCGCACGAAGAAGGCGAAGCGTCCACCCCCGTACTCGGTGAGGTAGATCGCCGCGGCGATGCCCATCGGCACCGTCATGATCGCGGCCATACCGGTGGTGTAGACCGTGCCCCACATCCCGTGGAGGTAACCGCCCCCGGTCTCGCGGTAGGAGAGCGGCTCCACCTGGCTGAGGAACTCCCATCCGAACGCCGCGCCGGAGTTGGCGATGATCTGCCAGAGGATGATCACCAGCGGGGTGACCCCACCGATCATCGCACCGAGCAGGACCATCGTCAGCACCCGCGACCGGCGCTTGCGACGGCGGGCGTTGCCCTCGAGCTCATGCAGGCTGCGGGTGCCATCGGGAGGCAACGGCGCGTCGGTCTGGGGCATGGTGTCGGTGGTCATACCGCAGCGTCTCCCACGACGCGCCCGGAGCGCATCACGATCAGTCGGGCGAGGATGTTGACGAATGTGGTCATCAGGAACAGCGTCACCCCGAGCGCGAGCAGGCCCCAGATCGCCTCCGGGGACGAGGTCGCGAACGTGTTGAAGATCACGGCGGTGATGGCGTCACCACCGAAGAAGATGCTGGCACCCATCCGCTGGCTCGACCCGACGGTGAAGGCGACGACCATGGTCTCGCCCAGGGCACGACCGACGCCGAGCATCGTGCCGCCGACCATGCCCGGGAAGCCTCGCGGGACAATGACGTGGCGCATCACCTCCCAACGGGTCGCGCCCATCGCGTAGGCGGCGTTTCGCTCGTCCTCCGGCGTGTTGGCGAAGGTCTCGCGGGTGACCGCCGTGACGATCGGCAGGATCATGATCGACACCATCAGACCGGCGGAGAAGTAGCTCTGCCGTTGGGCAGGTCCGGCGAAGAACGGGAGCTCACCGAGCGGCGTGCTGACCAGGAAGCGCGCGATCGGGTCGGTGACGTAGGGGATGAAGAAGAAGATCGCCACAACGGCGATCACGATGCTTGGGATCATCGCCAACGTGTCGATCGCGTAGCTCAAGGGCTTGCGCAGCCACTTCGGTGCCACCTCGTTGGTGAACAGCGAGATGCCGATGGCCAGCGGCACCGCGATCGCGACCGCGATGACCGAGAGCTTGACGGTGCCGTAGATGAACGGCCAGGCGCCGTACTCGCCGGTCACCTCCGAACGCGACTGGCCGGTGCTCCAGGTGTCACCGGCGAGGAAGCCGAAGAACCCGAACTCGCGGAAGATCGGCATCGAGTCGATCGTCGTGCGGAACATCATGACGCCGAGGATGATCAGCACGCTGCTGGCTGCGCCGAGCACCGCCCAGCGGAACACGGGGTCGCCCCACCGCCCCCGCCCGCTAGCGCGGAGGCTGGTGGGGCCGCTGGGCTCGAGGGGTGTCTGCGTGGACATGCGACCTCCTACGCCGAGGACGAGGGCCGGTGCCCGGGCCGCACCCGGGCACCGGCAAGGTGCGGATCACTCGACCGAGTTGATCCGCTCGACCTGCTCGAGCACCCGGTCGGAGAAGTCGCCGGTCACCGGGCCGTAGAGCAGGTCTCGGGCGAGGTCGTCGGCCTCCTCGGCGCTGACCGCCCAGCCCAGGAAGTCCCGCAGGGAGTCACCGACCGCATCGTCGTAGCCGCACTCCCAGGCCAGGACCCAGTGGGTCCCGACGATCGGGAAGCCGTCGGCACCGACGTCGAGGATGTCGTAGCGGAAGTCGTCGGGGATGGAGTCGATGATGGAGTTGGGGCCGGCCGCGATCGTGTCGAGATCCGGGTAGATCGCGTTGCCGTCGGCGTTGATCACCGACGCGGCGGGGATGTCGTTCTCGACCGCGTAGGCGTAACTGACGTAGCCCACCCCGCCGGGCTGTTGCTGGACGTTCGCGGTGACGCCCTCGTTGCCGTTGCCGCCGATGGTGCCGGCGGCCCAGTCGATCTCGTCACCGGCGCCGTACTGCTCGCTCCACCAGTCGATCTCGTGATCGAGGTAGGTGGTGAAGATGTAGGTGGTGCCCGAGCCGTCGGAGCGGTGCACGGGGATCAGGGGCGTCGCCGGCAGCTCGACGTCGGGGTTGAGCGCCTCGATGTCGGGGTGCTGCCAGGACTCGATCTCCGCGGCGAAGATCCCAGCGATCGTCTCCGCGTCCAGGACGAGGCTGTCCTGGCCGGCCGTCTCCAGCGCGGCATCGAGGTCGTCGTCGTTGTACACCACCGGCACGGAACCGAAGGCGTCCGGGATGTGCAGCGGGTCGCAGCCGCGGATCTCCTGCGCGTCGGCGATCTCCTCCTCGGTCAGGTAGCGCTCGGAGGAGCCGAAGTCGACCTGCTCGGAGAGGAACTGCTCGACGCCACCACCGGAGCCGATGGACTGGTAGTTGACCTGGATGCCCGGCTCGTTGTCGCGGGTCCACTCGAGCATCAGCGGGGTGATGAAGGTCGCACCGGCGCCCAACAGGTCGGCCGACTCGGCCTCGACCCCCACCTGGTCGCCGTCGTCGATCAGGTCGGTGGCGGTGTCGCCGTCACCGGCGGCCAACTCCTCGTCGGAGGCAGCTACGTCGGAGGCGCCGGCGTCCTCGGCGGTCACGGGGCCGCCGTCACCGCCGCAGGCGACGACGACGAACGCCAGCGCGGTGAGCGCGGCGGTGGTGCGGCTGGGGGATCTCATGAGCGTCAGGGCTCCTGGTCTGATGTGGGAGGGAGACAGCCAGGACGCTACGAGCCTTGCGTTGCGGGCCGCCGTTCACCGACGGAACGGGAGGTGAACGGCGGGCGACGACTCGGCGCCCCACCGGATGCCGACGCACCTGGCTGGGGTCCCCACCGTCGGCCGGGCACCCGCGGCGAAGGCCGCAGGTCAGTCGTCGCCGGTGAGGTCCGCTAGCGCCTGCTGCGCGATCGCGCGGCTGCGTGGATCGCGGACCGCCGACAAGAGCGTGTCCGCGTCCGACCAACCGGCCGGGGTTCCCACCCCGGCACACGCCGCGACCGCGTCCAGGGTCGCCCGGACCGGCAACGGTGCCTTGGACGCCACGGCCCCGGCAAGCTCGTCGACCGCCGCATCGAGGTCGTCGTTGGCGACGACCTGCGAGACGATGCCGGCGGTCCGGGCCTCCTGCGCCCCGAACTCGCGTCCGGTCAGCACCAGGTCACGGGTGAGCCCCGGGCCGACCTCGCGCAGCATCCGTGGGATCCCACCCCAGGCCAAGGGGATGCCGAGGTCGATCTCGGGGATGGAGAACCGGGCCCGGTCGGAGGCGATCCGCAGGTCGCATGCCAACGCCAGCACCACGGCACCGCCGACACAGCGGCCGTGGATCGCCGCCAGCGTGACCGCCTGTGCCGACTCGATGGCCATCGCCGCCCGGTGGCCAGCGTCGGCGGCATCCCGCGCGGACGCGTCGTCGGCGAGCAGACGGGAGAGGGTGGACAGGTCCGCTCCGGCGGAGAACGTCCGTCCGGCACCGCGCAGCACGATCACGCGCACGTCGGGCAGCGCGTCCACCTCGGCGATCGCCGCGACCAGGTCGTCCAGCAGTTCGACCGACAGCGCGTTGAGCACGTCCGGCCGATCCAGGACGATGGTCGCCACCGACCCGTCCAGGTCCACCCTGAGCAGCTCGGTCCCCTCGTTGATCACCGTCGACCTCCGGTACGTGCGGCTCCGCGGCGACCGTCACGCCGGCACGACCCTAATGGCCCTGCGTCACCGCGGGGACGGAGACGCCGCCCCGACCGTCGGACCCCGTCGGACGGCGCTCGTCGTCGTCCGTCCCGGTGGCACCGCGCCGACGTCGACCACCGGAGATCACGAGCCGCCGTCCCCACAGCACCAGCAACGACGGCTGGACCAACAGGCAGCCCAGCAGTGCCAGGCCGATCATCAGCGTGCTGACGATGCCGAACTGCTGCAACGGCGTCGAGGTGGACAGCATCAACACCGCGAAGGCCAGCCCGGTCGTCATCGCCGAGCCGACGAGCGCCGGCCCGGTGTTGGTCAACGCCTCGCGGACGGCCCGGTCGGGGTCACCGAACGTGCTGATCCCTTCCCGGAAGCGGTTGGTGAGGTGGATGCCGTACGGCACCCCGATGCCGACCGCGATCGAGGCCACGGTCGCCGTCAGCGCGTTGAACGCGAGCCCGAGCCCCCGCATCGCCCCGAGCACCAGCACCAGGGCCACCAGGCTCGGCACGATCCCGATCAGCCCGAGCCCGATCGCCCGTGAGCTGAACCACGTCGCGATGACCAGCAGCGCCGCGGCTGCCGCGAGGCTGATCGCGATCGCGATCAGCTGGGCGGCGGACAACTCGTCGATGATCTCCTGGTTGACGACCGGCTCGCTGACCACCGTGACGTCGCCCCCGGCGACCTCCAACGGCGTGGCGACCTCAGCGATCGCCGACGTCAGCTGCTCGGCCCCCTCCTGCCCGCCGAGGGTCGACACCGACACCAGCAGCCCGTCCGCGTCGATGACCGCGGCCGTCTCGTCCGGAACCTCGTCCTGCAGCACCTCGAGGTGCGCGACCAGCACCTCGCCGTCGGTCGAGTCGATCGGACCGGCCTGCTCCAGGGCTTCCAGCCGTTCGAGCTGCTCGAGCTCGTCCTCGCCGAGCTCATCCATCGGGTAGCCGGCTTCCTCGAGCCGCGCCAGCGTGAGCTGGTCCGAGGACAGGGCCGCGAGCTCGTCCACCGCTTGGTCGTCGAGGTCATCCGGTCGGCCCTCGGCGAGGTCCTCCGCCAGCTGGTCACGGATGTCGGCTTCGAGCTCGTCGGGATCGGACGTGGCCACCAACGCCGCCAGCGCGGACCGCCCGTCCGCGAGCCGACCACCGAGGGCCTCCTCGAGGTCCTCGGGGAGCTCGACGGCGTCGTCCAGTTCGTCCTCGAACGCGTCGGTGTCCAGCTCGTCGGGCAGCTCGATGTCGGCGGCGGCCGCCTCCGGGTCCTGCCAGGTCTCCAGATCGGCGGCGAGCCGCTCACGCACCCCTTCCCCGCTGGCGGCGATGCGGTCCCGCAGCGTGACCGGAGACGTGACCTCCGCTTCCCCATCGCTGAGGCGGACGTCATCGACGTCAGCCAGCCGGTCCGGCAGCGCCGCGGTCGCCTCCAGCAGCGATGGGTCGCCCGCGTCGCCGTCGACCAGGACGAACGTCTGCTCGCCGACGTCACCGCCGAACTGGTCGTCCAGGCGGTCGAGGGTGAGCAGGACCGGCTCGCCCTCCGGCAGGAAGTCCCGTTCGTCGAACTCCGTGGACAACCCGGTCGCCGCGATCGCCCCCAGCGCGAGCACGACCACGGTCGCGCCGATCGCCAGCAACGGCCGCCGGGTCGCCAACGCGGTCAGCGCCGTCGACCACATCGCCGGCGCCCGCTCGCCGGCCTCGTCGTCGGACGTCGCCGGCGCCCGCTCGCCGGCCGTCGGATCGTCCAGAGGCATCTGCCCCGCGGGCACGACCGGCCGGAGCTCCGACAGCGGCACCTCGAGCGTCACGCCCGTCTCGCGGTCGTCCGCCACCGGATCGCCGTTGGTCCGCGTCGGGGGCGTCGGCGGGTCCGGCGCGACCACCTCACCGTCCGATCGCGACGGCACACCTCCGCCCTGTGGGGACGGCGGAGGGACGGCGCGTCGGTCCCGGCGACGATCGATGAGGGTGCGTGTGGCGGGCACCGCCGTGCCGAGCACCACGAACGCGGCGACGATGCCGATCGCCGAGAAGATCCCGAAGTCCCGGATCGGTGGCAGGGGCGTGACCACGTTGGCCAGGAAGCCGGCCACGCTGGCCGCAGTCGCCAACGTCAGGGCGACCCCGACGGTGCCGAGCGCGATGCGGCTGGCCATCACCGCGTCGTCACCTCGGCGTCGCTGCTCGCGGTACCGGGTCGTCAGGTGTACCGAGTAGTCGATTCCGAGCCCGACCAGCAGCACCGGGACCGCGATCGAGATCTGGTTGAACGGACCCGTCAACCCGAGGTTGCCGGGTCCGAGGAGCGCGGAGATCCCGACCATCCACACGATGCTGACCAGCAGGCCGGTCAGCCCGACCACGACGTCCACGACCGAGCGGAACAGGAGGGTCAGCACGATCACGACCAGCAGCAGCGACACCGACAGCAGGATCGGTGTCTCACGCTCCAGCGACTCCTCGACGCCGTCCTCGATCGCGGTGGCCGACAGCACCGACCGGCGTGCCTCACCGACCGGCGTCTCGTCGACGATCCGCTGGACCGCGCGTGCCGCCTCAGCGCGGTCGGCCGCCGGCGCGCTGGCGTCCAGATCGACCACCACCAGGCCGCTGCGAGCGCGGGGCGGATCGATCTCCAGATCGTCGGAGAACAGGCCGGTCGCCTCGTCGCCGCCGTCGTCGAGCACCGCGGTCGTCAACGACTCGTAGCTGGCCTGGTCCATCTCGCCGAGCTCGTCATCGGTGCCGTCGACCGCGGCCTCGATCGCCACGGCGAAGGGGACCACCGACGGGTCGTCCGGGTCGTCATCGGCCAGCACGGCGGCGATGTCGGGGTCGGCGAGCAGCCGGTCCTTCAGTTCGACCGCGTCGGCGAGGGTGTCCTGCTCGAGCACGTTGCCGCCCGGCCCGTCGTCGATGAGGGCCTGCACCGTCGTGGTCGTGGTGAACCGGTCCTCGATCTCGTCGAGGGTCGCGGCGGCGCCGCCTTCGGGAGCGAAGCCCTCCAGCCCGGTGTCGACCTCCAGGGTCGTGGCCGACGCGCCGAGGACGACCGTGATCACGGCCAGCAGCGCCAGCGTGAGCGACGGGATGCGCGTCGCCGCTCGGGCGACCGCATCGAGCAGCCGGGTCACGACCCCGCTCCGCGGTCGGCAGCGTCCTGGTCGAGGATGCCGGACAGCACGAGCTCGATCGTGCGCGGACCGACGTCCACCCCGAGGTGACGCAGCAGGTTCGCGCCGGTGACCCCAGCGACGAGGGCCAGCACCCGTTCGCGTCGTTCGGCGGCCGGCAGTTGCGCCAGGCCGGATCCCTGCAGCCCCACCAGGTGGTCGACCGCCCCGATGAGACCGTCCAGCAGGTGCGTGAGGGAGGCTTCTACCTCGTCGTCCTCGTCGCGCAGCCGGGCGAGCTCGACGGCGAGCAACATCTCGATCGGTGGCTCCTGCCGGACCAGCCACGCCGCGACCGCTCGCGGCCGTTCCTCGAGCGGCAGTTCGAGGACGTCCGGGAGCTCCTGCTCGGCGAAGGCGTCGACCCGGCGATGGGCGAGCTGGACGAGCAGGTCGGTCTTGTCGTCGAAGTTGGAGTAGAACGCACCGCGGCTGAAGCCGGCACGTGCCGTGATGTCGTCGATCGACGCGCCGTCGAATCCGTGCTCGGTGAAGGCGTCGGTCGCCGCGTCCAGGATCCGCCGGCGGGTCACCTCCCGCTGTTCGGCGCGGGTGCGCCGCGCCCCGACGTCGTGCTTCCCGGTGTCCGTCTGGCTCATCCGACACCCCCGGTCCGCCGCCACCACCAGCTCCCGCCGGCGAACAGCGCGATGACCGCCACGACCCCACCGGCGATCAGCAGGCTCATCGGCAGCGGATCGTCGCCCTCGTGCACCAGCTGCGTGGTCGCGAACGCGGCGTCGCCGACCTCGATCTCCGCGAGCCGGTTGCCCTCGTCGAGCACGGCCTGCGTCGCGGCCGCCCGCTGCCCACGCCGGTCGGCGATGCCGACCGCCTCGTCCAGCGCGTCGGGGAGTTCGGTGGCACCGTCGGCGAGCTCGTCCGTTCCCTCCGCGAGCTCGCCGGTACCGTCCGCGAGTTCGTCGGCGGCGCCGTCCAGTTCGCGGGTGCCGCCGGCCAACTCCTCCGCGCCGCCGGCCAGCCCACCGACCCCGTCGGCGAGCCCGTCCGCACCACCGGCCAGCTCACGACCACCATCGGCCAGCTCGTCCGTGCCGTCGGCGAGGCCGCCGAGCGCGCCGCTGAGCTCGGCGGTGCCGTCGGCGAGTCCGGCCACCCCGTCGGCGATCGGCTGGAGCGCAGCCGCCAGGCCCTCGACCCCGGCGGCGACCTCCTCGGCGCCATCGGCCAGCTCCCCGGTTCCGGCAGCGAGCCCTTCCAGCCCGGCACCGAGCTCGGCGATCCCGCTGAGCGCCTCCGCGACCCCCTCGGCCAGGCCTCCCGCCACGGCGCTGAGCCCGTCCGCGCCCGCCGCGATGGCGCCGAGCACCTCGACGACCTTCCGGAGCGGTTGTTCGATCGGCTCGCCGGCCACCTTCTCCGCGAGCGCGGCCAGCTCAGCCTGCAGCTCACGGACGTCGTCAGCCATCCCGGCGATGTCCGAGGACAGCTCGCGCAGCCCGTCGACCAGGACCGCGGCCTCGTCCGCGCCCTCCTGCGCGTCGCGCCCGAGCTCACCGAACACCTCGAGCTCGTCGGCCAGCTCGCGGGCGCCGGCCGCGACCCCGGCGGCGCCGTCGGCCAACGGGGACGCGCCCGCAGCCACCTCGCTCACGCCGTCCTC
>SKJX01000251.1 GCA_007121785.1 Nitriliruptoraceae bacterium
CCGGTCGGAGGGTCAGGCTGAGCCATGACGGCGCACGGCGGCGACGAGTACCTGCACGGCGAGCGCCAGCACCACCAGGTTGAACACGATCTGGGTGGTCACCACGAGCCGCGCCGCCTGACCGGTCGCGTGGACGTCGCCGAAGCCGACGGTCGCAAGTGTCGTGAAGGTGAAGTAGAACGCGTCGAGTCGCGTTGCGAGCCCCTCGAGCTCCCCTGGGACACCTGCGAGCCTGGCGTAGACCAGAGCGAAGAACGCGACCGCCCACATCACGAGCGCGAGCAGATGTTCGATCCTGTCGGTCTCGGCGCCGATCGGCCCCCGGACGTGGAACGTCCGACGTTCGCGGACCGCTGCGACCCCGACCGCAACCGCGAAACCGGACATGACGCCGAAGAACAGAAGCCAGTCGACCGTCCGCAGCGGTCCCGTCGCCAACGGCACGATGCCAGCGACGACGAAGCCGAGCAGGCCGATCAGCGTGCCTCGCAGCAAAGCCGGAGCGACCCCGGAGCGATCCATCCTGGTCCAGTCGTCAGGCCATCCGCGCTACGGCGAGCGTACGCGGGTGATCGGGGGCTGTCCGGGCCCATACGACGTTTGGTGAACGTGCGGGAGCGTGGCGCGCCCGCGAGGTCCACGCGGGGGTGCCCTGATCCGTCGGCCGGCAGAGGAGAACTCCTCTGGAGCTCTTGCCGGCAGAGGCGGACGATCGTGGAGTATCGAGGACACGACGATGTCCGTTCAGGTCCGTGCCGGCTCGCGACGACAGGGCGCCACTGCCGCCGGGCACCTGTGCGCCACCGCGCGTCGCCACCGCTCCGACCGCGCCGTGGCCTCGGCCACTCTCGCCGCCGCCCGGAGCTCGCTGGTCCTCCTCCTGGTCGCCGCGGTCCTCCTCGGCGGCCTGCCACCAGCTCCCGCCGCGGCGGTCACGCCCTGCTCTCGCGGCACGCTCGCACTGACCTTCGACGACGGTCCGCACGCCCGCTACACGGCGCAGGTGCTGGACGCGCTCGCACGCCGGCGGGTGTCCGCGACGTTCTTCCAGGTCGGGCAGAACATCGCCCGCCTCCCCGCGCTCACGCGCCGCGCCCACAACGAGGGGCACCGGGTCGCGAACCACACCTACCGCCACGAGAACCTCACCCGCCTGAGCGATGCCGCGATCCGTGACACGCTGCGTCGCACCGACCGGGCCGCCCGGAACGCGAACGCACCGACCCCCACGCTGGTCCGGCCGCCCTACGGGGCGACCAGCACCCGCGTTCGCTCCGTGATCGAGGGGCTCGGCATGCGCCAGGTGCGGTGGAACATCGACCCCCAGGACTGGCGCTCGGGCCGCTCGTCGTCGACGATCACCCGGCTGGTGCTGTCGAACCTCCGGGACGGGGGGAACATCCTGCTCCACGACGGGGTGGCCAACGCCCCCAACACCATCGCCGCCCTCCCCGGCATCATCGACGGCGCCCGCGCCCGCGGCTACTGCTTCGGGAACCTCGACTCCCGTGGCCGCGTCGCCCCACCGGTCCCCCGGGCACGCATCAGCGACGCCGAGGTGGTGGAGGGGCCGGCCGGTACCTCGACCCGCGTCGAGCTGACCGTCCGGCTCTCGGAGCCCACCAGCCGCCAGGTCTCGGTCGGCTTCCGGACCCGTGACGGCACGGCCGTCGCCGGACTGGACTACCGGGCGCACAGTGGGACGTTGCAATTCGCGGTCGGGCAGACCACCAGGCGCATCGTGGTGCGCGTCCTCGGCGACGACCTCGACGAGGCCCACGAGAAGTTCCGGGTCGTACTCGGCTCACCCTCCGGCCTGACCATCGGGCGCGGGACCGGCACGGTCACCATCATCGACGACGACCCGAAGCCGAGGATGCGGATCGTCGACGCCTCGGTGACCGAGGGAGCTGCCGGCACCACGACGACCGTCGACGTCCCGGTGCGGCTCTCCGCCCCGAGCGGCCGGACCGTCACCGTGGACTTCGCCACCGCCGACGGCACCGCCACGGCCGGACGCGACTACGTGGCCACCAGCGGCACCCTGACCTTCGCCCCGGGGACCACCAGGCGCAACGTGCGGGTGACGGTGCTGGGTGATGCGCTCGACGAGCCGGACGAAGCATTCGTCGTGCACCTGCGCAACCCCAGCCGCGCAAAGGTGACGCGCGGCACGGCGACCGTCACGATCGTCGACGACGACCCGGCCCCCGCGTTGAGTGTCGCGGACGCCTCGGTGGCCGAGGGCGCGGCTGGAACGACCTCGACCGTCACGCTGCCCGTCCGGCTGTCCGCCGCAAGCGGCAGGCCGGTCACCGTGACCGTCGCCACCGCTGACGGCACGGCGACGGCCGGGCGGGACTACGTGGCCCTGACCACCACACTGACCTTCGCGCCCGGCGAGCGGCGCAAGGACATCACCATCACCGTTCTCGGGGACGACGAGCACGAGGGCGACGAGACCTTCCAGGTCCTGTTGTCCTCGCCACAGCACGCGGTCGTCGGTCGGGGGGTCGCGACCGTGACGATCCTGGACGACGATCCACCCGGCGAACCGGCCAGCGGCACCGGGGTTCAACGTGACGAACCGTGACAAATCCGTCGGACCGAGCGCTGGCGCTTTCGGTGACCTTCCGCGCGGTTCCTGGAGGTCGTGCGCCGCGGCCCTGTGGAAGACGTCCGGGCCGGATTTCCTGAGAACGCGAGAACGGCCCACCAGAGGTACGTAGCGGGCCGTTCTCGAGAAGCGCGCTGGGAGGGATTCGAACCCCCGGCCGCCTGATCCGTAGTCAGGTGCTCTATCCGGACTGAGCTACCAGCGCTTGGCGGAGGCTGAGGGATTTGAACCCTCGAGGGGATCAAGTCC
>SKJX01000042.1 GCA_007121785.1 Nitriliruptoraceae bacterium
CCAGCTCGTCCTCCGGCAGCGTCAGCACGATGTTCGGGTCCTCGATGACGCCGATGTGGAAGCTGTCGGCCTGCATGCCGGCCGCGATCGACGCCTGCTCCGGCTCGACCCGGATCTCGACGCCGTCGAGGTAGGGGCCGTCGCGGTAGTAGTCGTCGTTGGCGGTGAGGACGAACGCCTCTCCCTGCTGCCACTCGTCGAACGCGAACGCGCCGGTGCCGACCGGGTCGTCGCCGACCTCGCCGTCCTCGAGCACCGAGGCCTGCACCACGCCTGCGTTGGCATCGGCGAAGGCCGCGAGCAAGGACACGTCTGGCTCGCTCAGCGAGATCTCCACGGTCAGGTCGTCGGTCGCTTCGACCGACTCGATCGCGGCGAAGTTGATGCCGGCGACCGCGCCGCTGTCGGGGTCGGTGAGCCGCTCGACCGTGGCGACGACGTCCTCGGCGGTGAGCTCCTCACCGTCGTGGAACTGCACGCCGTCGCGCAGCTGGAAGGTGAGCGTCTCGCCCTCGTCGGTGAACTCCCAGTCCTCAGCGAGCCCCTCGACCACCTCGAGGTCCTCGTCGAACTCGGTCAAGGTCTCGAAGATCAGCTCGAGCGCCTGGCGGCTCTGGAACGCGGTGGCCAGGTGCGGGTCGAGGTTGTCGACGTCGGCTGACCGCGCGATGGTGAGCACGCCCCCCTCAGCGGCGTCCTCGTCCGGCTCCTCGTCGTCCGGCTCGTCCGGCTCGTCGGTGTCGTCGACGTCGTCGTCGACCTCCTCCTCGTCGTCATCGATCGCTTCGGGATCGTCCAGATCGTCGATGTCGCAGGCGGTGAGCAGCAGCGCGAACGCGCCGAGCAGCGCCAGCAGTTGCACGACGCGGGGGCGCCGCTTGGTGGGCCGTGGGCGGGCCATGGGTGGCCTCCTTGGGTTGGCTGGTTCTCAGGTGCGGTCGCGCTCGGACGGGCCTGACAGCCCCGCCGGTCCGAACGCTGCTGGGGTCGGGTGGTCGTGCACGCCGGCATCGTGCAGACCGGAGGCCTCCCCTTGCGCCTCCGGCTCGGACGGTGGGAGGTCACGGACGAGCCGCACGATGCCGAGCTCGACACCGAGGTCGACCCCCCAAGGCTGTAGTCGGTAGGTCTCGGTCGCCCCGTCGGCGGCGAACCCGCGCCGTCGGTAGAAGCGTTGGGCGCGCTCGTTCTCCTGGGCGACCCACAGGAACACGGTCGAGCAGCCGTCGAGGTGGAGCTGCTCGAGCCCGGCGCGGAGCAGACGGTCGCCGCTGCCGGCCTGCCAGGCGGCCGGGTCGACGTAGAGCGAGGCCACCTCACCGGTGGGTCCGGACGTGGATGTCGCGTCGTGGACGCGCAGGCGGTGGAAGCCGATCACCTCGCCGTCGACCTCCGCGACGAGGGTGCGGTCGGTCGGGTCGTCGGACGCCAGCGTGGTGCGGGCGCCGTCGAGCAGGTCGTCCGGGGTGAGCGTGACGAGCCGACGTCGAGCGTCGGGGACGTCCCGGTGGTGTGGCTCGGTGTCGTCGCGATCGGCCGAGGCGACGTGGTCGGGACCGAGGTAGGCGGTCTGCAGGGCACGGCACATCACCCCGGCGATGGCGGGGGCGTCCCCGTCGGTCGCCTCGCGTACGTGGACGTGATCGCGCATCTCAGCCCTCCCCGTCGGCTCGGGCGCTGACGGCCGGGTCGGTCGGTGGACCGGGCCCGGTCGAGGCACCCAGTTCGTGCAGCGCCTGCCGGGCGTTGCCACCGTTGCGGTCGAGGGCGGCGCGGGCCGGGTCGGGCTCCAGCCCGGACCGCAGCATCACCAGGGCGGTCTTGAGGTCGTCCTCGGCGGCGTGCAGTGCCTGGCGGCAGGCGTCCTCGTCGGCCCCGGTGGCCTCCCGCAGGATCGTCAGGGTCCGGGCCCGGAGCTTGTCGTTGGTGGCGTGGACGTCGACCATCAGGTTCGAGTAGGTCTTGCCGAGCCGGACCATCACAGCGGTGGAGAAGGCGTTGAGCACCAGCTTCTGGGCGGTGCCGGCCTTCATGCGGGTCGAACCAGCCACGACCTCCGGGCCGGTGTCGACGCAGATGTGCCAGTCGGCGACGGCGGCCATCGGGGCTTGTGGGTTCGAACTGACCAGCGCGGTCGCCGCGCCGTTCGCCGCAGCCGTCTCCAGCGCGGCGCGGACGAACGGGGTGCGGCCGCTGGCGGCCAGGCCGATGACCAGGTCGCCGGTCTCCACGGTGGCGGCGGCGGCCGCACCCTCCTCGGCGCGGTCCTCAGCACCTTCGATCGCGTTAGTGAGCGCCTCGGTTCCGCCCGCCTGGTGGGCGACGACCCGGCCAGGCTCCAGCGAGAAGGTCGGTTCGAGCTCCGCGGCGTCCAGCACGGCGAGCCGGCCGGAGGTCCCCGCCCCGACGTAGTGGATGCGTCCGCCCGCGCGCATCCGTTCAGCCGCGGCATCCACCACCTCGGCGAGCACCGGCAGGCACGCGGCGACCGCGTCGGCGACGGTGACGTCCTCACGGTTGATCATCGTCAGCAGGTCGAGGGTGCCGACCTCGTCGAGTTCGAGCGTTCGGGGGTTGCGGGCCTCGGTGGGCAGGTCGCCGTCCAGCTGCGGGTCGCTCATCGTGCGCCCTCCCGTCGGTCGCGCACGGCCTCCAGGGTGCGGGCCAGAGCGTCAACGGACCGGTCGTAGGTCGCCTGGACGACGCCGACGAACAGGCAGTCGACGATGACCAGCTGGGCGGTGCGGCTGGCCATCGCACCGGAGCGGAAGGTGGTCTCCACGGTGGCGGTGGTCAGCAGGTGGTCGGCGGCTCGCGCCAGCG
>SKJX01000064.1 GCA_007121785.1 Nitriliruptoraceae bacterium
GGGTGACGCGGCCCGCTACGAGCAGACCTACTGGTCGCGGTTCCCCGGCCGCTACTTCGCGGGCGACGGGGCGAAGCGGGACGCGGACGGCTACTTCTGGCTGCTGGGCCGGGTCGACGACGTGATGAACGTCTCCGGCCACCGGCTCTCCACCACGGAGATCGAGTCGGCGCTGGTCTCCCACCCCGCGGTGGCCGAGGCGGCGGTGGTCGGGCGTGCCGATCCCCAGACCGGACAGGCGATCGCGGCCTTCGTTACCCCCCGCAGCGGCTACGAGGGCGGTGAGGAGCTCGGCATCGAGCTGCGCAACCACGTGGCGAAGATGATCTCCCCCATCGCCAAGCCCGCGTCGCTGCTGTTCACCCACGACCTGCCGAAGACCCGATCGGGCAAGATCATGCGGCGCCTGCTCAAGGACATCGCCGAGGACAAGCAGCTCGGCGACACCACCACCCTGGCCGACGCGGGTGTCGTGGACTCGATCAAGGACCGCTACCTGTCCGGCGGTGGTAGCGGCTGAGGCGCTCACGCCACGGTGCGCCTGGCGTGACGGCCCGGTCCACCGCGCCACACGGCGGCCGGCTCGACCGCTGAGGCCGGCGCCCCACCCTGCAGGCCCTCGCCGGCCACCACCGGTCGGCGAGGCCGAGGTTGCCGTGCCGAGCGCGTCGGGCACTACCGTCGGGGCGCTGCGCCGATCGACGCCCGGGTGATCGGCAGCGGCGGAGCTCCGGATGTCCAGAGGCGGGATGACCCCACCTACCGCCCCCGTGGGCCCGGTGCCCCGTGCGGCGCGCCGTGCCGTGACCCTGGCCTTCCTGGCCAACGGGCTGGCGGTCGCATCCTTCCTCGTGCGGATCCCGGATGTACGGGACATGCTCGGGCTGCGGGAAGCCACCCTCGGGTTCGTGCTGGCAGGTCTGGCCGTGGGCGTGGTGCTGGGCCTGGTGGTGTCCGGCGTGGTCGCGGCGAAGCTCGGCAGCCGGCGGCTGACCTTCATCGGTGCCGTGACCAGCGTCGCCCTCCTGCCGCTGACGGGGCTCGCCCCGAGCGCCGTGGTGCTGGTGATCCTGCTGGTGGCGATCGGCCTCGGCGGCGCCATGATGGACGTCGGCATGAACGCCCAGGGGGTGGGCGTGGAGCGCGCCTACGGGCGCTCGATCATGCTGGGTTTCCACGGCGCCTGGAGCGTCGGGGCGCTGTTGGCCGCCAGCATCGGCTCCGTCGCCATGGGCGCCGGCGTATCCGTCGACCTCCACCTCGCCGCCATCTCCGTGGTGCTGGCCGTGCTCGTGCTGGTCGCCGCACCGAACCTGACCGTCGAGGACCGCATCGCGGCGCCCACCGGACCCCGCTTCGCCCTCCCCAGTGGCCCCTTGCTGCCCCTGGCGGGCATCGCCTTCGCGGCGGCGCTGGGTGAGGCCACGGTGTCCGATTGGAGCGGCATCCACCTCGCCGACGAGCTGCGGGTGGAGCCTGGCCGGGTCGGCTGGGGCTTCGTGGCGTCGACGGCGGCGATGACCGTGATCCGGCTGACCGGCGACCGGGTCGTGCGCCGGGTCGGAGCGCCGCGGGTCGTGATCACGGGTGGAGCGCTGGCGACCGCCGGCTACCTCACCGTCGCGCTGAGCGACGTCCTGCCGGTGACGCTGCTGGGGTTCGCCGCGGTGGGTGGCGGCCTGGGCGTGACGGTGCCGCTGGTCTTCGCGGCCGCCGGGAGCCGCGCCGACTCACCAGGAGCCGGGGTGGCCGCGGTGGCGACGGTCGGCTACTTCGCCTTCGTGATCGGTCCCCCCGTGGTCGGGCTGGTCGCGGACCTGACGGGGCTTCGGGTCTCCTTCACCCTGGTGGCGGTGGTGATCGGCGCGATCACCCTGCGCCGGCATCCGCAGCTGTCCCCCGTCCACCTCGACGACACCGCCAGCCACGGGTGACGGCACGTCGGCAGCACGTCGCCTGACCAACGGTGGGCGGACAGGACGACGACCGGCGGGAGGGGCCGCGTCCGGCCAGCAGGACGACGGCCGGCAGACTGGGTCGCCTCCGGCCGGCAGGTGCGGCGCGGTCACTGGTCGACCGACACCATCGCCACCTCGACGTGCACCAGCCCCGGTGGCGCGGCCAGCACCTCGATGATGCGGTCAGCCACCTGCTCGGGCGCCAGACCGACCTCTTCGCCCTTGGCGCCCAGGGTGCGGGCGGCCTCGGTGTCCTGCCCCTCGAAGATCCCCGTGCGCACGAACCCCGGGGCGATGACCGACACCCGGATGCCGTCCTCACCGACCTCGCTGCGCAGCGCGCCGGAAAGCGCGTGGACCGCGGCCTTGGAGGCGGCGTATACCCCCATAGCGGGTGACCCGACGCGCCGACCCGACATCGAGGACACGTTGACGACGTCGCCGGCCCACGTCAGCACCCCCCGGTCGTCGCGCTCCACTGCTGCGGTCAGGTGCGGCAGCGCGGCCTGGGTGACGTGGAGCAGCCCGCGGACGTTGACGTCGAGCATCAGCTGCCAGTCGGCAGGCGGGGTCGTGGCCACGGGTCCGGGCCGCGCGATCCCGGCGGCGTTGACGACCGCATCGAGCCCGCCGAGCTGCTCAGCGGCCCTGTCGACCGCCGCCCTGGCGGCGTCGGCATCGACCACGTCGGCATCCACCACCACCGCGACCGGCGCATCGGCACCGGCAAGGTCTCCAGCGACGCCCGGGGTGGTCCGCCCCGGGGCGCCCACCGCGTCCTCAGGGTTCCACGGGGTGCCGCGGCCCCGCGGGCCGCCGCCTTCTGCTGTCCGGGCTGCCGCCAGCTCAC
>SKJX01000008.1 GCA_007121785.1 Nitriliruptoraceae bacterium
ACGCGGCGCGCCGCGTCGGCCACGGCCACCAACGCCGCCTCGTCGCCCACGGGCAGGTCGAGCACGGCCCGCTCGGCGTCGCTGCGCGACGCACCGGTGCGGGCGACCAACTGGTCGACCAGCACCACGGGCTCCACCTGACCGCCGATCCCGAGGGTCCGGACGACGTCGCGGCGCAAGCCGGCGCGCAACCGCCGTGCTGCGGCCTCGCGGTCACCGGCACGCTGGAGCAGGCCCGCGACCGACCGAGCCAGCTCGGCGCTGGGCACCACCGGCGGCAGATGCTCGGCCACCGGGGGGCCCAGTCGGCGACCTCGCCAGAGCGCGGCGAGCAGGACCGCGACCGCACTCAAGGCGAGGGCCAGCCACGCCCGGCCCGAGACCAGGTCCACCAGCCCCTGGTCGGGCGTGCTCACCTCGGGCCGCGGCACGACCTGCACCCGATCCCCTGGCCGGGGGGCGAGCAGGCTGGCAGCGAGCACCGCGTTGTCCGCCTCGTCGAGCGAGGCGTTGACGAGGGGTCCGGCGCTGCCGAGCGCGATCACCGTGCCGTCCCCGACCGACCGTGCCACCAGCCACGCGGCCGCCTCCCCGTCCGCGGCGTCTCCCTCGTCCGCCGGGCCGGCTGCCTCGTCCGGGCCGAACGGGAAGCACGTCGTCGCATCGGGGGGTGCGGTCAGCCCATCCCAGGCGCCGTGGCGGACCACCTCGACGTCGTCCAGCAGGTCGCACGCCGGCGGCCGTTCCGACGTCCCGAACGCCAGGTCCAACGGCGGCTCCACCGGGCTCAGGTCGTGCAAGGGGCTCATCGGATCGGCGACGACCAGGGTGCCGCCCGAGCGGACCCAGTCCTCCCACCGCTCGTGCGCGTCGTCATCGAGACGATCGACGGGGATGAAGACCTTCATCGATCTATCGTCAGGTCGATCTGTCGACACATCGACGTCGACGTCGACCGCCTCCAGCAGCTCGATCACGCCCAACAGCCCGTCCGGAGCGGGACTGTCGGGATCGAGCGGCGGCCACGTCTCGTCGGGGGCCAACACCAACGCCCCGATGATCAGGACCAACAGCGCGGCGAGCACCAGCCCCAGCCGGCGCATGGTCGTGGACGTGGACGTCGCCGCGCTCACGCCGGGCTCCTGACCGGCGTTAGCGCCGCGTCGCTGACCGCTTCGGCGGCGGCGTCGACCACCTCGACGTCGCCGGGGGTGACCTCCTCGTCGCCGTACACCGCCTCCTCGAGCCGCTCGCCGGCCTGCGCGACGTGGTCGGCCAGGGTCGGAGCGGCCACCTGGACCTGACGGTCCAGCTCGCGGACCGTGCGCCCCGGTTGTTCCTCGAGGACGCCCTGTTCGACGAGCGAGGCGGCCATCGCGATGTAGCGGTAACGCAGCGCGGCGAGCAGATCACCCGCCTCCGCGGCGGCGTCCGCGTCGGCGTGCCAGTCCGCGGCCGACCGACCGCGGGTCGGGACCGCCACGCTGCTGACGCCCCGACCGCTGGTGAGCCGACGGGTCGCTACGAACACGACGGCGCCGAGCGCCACGAGACCCACCACCGCGATGATCCAGGCGATCGCCGGGCTCCCTCCGGCCACGCTCAGCAGCCGCCCCAGCAGTTCGCCCAGGAGGTCACCGAGGAACCGGAAGAAGCGCTCGAACAGCCCGGGTTGGCTCTCGGTGTACGGCGGCCGGGACAGCAGGTCCTCGGCCAACTCCCGCAGCTGCTGAGGATCGTGCTCCAGCGGGTCGGTCGAGGTCACGCCGTGATCCCGCGGGCGCGCAGCTGCACGTCCAGACCCTCCAGCCGGATCCGGGCATCGAGGTAGATCAGCAAGGCGGCGAACGCGCTCACCGGGATGCTGACCAGTTGCGCGGCGGCCTCGCCAACCGAGGCGACCACCCAGTCACCAGCGGGCACCAGCACCGCCAGGAGGGTGAACCCGAACTGCAGCCCGCCGGTGACCGCCAGCACCAGCAGCCCGATCAGCAAGGTGACACCGATGACACGCCAGAAGCGCATGCGCAGGACCCACCACACGCGCCTGAGCGTCTCGGTGACCCCGTTGCGCTCGGCGACCGCGATCGGGACCACGAGGCTGGTCGTCGCGAAGAACACCACCATCAGCGCCAACCCGAGCGGGAGCATCACCAGGACCACGAAGATGATCCCCGCGATGGGGATGAAGGCGGTGATGACCGAGAGGAAGATGAACCCCAAGCCGACCGCGATGCCACCGGCGAGCAGAAGCAGCGAGGCACCCAGCGTGGTGCCCAGCACGCCGAGAGCTCCCCGGACGGCTTCCCCGAGGTCGGCCTCCCTCCCCTGGTCGACGTCGAGGACCATCACCACCACCGCCGCGCTGATCGCCAGCGTGACGATGTAGGTCACGATGCCCACGACGCTGCTGACGCCGATGAGCGCGAACGGCTCGCCCATCCCCGGTGGTGGCGCCCCGTCAGCCGGCAGGCCGAACGGGTTCTCGAAGGTGGCCGGCGCGATGCGTGAGAGCGTCAGGTTCGACAGCAAGGTGAGCGGCGCCACCAGGACCAGCACCAGGACCAGCACCGGGCCGAACGTCGCACGCAGGCCACGGAAGCAGCCATCGAGCAGATCGCTGAGGCTCATCGGACGAAGCGGCAGGACCCGGCCGCCGAACGGGGCTCGATGCTCGGGACCGGACCGCTGACCCGATCCGCCCGACGTGGCGAACGTCGGCCACGCCGGTCCGCCGGCCCCGGTGTGGCCCCCGCCTGGCGTCGCCCCCGGCGGCGCTGGCGGGTGGGACCCGGGTGGGG
>SKJX01000005.1 GCA_007121785.1 Nitriliruptoraceae bacterium
CCCGGGCCGCCGGTCCCCGCGGGCCACCCCGGGCCGCCGGTCGCTGCCGACCACATCGGCTCCTCGGGCGTCCGCGGGATCGGCGGTCCGGCGCACGCGTCCGTCGAGCAGGATCGTGGCGACACCGACCAGGCCCAGCAGCAGCGCGACGACCGCCGGCAGGCTCCAGATCAACACCTCGCCCCGGCCGAGGGCGAAGCTGGTGCCGCCCACCAGCTGCAGGGGCGCGATCACCGGCGACCACCAGGTGATGGGGTCGGCGAACCGGCTGCCGACACGGTCGGCGCGCTCGGCCAGCAGGGTGAGCAGCGGCAGGTAGACGGCGGCGGCCAGCCCCCCGGCAGCCGCCGTCAGCAGCACCAGCCGCCACCGGGCCCGCTGGCGGCGCAGGAACCACACGCCGGTGTGCGCCAGGTAGAGGGTCACCATCGGCGGGAAGGTCAGCATCCCCGCGGCGCCAGCGGCCGTGACGGCGAGATCACCGCGCCAGGTGGGGGCGCGGTCCTCGGCGACGGGGACCACCAGGAGCACCGTCGCGGCCAGGAGCGTCAGCCCGTAACCGCGCGCCTGGATGCTGTTGGCCAGGGCCAGCGGGGAGACGGCGATCGCGGTCAACGCGACCGTGGCCACGGCCGCACCATGGCGCCGCCACGACCAGGCGACCAGCACACCGAGGGCGGCCAGCGCCGGGATCACCGCCCACAGCCGCAGGACCGGCTCGGAGGTGCCCAGCAGCCGGGTGGTCGCCCATGCCAGCGCGGTGAACAGCACGTGGTTGTTCGCGAAGTACAGCTCGGGGTCGAGGAAGGTGGACCGTCCGCCACGGACGTACCGGTTGGCGGTGAACGCTTCGTCCCACCACAGGCTCACGTCCAGCCCGGCGATGCGGGTGACGAGCACGACCACGACCAGCCCGGCGACCAGCGCCCACCACCAGCCGGGCACCGAGCGGCTCGGCTGGCTCGGACGGTCTGCGCCGCCGGCGACGTCGCCGTGGGCGACGGTGGGTTCAGCCATCGTGACCGTCCGGGTCGGCGACGTGCGGGGCCAGGGGCGCCATCTCGTCGCGATCGGTGGCCGCGGGGCCAACGGCCGTGGCCACGTCCACGGCGAGGTGGGTCAGCGCCGCAGCGGTGCCCAACTCGAGCACCGCCGGGAGATGCTCGAAGGTGCGCTGCGCCTGCGAACGGTAGCGGTCCTCGGTGCCCTCCCAGGTGTGGCCCTGGGCGTGGCGACGCAGCACGAACCCGAACCCGTGGGTCCGGAACACCCCGACGCCGGCGTCCTGCACGCGGTGCTTGAGGTGGTGGTCCACCGAACGGGTCACCGGGGGGTAGCCGCCCAGTTCGTCCAGCAAGGCACGCGGCGTGAGGAAGGTGCCGCCCGCCAACCCGAGCGACGGCGCTTCCGCACGGCCGGGGGTCCGCCAGATGGTGTGACCGTCCGCTTCGAAGTGGACGAACTCCGGGGCCTTGCCGACCAGCCCGGCACCGGTCTGGCGTTGCGCGAGCACCAGATCGAGCACGTGGTCGGGACCGTAGAGGTCGTCGTCGTCCCACTTGAGCACGAGTTCGCCGCTCCCCGCTGCCACCGCGGCGTTGATCGCGGCGCCGAACGGCACCGTGGCGTCCAGCGCCAGCACCCGTCCGGGCAGCTCGGCGGCGGCGAGCTGGCGCTCCACCTGCTCGACGTTCCCGACGCCGTGGAGGGCGACGACCACCTCGACGTCGACGTCGCGCTGGGCGGCCAACATCGCGATCGCGGACGGGAGCGCGGCGGGCCGCCGGCTGGTGAGCGCGACGGTGACGCTGGGCCGCCGCACCGGACGCAGCTGGGGGCGCCAGGAGCGTCCGGCTCCACCGCCCACCGCGACGTCGCCGACCACGGAGGTGCCACCCGCCGCGAGGCCACCGAGCGCGTCACCACCCGTCGCGAGCTGCGATCCCTGGTCGGGGCCCCAGACGAGCCTCAGATCGTGGTCGCGCCAAGCGGCTCGTTTCTGGCGGGCGGTCAGCGCCGCGAGCGCCAGGTCGTCGGTCACCGGGTGGCCGACCTCATCACCGAGCGCGCCACCGACGGCCTGCGCATCCATGGAGGTCAGCAGCGGCGCGGAGAGCAGGTCGAGTCCGCGCAACGCGTCCGGGGTGGCCAGGCAGGCCACGCCGGCGCCGGTCAGGCGGAGCAGCAACGCGGCTCGCTGGGTCGGGTCACCCCCCAGCGGGGCCGGGATCACCACGCACCGCCGCTGCCGACCCCAGCTGACGGCCTGGTCCGCGACGGTGCGGTCCAGCTGCTGGGCGGGCAGCCACGCCACCTCGACATCGAGCCGGTCGCGACCGGCCGGTGGCAGCAACGGTGGGCCGAGGCGATCGTCGACGTGCTCGGTCATGCCGGCCGGTGGCTCGTCGAGGGCCGTCAGGGTCGGGGTAGCGATCCGGTCGCTGCTGTGGAGCACCAGCACGGTCGTCTCGGCGGGGTGGACGCGCCGCCGCGGGGGGCAGGCGGCGCGTTCCAGAGCCAGCCGGGTGACCTCCAGCCGGTGGGTGGCGAGCCGCTCATCACCGGACCGCTGCTCGAGCCACACCACGAGACCGTCGGCATCGGGGTCGCCGGCGACCTCCAGCGCCGGGTCCGGCCGGTCGTCGGGCAGCTCCCGGGAGACCTCGAGGTAGGTGAGGGCCCCACGGAGGGCGTCCGCATCCGGGTCGTGCAACGCCACGACGGGTGCAGGTGGCGCATCGGCCGTCGGTGCGGCCGCCGGGCTCGGCTCGTCCGCCGTCGACGCCGCCGGGCTCGGC
>SKJX01000120.1 GCA_007121785.1 Nitriliruptoraceae bacterium
CAACCCGGGCCGTGGGTAGAACGGCAGGCTGGCGACGAACCCCCGAAGCGTGAGGCCGAGCACGGCCGTCGCGGCAGCGAGGATGACGTCGGTCTTGGCGTCGTCCGGGGCGAGGTACACGCCATCGGACGCTACCAGCGACGGGCGTACCTCCCGCTCGTCGCACGCGTCGGTGGTGTCCGCACCAGGGTCCGGCCCGATCGCCGCACCCACCTTGCGGGCTACCCTTGCCGGCCGGCCCGTCGCGCCGCACCGTGGCCCCGTCTCCTGCCGAGGACGTCTGACGATGCTCGAAGCCTCGCTGGTCGTCGTGGGTGACGAGATCCTGGGCGGCTACGTCACCGACACCAACTCGCCGTGGCTGGCGGACCGGCTGCGCGACCACGGCGTCCCGCTGGCGCGTGTCCACGTCGTCCCCGACGACGCCGAAGCGATCGACGAGGCCCTCTCGGCCGAGCTCGCCCGCCCGTCACCGCGGCTGGTCTTCACCTCCGGCGGGATCGGGTCCACCCCCGATGACCTCACCTACGAGGCGATCGCGGCCAGCCTCGGCCGCGATCTGGTCGAGGACCCGCACATCGGCCAGCGCATCGAGCAGGCGTTGGCCTGGACCCGTGACCAGGGCATGGAGGTCTCCGACGACTTCGCCTGGCACCTGGGCCGGATGGCCCGCATCCCCGCGGGGAGCCGGCTGCTGTGGCGTGAGGGTGGCTGGGCTCCCGGCGTGGTCGTCGACGTGGATGGTGGGGTCGACGACGGCGGCGTCAGCATCGTGGTGCTGCCGGGCGTCCCGGCGGAGTTCCGCGCGATCGTCGGACAGGTGGTCGAGCCGGTGCTCCTCGCCGACCGCAACCCCGTCCCCGCCGTCGCTGAGATCGAGCACGGGTTCCCGGAGAGCGCCTTGAACCTGACGTTCGTCGAGGTGCAGGAACGCTTCCCGCACGTCAAACTGGGGAGCTACCCCGGCTCGCCGATGCTGGTGCGCCTGTCCGGCGACCGCGAGCAGGTCGACGGCGCGGTGACGCTGGTACGCGACGCCCTGCGGACGCTGGAGGAGAGCCCGGCCGGGGCGCGGTTGGCGTCCGCCTGGCAGGCACGTTCCTCTCGCCGGCCCCGCGACGCGCGCAACGACGACCACCGCCGCAGCCGCCCCGACGAGCCGAGCCGTCTCGACGCCGACCCGCCCGCTGACCCCGGAACCCGTGAGGAGGACGCGTGAACCGCCGCCTGCTGTTCGTGCACGCCCATCCCGACGACGAAGCGTCCAAGGGGGCGGCGACGGCTGCCCGCTACGTCGACGACGGGGCCGAGGTGTCGCTGATCACCTGCACCGGCGGGGAGGCCGGGGACGTGCTCAACCCCGGCGCCGGGGTCGCGGCGCCCGAGCAGATGGGCGACGTGCGGGCGCAGGAACTGGCGGCGGCGGTGGCCGCGATCGGGTTCACCCGGACGTACGGGTTGGGCTACGTCGACTCCGGGTACCACGAGGACCCCGCAGACGTGCCCCCGGGCACGTTCTCCCGCACCCCGCTGGATGAGCCGTCCCGCAAGGTCGCCGCGATCATCCGCAATGAGCGGCCGCACGTGGTCGTCACCTACGACGAGGACGGTGGCTACCCACACGCGGACCACATCATGAACCACCTGGTCACCATGCGTGGGTTGGAGTTCGCTGAGGACCCGGATGCCGACCTCGGCGACGAGTCGGGCGCTGACCTACCGCCGTGGCGGGTCCCCAAGGTGTACGCGGCGCAGATCTTCCCGGCCGAGCGGGTGCGGGCGCTCTACGACGCGATGGTCGACGCGGGCATGACCGGCGAGTTCCTCGAGCGGTTGTCCAGGCGGCTCACCGACGAGCCTGAACGGGGGCCGGACGCCAAGGTGTGGTGCCCGGACCACTTCGAGCGGCGTGATGCGGCGCTCAAGGCCCACGTGACCCAGATCGACCCGAACGGGCACTGGTTCGAGGTCCCGCGCGAGCTCGAACGGGAGCTCTACCCGTACGAGGCCTACCGCCTGCTGCGTTCCGACGTGCTGATCCAGCCGCCGGAGGACGACCTGTTCGCCTCGCTGGACCTCGAAGCGGTCGAAGCGGCCCAGCCGGCTGCGTCGACGTGGGCATCCGCCGTCGGCGAGTGACGCGCGGTCGCTCCCCGATCAACGGCGATCGGACGGCGGCGGGGGTCGGCGGGTGGTGTGCGCCGGTCCGTGATGGGTGGCCGGTCGGGAGGCGGTCGCCGAGCTGCGGCCCGGCATGACGAAGCGGCCGGCGGCGAGGCCGGCCACGTCGACGTCCGTGCGATCGGGCTGCGGGCTGCGGCACCCCGGCGGCGTTCGATCCTTGCCGGGGCGCGCTAGCTGCGGTCGGCGGGTGGGTCGGACCCGGCGGTGTGCCGGCTGGTGTGGTCGGCGGGTGGGTCGGACCCGGCGGTGTGCCGGCTGGTGCGGTCAGCGGGTGGGTCGGACCCGGCCGTGTGCCGGTTGGTGCGGTCAGCGGGTGGTCGAGTGTCCGGTGGGACGTCGGCGGTGAGGCCGGAGCGGGGGTGGTGCCAGGTCCGCCGCCCATCCGGGTGCTGGGTTGCCTGCCAGCCGTCGGGTTCCTTGCTGCGGTTGTGTCGAGCGCAGACGGGGGCGAGGTTGGCCTGGTCGGTGCTGCCGCCTGGGCGGTCATCGATCGGCCACCAGGGGGTGGCGTGGTCGAGATCGCCGCGTCGCGCGGCGGTGCGGCAGGTGGGGTGGGTGCAGGTGGTGTGCCGGGCGAGGAGGGCGTCGGCGAGCCAGTCGGGCGCGA
>SKJX01000143.1 GCA_007121785.1 Nitriliruptoraceae bacterium
CCGCCTCGGCGGCGAGCCGGCCGACGGCCGACACCGCATCGAGGCGGTCCTGGCTGAAGCGGTGCTGGGCGTCCTCGTCGAGGAAGTGCCGGCGCATGCCCAGCTGCCAGTCCGCGGTGTGGACGAACCTGACCACGTGCTGCTCCCCGTCTGTCGTCGGCGTGCCGTCGACCGGTGTCGATCGCTGATCCAAGGACCGTACACACGGCCTGTGACACGACCGCGGAGGCTCCACAAGACGGCTCAGCGGGGGGACACCGAGGTGGGCCGGGGCAACGACGCCCAGCACCTGCCCGGGCCATGCGCCGGGAGCCAGGACCGGGTCAGCGAGCCGTCAGCCGCAGGACGGCATCACCGTTGAAGATGCCGATGCCTCGCGACGCGTTGTCCGTGAGTACGTAGAGGCCGCCCTCGCGGTCCGGAACGACCTGCCGAATGCGCCCGATCTGGTCGACCAGCAGCGACTCAGCCTGAACGATCCGCGAACCATCCGGGACCAGGCGCCACAGCCTCTGACCGCGGAGCGCGCCCACCAGGAGGTCACCCTCGTCGGCGAACCCGAGGTCCTGGTCGGCGACGGCCATCCCCGACCAGGAAGCGACCGGCGGTTGCCGAACGAACACCGCCGGGACGTAGCGCCCGTCTCCGGTGTCGGCTCCGGTGACGTGAGGCCAACCGTAGTGAGCGCCCGGCTGGATCAGATTGACCTCATCGTCGTCCCGGTCCCCCATCTCCGTGGCCCAGACCTGACCGGCAGCGTCGAACCCAAGGCCGAGCGGATTGCGGAATCCCTTCGCGTACACCTCGTTGCCGAACGGGTTGTCGGCAGGGACACCACCGTCGGCTTCCAGCCGCAGGATCTTGCCCGCCAGGCTCTCAGGATCGCCCACCGGCAGTCGCTGCTCGTGGTAGGACGTGCTCGACGAATCGTTCGGGGTCACATCGCCGGTGGTCACGTAGAGGTACCCATCAGGGCCGAAAGCAATCCGTCCGCCGTTGTGGAAGTCCCCCATCGGGATCCCGGACAGGATCACCTTCTCGGGGCCTCCCGGCACGAAGCGCACGATCCGATTGTCACCAGCGGTGCTGGAGTAGTAGGCGTAGAACCGATCCCCGCCCGGCTCGGCAGCGAGGCCGAGCAGGCCGGTGGAAACCGGCGCCTGCACGTCACTGAATGTGTGGGCGACACGGGTACCACCGTCGTCGCGCAGCTCAAGTATGCGCCCGTTGTCGCGCTCGGTCACCAGGAGCCGACCGTCCTCGCGTTCGACGACCTCCCAGGGGGCGTCGAGGCCTTCGGCCAGTACCTCGACGCGGATGGGAAACGGCGGCTCGACCCCGCCGACGCTCACCAGCACGTCGAGTCCACGCGCGACGAACGACGCGGCCTGGCCACGGAGGATGCTGCCCTGCGGTTGGAAGGAACCGTCCGCACGACCTGTCGCGACACCGTGCTCACACAGGCGGTGCACGGCGTCGCGGTGGGCGGGGCTGATCTCGCTCCGGTCGGAGAACCGGCACTCCGTGTCGGACTCGGGCGGTCCCGCGTCCGCGACCTGCAGCGCCCGGTGGGTGATGCTCGCCGCCTGCTGCCGGGTGATCGGATCCGTCGGCCGGAAGGTGCCGTCGTCGTGGCCTCGGACGACCGGTGGCGTCGCAGACGCGAGCGAGACGATCGCCTCGGCGTGGACATAGGACTCCGGGACGTCGTCGAAGCCACTCCCGTCCGATGTCGGCGCCACGCCGGCCTCGACGAGGACACCGTGCACGAAGGTGGCGAACTGCGCCCGGGTCACGGGACTGTTCGGAACGAACCGATCTGCTGAGCGTCCCTGGGCGATGCCGTAGCCGTTGAGGCAGGCAACCGCACCCTCGTGAGGCGGCCCGATGTCCTCGAAGGAGGGCACGGGCACCTCTCCGCGAGGACAGGCGAGTTCCACCGTTCGCGGCTCGGTTGCTGACGCCGGGAGCATGCTCAACGGCGCCAGCAGCATCGTGGCGGCCACCAGGGCCACGGTTGCTTCACGCACCAACGAATTCCCCGTCGTCCAGGTCGCCATGGCACCCCACGGACGCCACAAACCAGGTCTCGAAGGAGCGCGCTCGAAGCCTACCCGACCACCCTTGGCGGCAGGTCAGGGCCCGTTCAGCGGGGGGCGCCGACGTGCCAGCGGCCGCACCAGCGGCAGTCGTAGACGGACTTGGGCTCTCCGAAGTCGCGCTCGTGCTCAAGCGCGGCCTGCTCGGCGGCGACCCGGTTGGCGTGGGCGACCTTGGTGCGGCAGTCGCGGGCACGCTGCGCTCCCGGCTCTGGCGGGGCCGGCGGCGGGCCCGCCGTCTGCCACGGCCGGGGCTGCTTGCGCTTGCGTCCCTTGCTGGCCACGGGCCCTCCACGTCGACACGATCGGGCAAGCGTGCCGCCGTCGGACGCAGGATGCCAGCCCGTGCCGACCCGACGTGCGCTGGACAGCGTGGGTCGCCTCTGCGATGGTCGACGGCGCATGACCTGGCGAGATGGGGCGCTCGAGGTGGTGGAGCGGGAGAGGTGCGTGGCCACGATCCGGCGACACGTCTTCATCGGCTGCCCGGCCGACACGGCCTGGGCGCTGGTGGGCGACCCCTCGTCGGTGACCCGCTGGTTCCCCCGCATGGAGCAGGTGGAGGTCGATGGTGACCGCCGCCGGATCACCCTGGCCAGCGGCATCGTGCTCGACGAGGAGCTGGTCACTATCCGCGACGACCTGCGACGACTGCAGTACCGGCTGCTCGGCCCG
>SKJX01000054.1 GCA_007121785.1 Nitriliruptoraceae bacterium
CGGGCCGGCAGCCCGTCGGCCACGGCCGCGGGACCCCCGGCCTCGCGTGCCACGTGCCACAGCGCCTCGGCCGGCAGCGCCAGCGTCAGCTCGGCGCCCGGGCCGACGTCGGCGAGCTCGTCACCGGCGGTGTCCACGGTCAGCCGGTGGCCCGCCACCTCGACGACCGCGCGGGTGCGGGTGCCCAGGAAGCTCGAGGAGAGCACGCTCGCCACGACCGCGTTCTCCGTGGCCGGGTCGGCGGCGGGGACGATGCGCTCGGGACGGACGACCAGCGTGACCGGACCGTCCGGACCGACGCCGTCGGCGACCCGCAAGCGGCCGAGCGGGGTGGTGACCCGGTCGCCGTCACGGCTGCCGGGCAGCAGGTTGGGCGTGCCGAAGAACCGGGCCACCGCGGCGGTGGCCGGGCGCTCGAAGAAGCTGCGCGGGGCGCCGTGCTGGTGGAGCACGCCGTCGAAGACCAGCGCGAGGTGGTCGGCGAGCACGACCGCCTCCTCCTGGTCGTGGGTGACCACGAGCATCGTCAGCTCGCGCTCGGCCTGGAGGTCGAGCAGCAGCGTGCGCAGGTCGTCGCGCAGATGGACGTCGAGGTTGGCCAGCGGCTCGTCGAGCAGCAGCACGTCCGGGTCGAGCACCAGGGCACGGGCCAGCGCCACCCGCTGCCGCTGGCCGCCGGAGAGCTGTGCCGGACGGCGGTCGCCGAGCCCCGCCAGGCCCACCCGCTCGAGCATCGCCGTCGCGGCCGCGCGCCGGTCGCGGGCGCCCACCCCGCGCATGCGCAGCCCGAACGCGACGTTGTCGGCCGCCGAGAGGTAGGGGAACAGCCGGTGGTCCTGGAACACCATCACCGCGCCGCGCCGCTCGGCGGGCACGTCGGTGACGTCACGGTCGTCGAACCACACCCGCCCGGCCGTCGGCGCCAGCAGCCCGGCGACGAGCTTGAGCGCCGTCGTCTTGCCGCAGCCGGACGGCCCGAGCAGCGCGGTGACCTGCCCGGCGGGGGCGGTCAGCGTCAGATCGGACACCGCAGTGACCTCGCGCCCGTAGCGCTTGGTCAGCCGGTCGAGGTGCACGTCGGTCATCGCACACCCGCCACGGTGGGCACGCCTCGGCCGAGCACCCGCGCCATGAACACCAGCGCGACGACCGCCGGCAGGCCGTGAAACAGCGCGACCGCGGCCGTGACCGCCTCGTCGCCGCCCGACGCGGAGGCGAACAGCAGGATCGGCAGGGTCACCACCTGGCCACCTCCGATCACCAGCGTCAGTGCGTACTGCCCCCAGGAGACCAGGAAACCGAACAGCGCGGCGACCGCGATGCCCGGCGCCACCAGCGGCCGGGTGACGTGCCACCAGGCCTGCCACCGCGACGCCCCCAGCGAGCGGGCCTGCGCCTCGAGCTCGAGGTCGGCGTTGGCGAACACCCCGCCGGTCAGCAGCACCACGTAGGGGGTGGCCGGCACCAGGTGGACCAGCACCACGCCCAGGCGCCCGCCGTCCAGCCCGAGCCGGATCATCACCACATGGATGCCGAGCGCCACCGCGATCGTCGGCACCAGCACCGGGGTGAGCAGCAGCAGCTCGACCACCCGCCGGCCCCGGAACCGGTGGGCGCCGAGCACCCGCCCGGCCGGGATCCCGACCAGCAGCGACGTCGCGGTCACCGCCACAGCCACCACGACGGTGTCGGCCAGCGCCGGCCACGCCGCCGAGCCGGGCGCGAGCACCCGCGACCACGCCCGCAGGCTCCACTCGGCAGGCAGCACCTGCGGGTGGAAGTAGCCGCGCGAGAGGCTGGTCAGCACCAGCGGCACGAACGGCAGCAGCAGGAGGCCGACGATCCCGGTCGCGGCCACGCCGGCGAGGCGGTGACGCGGGGCGGTCGGTGCGCTCATGCGCCGACCCTCCGCACGCCGCGGCGGGCGAGCACGCCACCGACCACCACCGCGGCGACCACCACCAGGGTGATGACCACGCTGATGGCCATCGCCTCCGGCCGGGCGTCCAGGTCGATGTCGGTATAGCGCCGGTGGGCGAGCACCGGCAGCACGGCGGGGAAGCTGCGGCCGAGCAGCAAGGGCACCTCGAACGTCCCGAACGAGAAGGCGAAGACCACGATCGCCGCCGCGAGCACACCGGGCAGCAGCAGCGGCAGGGTGACGTGCCGGAAGCGCTGCCACGGTCCGGCGCCCAGGGTCCGGGCGGCGTCGTCGAAGTCGTCGCCGACCGCGTGCAGGATCGCCAGCGCCACGATCCCGACGAACGGCACCTCCTTCCACACGTACTGGGCGATCACCCCGAACGCGTACGGGTCGAACACCAGCGCCGGGAACGCCCCCGGCCCGTCGACCACCCCCACCTGGGTGGCGATGCGCGAGACCAGCCCGCTCTGGCCGAGCAGCGCCAGGATCGCCACCGCCCCGATGACGTGCGGCACCGGCAGGTTGAGCTGGAACAGCGTGGTCAGCCACCGCGAGCCGCGCCCGACGCGCCGCAGCACCAGCGCCGCCCCGATCCCCAGCGCCACCGACAGCAACGTCGAGGTGACGGCCACGTGGGCGGTCAGCGCCAGCGAGCGGGGGAACTCCGGATCGGCGAACAGCCGGCGGTAGGCCTCCAGCGAGGCGCCGTCACCGGCCGCGAACGGCCCCATCCCCAGCGAGCGGGTCACCGCCAGCACCACCGCCGTGCCGAACAGCGTGGCGATCAGCACCCCGGCCGGCGCGAGGCCCGCGGCGATCCGCAGGCCCGTGGAGCGCCGCAGC
>SKJX01000127.1 GCA_007121785.1 Nitriliruptoraceae bacterium
GGCATCAGGGCCTTGGGATCGGCGTTCTCGACGCGCAGCACGCGACGCGCCAGCCGGTCCGCGGTTGACTGCGGTCGTTGCTCGACAGACGTCGCCATGCCGTCCCTTTCACCGCACGACCGACAGCGAATGCTACGCGGTCCCAGCCGCCATGCGAGACGCGGCGCTGCGCAGACACCGGCGAACGCTGCGGCGAGACCCGTGGCTCACGCCGCATCGGACCGTGCGACCGGCACGTGCGCTGCTGCTCCTCGTCCTCACGGATCAGGGCGACAGACGTGCTGGTTTTCCCAGTGGACCGCCGCGGTCGTGGCCTTCGAGACCATCGCCGCGCTGCTGTTGATGTTCGTGATCCTGTTCTTCTATCTGAAGGACGGACGGCGCCTGGCCGACGGGATCATCGACACTGCTCCGTGACGGATGCGCGAGCAGCAGCGGCGCGCCGCCGCCCAGCGTCACCGGCGCGATGTGCAGGATGATCTCGTCGAGCAGGCCGGCGTCGGCGAACTGGCCGGCCAGGTCATCGCCACCGACGACCCACAGGTCATCGGCGCCGGCCGCGGTGGTCATCGCCTCGTGGACGGAGCGGACATCGCCGCGGGCGAACCGGATGTCCCCGTCCACCGTCGGCAGGTCCCGGCTGGTCATCACCCAGGCTGCACCTCACGACTCCCGGTGAGCTGCTCGGCGATGCGCGTCGCCCGATCGAGCGGGGTCACGGACTCGTGCCGCCGCTCCAGCCCTCACCGAGCAGGAACTCCTTGATTGCCGGCACGAGCACCTCGTCGTCGACGCCGTGCCAGTCACCTGGGAGCGTTCGGTGGCGTGCGTTCGGCAGCGCCCGTGCACATTCGACGGCCGCCCGTGACAGGGCCGGGTCGCTGCCGTCGCTGTCGAGGACCAGGGTCTCGGTGGTGACCTTGCCGACGAGGTCGGTCAGGGGCGCCGTCGCGATGGCTGCGTCGTAGACCAGGGTGTGGGCGACCGCCTCGAGTGCGGGTCGGACGGGCTCCATCTGCGCGATGATCTCGGCCGGGACCCCGACCGCGGTGAGCCAGTGCGTGACCGCCTCGTCCCGCCGGTCGGCGGCGACCAGCCCGGCCACCTCGTCGCCGAGACCCTCATCGGCCTCGAGCACGCCGGGAGAGGAGAATGGCGGCTCGAGCAGCACGAGCCGGTCGATGGGGACCCCGTCCGCCGCCGCGTGGCAGGCGAGCAGCGCGCCGGAGGAGAACCCGTAGACGGAGGCGTGCCCGTCAGCCTCGGCGACGACGGCCGCGAGGTCCTCGACCTCGCGGCCGATGGCGTAGGGCAGGGTGTCCGTGCTCCCGCCGCGGCCCCGGCGGTCGTAGCAGTAGACGGTGAACTCGTCGGCGAGCAGCGGGCTGAGGCCCCTGATGGTGTCGAAGCCGCTGTACCCGCCGGCAGGGTCGACAAGGATGATCGGGGGCCCCTCGCCCCGGCGTTCGAAGGCGATGGTCGTGCCGTCGATGGAGCGGACCAGGCCGGCTGTTTCGGTCGTCATGCGCGCGTCTCCGTGAGGGTGGCAGGGAGGCCGAACCGAGTGAAGTCGTCGGCCCCCTGCTCGAGGAAGGCGGTGATCGCCGCGACCCGGTCGTCGCACACGGTGATTACGTCCAGCGAGTGTGCGACGTAGGGGCCACCGTCGGGGCTCCGGGTGTAGAACCCGAAGGCGAGCTGCCCGTTGGCATGCGTCTGCACCAGACGCCAGGTCAGTCGCAGGGGACCGGCGGGGAGGAACTCGGCGACTGCCTGCCGTCCGGAGAACCAGATCGGGTGCGGGGGCATGGAGAAGGTCACGTCGTCGGTCACCAGTGCCAGGATGTCGGCCACGTCGCCTCGCTCCCACGCGTCGGCGTACCGGCTCGCCAATGTCCGGAGCTGATCGTCTCCGAGCGCTCGGAGGGTCTGCTGCTGGCTCGCATCCGGAAGGTGGTGCTTCATGGTCCGGCGTGCCCGCTGCAGGGCACTGGTGACCGATGCGACCGTCACCTTCATCGTCGCGGCGGTCTCCTTGGCCGAGAAGCCCAGCACGTCGAACAGGAGCAGGACGGCCCGCTGGCGGGGGGTGAGCTGCTGCAGGGCCACGACGAAGGCCAGCTCGACGGCCTCCCGCGTCTCGTACGCGGCGCCGGGGTCGGCGTCCGGTGTTGCGAAGAGCACGTCCGGGAACGGACCGACGAAGGCGCCCTCGAGCCGGGGCCACGCAGCGCCGGGAGCGGGGTCGCCGGCTGGGCCGAGATCGACGGGTAGCAGCCTGGCAGAGCGTCGCGCGAGCCGGGAGAGGCACACGTTCGTCGTGATCCGGTAGAGCCACGTCCGGTGGGAGCTGCGGCCTTCGAACCTCGAGGCACCCTTCCACGCACGAAGCAACGCGTCCTGGACGGCGTCCTCCGCATCGGGCATCGACCCGAGCATCCGGTAGCAGTGGACCAGCAGCTCGCGGCGCAGCGGCCCGACGATCTCCTCGAAGTCCGCCGCCGGCAGTCCAGGACTGGCTCGCCCCTCGGTCACGACCATCCTCTGTCCTCCTACCATCGGTGGCTCGAATCGGTGCTGACCTTGGTACTGACCCACCCGAGCTCCCGGACTCATCGCAGGTCGGACGTCGGGCTCGCGACGCCGAGGTCGTGTCACGGTGGGCCCCGAAACGTTGCCGGCACGGTCTTCGGCGCCTCGAGCAGCCCGCCGGGTGTGCGGCCGGCGACGAAGTCCTCCAGGACCTCGGCGACGTCCCCGGGCTGCTCCAGGTGCACGGCGTGGCCCGCGCCCGGGACGTACGCGACCTGGGCAGCGAGGTCGTCGACGTAGCCGTCGACGACCGACCACGACAGGTAGTCGCACTGGGGCTTGACGACCAGCGTCGCGGGAGGGTCGGCGACCGGCACGTCCACCACGTCGCGCGCGGCCTGTTGCCCGACGTGGTTCGCGTAGAAGCCCCCCGGGGGGCAGGAAGGTCCTTCGCCAGCGACGCGTCGCAGAACATCGCGGGCCAGACCGCCCGCAGGATCGCGTCGTAGCGGCGGTCCATCTCGTCGTCGCCCGCGACCCGGTGCGCCACGTGGACGTCAATGGTGGCCAGGCCGTAGGCGTACAGCTCCCGAGGGCGCAGGAGTCGGCCCAGCAGCCGTGCCCGATCCGCGCCACGGAGCCGGACCGAGGGGTCGTCGGCGACATCCACGCCCGGTGTCAACGCGCCTGGGGCAAGCGCGATGAATGCTTCGACGTGGTGCGGATGGTGGGCCACGTACTCGGCCGCGACCACGGCACCCCACGAGTGGCCGACCAGGATCATGCGATCGAGATCGAGGTGGCGACGAACCTGCTCGAGGTCCTGCCGGGCGCGTTTCAGCGTGTAGCCGGTGGGGTCGTGGAGGCGGGACGAGTCGCCGGCGCCGACCTGGTCGTAGACGACGACCGAACGCGTCCTCGAAATCCCGGTCAGCCAGGAGGTGTCCTGAGAGCGTGTGGACACACCTGGCCCGCCGTTGAGAAAGACCATCGGCACCGCCCCGTCCGCCGACGGGGGATGGAACTCCTGGTAGGCGATGACCTGACCGTCGTCGGTGCGGAACGAGCTCGGAGCCGACAGCCGGTCCGGCCCGGCCGCGTAGGGACGCGGAGCGGCCACGATCAGCGTGGCCCCGAGCGGGGCCACCACGGCGGCGATGCTCCAGCCGGCGTGGGGCGCAGAACGCCACGTCACGGCGACGGCGGCGCTCCAGCCAGCGAGCGTGATGGCAGCGACATAGCCCACCGTCCGGGCGCCGAGGGCTGCCATCGCCAGACCCGCGAGCAGGCCGACGACGCCCCCCGCGGCGACAGCGACCGTGAACCTCAGCACAGCATGCGACCCATTCGTTCGCGCCTGACGTGAACAAGACCGTTGTACACCGCCGTTGCTAGGGACGGCTTGCACTGACGGCTCGCCCCGCCGCTCGTGGCACTGGCGCAGCTCATCGCCGATGCCGGCGTTCAGGGGCGCGCCCGCGCCATCGCCGAACAGGAGCTGATCCTGCTCGCGGGCCGTCGGAGGCAGCTGACTCGGTCACGCGCCGCCCAAGCACGGACAGCCCGGCGGCGCGGTCCCCGGCGATCGCCGGTGTGGCTGCGGGCGATGAGTTCCCCGGCTGGCACGGGTCTGTCTCCACGCCGTCCTCGGTCCCGGCGCCGTGCGTCGCGCAGGCAATCCTCGCCGGCTTCCCGGAGGCTCCATGAGCGACCCCACCACCGAACTGTCGACGTCCGAGCCCCGGGGAGGGAACCCAGAACCTGCGTCCCTCCCACTGGGGCGGCGCCCGTGGGCGCTGGCCGTGCTGTGCACCGCGTTCTTCCTCGGTGTCCTCGACTCGACGAGTGTCTTCGCCGCGATGCCCTCGATCGGCGAAGACTTCGACCTCGATCCGGCCGGGGTGCAGTGGGTGTCGTCGGCCTACGCCGTCGCCATCGGCGGGACGCTGCTCCTGGGCGGGCGGGTCGCCGACCTCTACGGGCGCCGCCGGATCTTCCTCGCCAGCGTCGTGGTCTTCGCGGCCGCGTCGGTGCTGTGCGGTCTCGCGTGGTCGGGGACCGCCCTGGTCGGAGCCCGGGTGCTGCAAGGGCTCGCGGCCGCGGTCATGACCCCTGCGGCGCTCTCGCTATTGCTGACGGTCTTCCCCGAGGGCGCCGAACGCAATCGTGCACTGGGGATCTGGGGCGGGCTCGGTGGCGTCGGGGCCACGGCCGGGCTCCTGATCGGCGGACCGCTGACCGACCTGGTGGGCTGGCCGTGGGTCTTCCTCACCAACGTGCCGGTGTGCCTGGCCGTGCTCGCTGTCGGCCCGGCCGTGCTGCCTCGGGGCTCACGGGCCGTGGCGCGCGGCCGCCTCGACGTCGGCGGGTCGGTGGCGGTGACGCTTGCGATGACGTCGCTGCTGGCGGGCGTCGTCTCCGTGCCTCACGGCGGATGGGAGGCTCCCAGGACCCTGTGGCTGCTCGGGGCGGGGATCGGGCTCCTCGCGGTGTTCGCCGCGATCGAAGCCCGGGTCCGTGATCCCCTGGTGCCGGTCGGGCTGCTCCGCTCGAAGCGGCTGGTCGGCGGCAACCTCGTCGTCCTCACCGCCGGCATGGCGGTCGACGGGCTGCTCCTGCTCGTCACCCTCCACGTCCAGCAGGTGCTCGGGTACTCCGCCACGGCCTTCGGTGCCACGGTGGCAACGATGACGATCGCGTCGATCGGGGGCGTGCTCGCCGGCCAGCGGCTGGTGACCCGGCTCGGACCGCGAGCCGTGGCGATCGCCGGGACTCTGCTGATCGCCGGCTCCTGTCTCGTGCTCGCATGGGCACTCGACGTCGGCGCGTCGTCCCCGTCCGTCATCGCCGGGCTGCTCATCTTCGGACCGGGCATGGGCGCCGCGTTCGTCGCCGCACAGATCGCCGCGCTCGCGGGTGTGCCCGCGAGCCAGACCGGCCTCGCCTCGGGCCTCGAGGAGACCGCGTTCGCGTTCGGCACCGCCCTCGGCGTCGGGATCGTCGCGGCGGTCCTCTCCAGCCGGTACGCCTCGGAGCTGGTGGCGGGTTCGGGCCACCTCGCCGCACGCACGACAGCCTCGGTCGCCGGCGTCGGGGTCGTGGCGGCCTTCGCGATCACGGGAGCGGTCCTGGCCCTGGCGCTGTTGGGCCCGAACCGAGATGCCACGTCGGCCGAGACGCCATGACTTCTGGCACAGGTACGGGGCGGTACCGCGACGTAGCGTCGCTCCTGCAAGGACGTCGCGAGGAGGTCTGTCGCCGTGCATCTGCGGCGGCCGGCGCACCCTCCGGACGGTTCGTCTGGGCGCCGAAGGCCGGCGTGACCACGACCGCCCGGGGAGGGGATCATCATGACCGGTGACTATCACCTGGACCGGGTGGTGCGCGAGGCACGGCTGCGTGCGTCCGCGGACCGTCGGTACCAGCACGAGCTGCGACGCCACGCCCGGGCGTCCCGGCACCGGCAGGGCAGCGGCGGCGCGCGCCCGGCCCTCGCGTCGGACACCGGCACAGGTCCGCACTCGAATCCCACCACCCTGGAGCCATCCATGTTCACTGCGTTGGCGGAGGACTTCACGCTTGCCTGCGGGCAGGTCCTTCGGAATCGGTTCGTCAAGGCGGCGATGAGCGAACAGCTGGCAGATCGCCGTGGGCAAGCCACCCCGGTCCTCGAGGATCTGTACCGGCGTTGGGCCCGAGGTGGTGCTGCGCTGCTGATCACCGGGAACGCGATGGTCGACGGCACGCAGCTGTCGGAGCCCTACAACCTCGTTGCGGAGCGAGCATCGAGCCTCGAGGGGCTGTCGGCGCTGGCGGCAGCAGCGCACGACGGTGAGGCGCGCATCTGGCTCCAGCTCAACCACCCGGGGCGGCAGAGCAGCAGAGTGGTCTCCTCGCGTCCGGTCGCGCCGTCAGCCGTGCCGATGGGGATGCTGCCGGCCATGTTCGCCCAGCCGCGGGTGCTCGACGAAAGCCAGATCCGCGACATCATCCACCGGTTCGCGCGATCCGCTCGCCTCGCGGCCGACGCCGGCTTCGACGGCGTTCAGGTCCACGCGGCCCACGGCTACCTCCTCAACCAGTTCCTGTCTCCGTTCACGAACCGTCGGACCGACCGATGGGGTGGGTCGCTGTCCAACCGGTCCCGGTTGCTCCTCGAGGTCATCGAGGCGATCCAGCAGATCGCGCCGGCCGGCTTCGTGGTCGGCGTCAAGCTGAACTCCGCCGACTTCCAACGCGGCGGCTTCAGCGAGGAGGAGTCGATGACGGTCGTCTCCTACCTCGAGGCGGCGGGTATCGATCTTCTGGAGGTGTCGGGAGGTACCTACGAAGCGCCCGCCATGCTGAGCACGAAGCCCGCCAGCACTCGGGAGCGGGAGGCGTACTTCTTCGACTACGTGTCCGCCGTGCGGTCGACAACGCGCTTGCCGGTGATGCTGACCGGTGGCCTGCGAACCCCCGCGGCCATGGAAGCGGTCGTCACGTCCGGCACCGTCGACCTCGTCGGGCTCGCCCGTCCGCTTACGCTCGTCCCCGACCTCCCACGCAGAGTGCTCTCCGGCGAAGCCCAGATCGCGGTGCCGACACCGCCCGTACCCAAAGGGACGCTCCAGCTGCTCAGCGAGACCCCGTGGTACGTGCACCAGATGCGCCGGCTCGGACAGGGTCGTGAGCCCCAGCCCGTGGGACGTCTACGGGCACTCGCCCAGGACGCGCGCCGCAACCTGGGCTGGCGGTTGACCCGGACCGCGTTCCGACGCGGCCGCACCCGGACGGGCCTGGAGAACAGCTTGTCGGTACCGCGGCAGGGGCGCCCTCGGTCCTCGTCGCCGCCTGAGCACTCGCGGAGCATCGACAGCTGACGGAAACGACGTGGGAAGGGCCGGCCCCGTGGAGACGACAGATAGTGGGGTGCTGCGCGTCGTGCAGCTCAACATCGGCTCGCTGCTGGAGCCGGGATGGGCCGATCGACGTCACGAGGTCGTCGCCTGGATCGGCGAGCTCTCCCCAGACATCGTGTGCTTCCAGGAGGTCTGGGAGGACGCTCAGACGCCCAACTCCGCAGGCTGGGTCGCCGAGCACGCCAGCGGCACCTGGCACCTCGCCTTCGGTGGCGACTCGTTCGACCCGTCTCTCTGGGCTGATGCTTCGTTGAGGTTTGGTTCTGCGATCCTGTCACGTTGGCCGATCGACTCGTCCGCCTACGTGCGCCTGCCGGTCGTGCCCGACGACGATCCGTTCCCCGCCCAGGTGCCGTGGGAGCTGCTGCACGCCCGCACGGCCGGGCTCGACGTTTTCTCGGCTCACCTCGCCGCTGCCCCGACCTACGGCCATCATCGCCAGGCCCAGGTGGTCGCGATCGACGACTACGTACGGTCCGTGCGGGGCGACCTCGACGCGACGCCACCCCTCGGGGCCAAGCGGGACGCCATGCCGGCCATCCTGTGCGGCGACTTCAATGCGGAACCCGACAGCGACGAGATCCGCTTCCTGTGCTCCCTGACAGCGCTCGACGGCAGGACGACGTTCTGGCAGGACGCATGGCGGGTGGCTGGCACCGGACCTGGCTACACCCAGGACTGGCGGACGAACTCCATCGCCGACGGGATGAACGTCAACCGCAAGCGGATCGACTACGTCTTCGTCGGCGACCCGTTCCAGCGGCGTGGCGGTGCCGGCCGGGTGCTGTCAGCCGATCTGGCGTTCCACGACTCACGCACCGGCCCGATCGCCAGCGACCATGCGGGGCTGGCCGTCGACGTGCTCCAGGCCCGCGAGACCGACGACGCCCAGGACGTAGACCAGCGTGGCCACCGGCGTCTTCGTCGGTCGTTTCCCCGACGTGGTCAGAAACGGCCGCGGATGTACCGATGAGCCTCGCCCCCCGGGTCGTGTGCGCCTGCAGGCGACCGTGACACCTACAGGAGGAACAGCGGGCATGCGCAAGATCATCGAGCAGGCCGTCATCACTCTGGACGGCCAGGTCAGTTCACCGCAGGACTGGCTCGCCAACCGGTGGGCAGGAGAGTTCGAGCAGCACTCGACGGAGTTGCTCTTCTCTGTCGATGCGCTCCTGTACGGGCGGATCAGCTACGAGAGCCACGCCGAGGTGTGGCCGGCCATGGAGGATGCAGTCGGCGACTACGCGATCCGGATGAACGCCATGCCGAAGTTCGTGGCTTCCCGGACTCTCACCGACGTGGGGTGGAACGCGACCCTTCTTGGCGATGACGCAGTTGCAGCGGTATCCGAGCTGAAGGCAGAACCGGGGGGTGACGTGCTCAAGATCGGAACCAGCGGGACATTCAGCAGGTCGCTGCTCGAGCATCGCTTGGTCGACGAGTACCTGTTCTGGCTGTTCCCGGTCATCGCCGGGCGCGGCGAGCGGCTCTACGACGGGGTTGACACCACGGAGCTTTCGCTCGTCGATGTCAAGCAGCTCGACAACGGCATCGTTGGCCTCACCTACGTCCCCAGTGGCCGCTCGTAGGCAGCTTGAACGACGGAGTATCCGTCATCCCTCGGCCCGACCCTTCCCTGCGGGCGCAGTTCTTCCGTGACTTCCGGCACACGAGCTCCGACGTGCTGGTGCGTACGGTCACTCGCAGACGGACCCGATGCCGATTCGAGGTGGGCATGGCGGTGTTGGAGCTGAAGCAGGTGGGTGTTCGCTACGGCGAGCTGGTGGCCCTCGATCAGGTGGAGACGGCGATCCATCGTTCTGAGGTGGTTGCGGTGCTGGGGGCGAATGGGGCGGGGAAGTCGACCCTGTTCGACGTGGTGCTCGGGCTGCGTCGCCCCAGCGACGGAGCGGTTCGCGTGTTCGGTCGGCCGCCTGGCGGTGGGTTGCGGCCTCGAATTGGGGCGATGTTGCAGCATGCGGGGCTGCCCGGTCAGGTCACCGTCGCCGAGTTGGTGCGGTTGGTGGGACGCAGTTATCCGTGGCCGTTGGCGGTGGACGAGGTGCTCGCTCGAGTGGGCCTCGCTACGAAGGGTGACCGGACCGTGGAGGTGCTCTCGGGTGGGGAGCGGCAGCGGCTGCTGCTCGCGATGGCGATCGTGGGGTCACCTGAGCTGCTGGTGCTCGATGAGCCGACGGCGGCGATGGATGTCGAGGCTCGCCGTGGCTTCTGGGAACAGGCTCGCGCCAATGCCGGAGACGGTGTGACGTTGGTGTTCGCAACTCATGATCTCGCCGAGGCGGAGGCGGTGGCAGACCGGGTGCTCGTGCTCCAGCACGGCCGTCTGATCGCCGACGCCTCCCCGACCGTGCTCAAGCGACAGGTCGCTCGTGTTGCGGTGACGGTGGCCACGGATGCCGGCGTCGAGGTGGTCGCGGCGTGGGACGGGGTCGAGCGGGTGGAGCAACCCCGTGCGGTGCACTCGCTCGACGCTGCGGTGGGAGATGGGCTGCAGCAGCTGCGGGTCTGGGCGGATGCGGCAGAGCATGTCGTGGTGCCGCTGGTGCAGGGTGGCTTTCGGATGCGCGGGCTGTCGGTGGATGAGGCGGATCTCGAGGATGCGTTCGAGCAGCTGGGCGCCACGACGCCCCAGGCGGGTCCGTCCGTAACGACACAGGGGGTGGCGTGATGGCGACGGGGAGCACAGAGGTGTCCGAACGAGCGCCGGTGTCGCGGTCCCGGTGGCGGCCGCAGGGTGGAGAACTGGGGCTGCTGGTGACGTACGCGGCTGTCGAGGTGCGTAGCACCGCGAGGTCCATGCAGTTCGTGGTCGGCGCGGTGGCGCTGCCGGCGCTGCTGTACGCCATGTTCGGGCTTACCAATGCCGATCCGACGAATGTGCTGCCTGCGGGGACCCACGTCGGCACGATGATGATGGTGTCGTTTTGCGCGTACGGGGTCGTGTCGTTGGCGATCTTCACCTTCGGTGAGAGCATCGCCGAGGAGCGTGGTCGCGGCTGGGTTCGCACGATGCGTGCCACCCCATTGCCGAGCTGGAGCTTCTTGGGTGCGA
>SKJX01000211.1 GCA_007121785.1 Nitriliruptoraceae bacterium
CACCGCGCGGCGCCCGACCGGCCCCGACCAGCGCCGCCGGCTCGCGGCCGCGTCGCCGCCGCCGACGCAAGTCCATCGGCCGGCGCTTCTTCGACGCGATCGTGCTCCTGCTGCTGCTGACCACGATGGCGATCGCCGGCGCGATCGCGATGCTGGTCCTGTTGGACGTCGACCTGACCTTCGACCTCGACGGGCTGCAGACCCTGCTCGAACGGTTCGTCGCCGACGACGGCGTCGAGCGGCTCCGCGACCGCTGGTTCGGCTGACCGGCCGACCGGCTGACCGGCCGACCCGCCCACCCCGACCGAGGCACGACCGTGACCGCACACGACGCTCCCCGACCCTTCGGGCACACCTCCGACGGCCAGCCGTTGCACCTGGTCGGACTCGGCGACGTCGCCGACGGGCTCACGGTCGGCGTCACCGACGTCGGAGCGGGGCTGGTCACCGCCGTCGCACCCGATGCGCACGGTCGTCCCGCCGACGTGACGCTCGGCTTCGACACCGGCCGGGACTACCTCGACGGCCCGAACCCGTACCTGGGCGCGACGGTCGGCCGCGTCGCCAACCGGATCGCGCATGCCCGGTTCGCCCTGGACGGACGCGAGCACCGGCTGCTGGCCAACGAGGGCGACCACCACCTGCACGGCGGCGGGCCGCGCGCACTGTCCTGGCACGTCTGGCAGCTGGTCGACGCGAGCCGCACCAGCGCGACGTTCACCACCACCTCACCGGACGGCGAGGAGGGCTACCCCGGCACGCTCGAGGTCACCGCCACCTACGAGGTCGACGGTCCCACGCTGACGATCCGCTACCGCGCGACCACCGACGCCCCGACACCGGTGAGCCTGACCTCGCATGGCTACTGGAACCTCGAGGGCCACGACCACGGCGACGTCCGCGACCACCTCGTGCAGGTCGACGCGGACGCGTTCACCGCGACCGACGCCGACAACGTGCCCACCGGCGCGGTCGTCGAGGTGGTGGGCACGGCCGTCGACCTGCGGACCGATACGGTCGTGAGTGACCGGCTGGCCGCGCTCGCCGACCCGGACGCACCGCACGGCCCGACCCTGGACCACAACCTGGTCCTGGCCCGCGGCCCCAGACCGCTGACCCCGGTCGCGCGGATCGCCGCACCGGGCAGCGGCCGGACCCTGACGCTGGCCACGACCGAGCCGGGCCTACAGGTCTACGCGGGCGCCGGCATCCCGGCCGGGCTGGCCGGCAAGGGCGGCGTGGCCTACGGGCCGTTCGCCGGGCTGTGCCTGGAGCCGCAGGGCTGGCCGGACGCGATCAACCAGCCCGGCTTCCCCTCGCCGGTGCTGCGGCCCGGCGAGACCTACGAGCACGTCACGCAGCTGACGTTCGGAACCGGGTGAGGTCAGCCACCGCCGGCTGAGGTCCAGCCTGGCAGCTGACGTTCGGCACCGGTCCGACGCGGTCAGGCCGGCTGCGAGGCGGCGTGAAGCTGCCGCACCAGTTCGGCGGCGACCGGTCCGGGCTCGATCTCCGGTCCGAGGTGGCCGACGTCGGGGATCTCGCTGGTCCGGACGTCTGCGAGCCGCATGGTGAGCTGCCCCACGACGTCGGTGTAGAACGGGTCGGTGCGAGCGCCGTGCAGCAGCACCACCGGCATCGTGATCCGGTCGAGCAGCGACAGGTCGCTCAGCTGCGGTGGGCCGGACGCGGCTTCCTCGGCGAGGACGACGGGGACCAGCGGCGCCATCGCCTGCGCGGCGCCGACCTGCTCGAGCAGAGCGCGCTCGGTGTCGTTGACCATCGCCAGCTCGTCCAGGAAGATCCAGGCGGCGTCCTCGGGTCGGCCGGCGTCGACGGCGCGCCGCACCCGGACGAAGGCGTCGCGGAACCTCGCGCGCAGACGCTCGTCCCCGAGATCGGTCAGCGTTGGCTCGTACAGCGCCAACGTGCTGACCGATGCGGTGTGCGCCGCCGCCTCCAGGGCGTGCGTGCCACCGGCGGAGTGACCGAACAGCGCCACCTCGTCGCCGATGCTCTCCACGAACGCGACGATGTCTTCCACGATCCGCTCACGTGCGTGATCGGGGTGGTCGCCGCTGGGACCCCGACCGCGCGTGTTGATCGTGTAGCAGGTGACGTGGTCGACCAGGTGGGGCAGCAGCGACAGCCACCCGCGCTCACCGTCGGCCGGGCCACCGGGGACGAGCACCAGCGGGGGCCCGCTGCCGTGGACCCCGCCGACGATCACGGTGCCGTCGGCGGACGTGGTTCGGTGCATGCGGTGGGGTGTCACGTGGCCCTCCTCGTCGTGGACGCCCCTCAGACTCGCCCCAGCCGGGCCACACGCGCATCGGTAGAACTACGGGTCCTCGCGTCCCAGCAGCTGGTGCTCCATGGCGAACATCGCGGCTGCGGCCCGGTTGGAGGTCCCGATCTTGGCGTAGATCCGCTGCACATGATGCTCGGCGGTGCGACGCGAGATCACCAGCTGCTGCGCGATCTCACGGTTGCTGCACCCGTCGGCGATCAGCCGGAGCACCTCCAGCTCCCGGTCGGTCAGACCTGCAGGGAGCTTCCGTCGGACCACCGCCACGTCACGGCCGGCTGCGGCCAGCACGGCCCCGACCGCGTCGGCGTCGAACGCCCCCTTGCGTGCGTCGACGAGCAGCTCGGCCTCAGCCTGCTCGGGGGTCATCGCCGGGCGGTGCGGTCGGGGCTCGGTCATCGCCTGGTAGGCGTCGGCCGCGGCCAGGATCCGCGCGGCGACGGTCAGCTCGGCATCCGCGCATCCGCGGTGGTAACCGCTGCCGTCGCACCGCTCGTGGTGCATCCCGACCAACCTCGCCAGCGGCGCCAACCGCTGCGAACCCGACAGGATCCGCTCCGAGTGGTAGGCGTGCAGCCGGACCTGCTCCCACTCATGCGCGGTCAGCGGTCCTTGCTTCTCCCACACGGTGTTGGAGATCGCGACCCGGCCGACGTCGTGGAGCGACCCGGCGACCTCGAGTTCGGCCAGCGCGGCGGCGGCCAGGCCGAGCTGCTCGCCGGCGCTGCGAGCCAGCGCGGCGACACCCCGCGAGTGGCCGTAGGTGGCAGGGGTCTTCAGGTCGGCCAGGTCACCGAAGACGGCGGCGACCTCCCGCAGCTTGGGCTCGGGGACCGACATCACCGGCGGAGGTTCGGCCGCCAACAGCAGATCGCGTGGATCGTCCGCGTCGACCTCGTCCAGTAGCGCCGTCGCCTGGGCCGTGAACCGCTCGACCAAGCGTGGGTCCAGCATGCCACCTCCCCGTTCCCGGACCGCGTCGATGGCCGCATCGCGACCAGCGGCCGTGTCGAACAGCACGGCGACGCTGGTCAGCATCGCGATCCGGGCCCCGACGGGGACGGCGTCGGCAGCCAGCCCCTCCGGAGCACCGCCGCCGTTCCACCACTCGGACGAGTGGTAGATGCTGCGTTGCACGTCCTCGGGCAGGCCGAGGCGACGTGCGGCGTCCCGACCGACCTCGCACGAGACGGTGTCGTAGGCGTGCCCGAACCGGCGTCCCCGGGTCAGCGCGGCGACCGCCAACTGGAGCTTGACCAGCGGCGGACGACCGTGTGTCAGCGCCGGCAGGAGCGTGCCCGCGACGTCACGCCGCTCGGCCCGGTTCGTCCGTTCGGCCGCCAGGTTGAGGACGAACTCGTCACCGAAGAGCTGGACCGTCTCGTGCGCGTACCCGACGCAGCCGACGTGGAGCAGCAGTGCGGTGTACATCGACGCGCGGACGTCCTCGTCCGGCAGGTCCAGGGAACGGCTCAACGTGACCGCGAGCACCGCCGAACGCAACGACTCCCCCGACGACAGGCCGAACCCCAGGTCAGCGAGCCGTGACAACCCGGCCAGCAGATCCGCCAACCTCACCCAGCGCCTCCGCCCCTGCTCGGTCACCCGGATCCCGGCGGACCCGCCCCAAGGGTAGGCAGCACGCACCTGCCTCGGACCGTCAGCGGGCGGCAGGTCGAGGGTCGTTGGACCTTGCCGCTCCGGGTTCGGTTGGCGGAGACTGCAGGTGGCAAGTCACCTGTTGCCGGCTGACGTCGTCCACGCCTGCGACCTGCGTGTACCCGGGCCGGCCCATCCCGGAGCACGCGTATGCCACCCGTGATCGTCGTCGAGCAGCTGACCAAGACGTTCGGAGACGTCGTCGCGCTCGACCACCTCGACCTCAGCGTCGACGAAGGCGAGGTGCACGGGTTCCTCGGTCCCAACGGCGCCGGCAAGTCCACGACCATCCGGGTGCTGCTCGGGCTGCTCCGACGCGACGCCGGCCACGTGCGCGTGCTCGGCGGGGATCCGTGGCGTGACGCCGTGCGGCTGCACTCGCGGTTGGCGTACGTCCCCGGCGACGTCCACCTGTGGCCGACGCTGACCGGCGGTGAGGCCATCGACCTGCTCGGCAAGCTGCGCGGCGGTCTCGACCGGCGCCGTCGGGAGGGTTTGATCGAGCGGTTCCAGCTGGATCCGACCAAGCGCTGCGCGACCTACTCGAAGGGCAACCGGCAGAAGGTCGCGCTGGTCGCGGCGTTCGCCTCGACCGTGGAGCTCTACCTGCTGGACGAGCCGACCTCCGGGCTGGACCCGCTCATGGACACGGTGTTCCAGGCGTGCGTCCGCGAGGCCATCGCCGGCGGCGCCACGGTCCTGCTGTCCAGCCACATCCTCGCCGAGGTGGAAGCGCTCGGTGACCGGGTGACGATCATCCGCGACGGCCGCTCGGTGGAGTCCGGCACGCTCGCGGAGCTGCGGCAGCTGACCCGCACGAACGTGCGAGCGGAGACCCACCGGCCACCGGGTGACCTGACCGCGATCGCCGGGGTTCACGCGGTCAGCGTCGGGGCGGACGGTCGCGTCGAACTCGAGGTCGAACCCGACGCCCTCACGGAGGTGATGCGCCACCTCACCGAAGCTGGCATCCGTTCGCTGGTGAGCACACCGCCGTCGCTGCAGCAGCTGTTCCTGCGCCACTACGACCTCAGCGTCCCCACCGCCCCCGACGTCGTCGGGACCACCTCGACCTCGGTGTCGGCCGCCGACGACGCGACCTCACCATGACCGCAGCGACGCGGATGACGGGGACGACCGCAGCGTCCGCACCGGACGATGCCGAGCACGGCCACGCGCTCACCGGGACCGGCACGCTGGTCCGGGTGGCGCTGCGCCGCGACCGGATCGTGCTGCCCGTGTGGCTGGTGGTGGTCTCCGGGCTCCTCGTCGCCAGCATCGTCAGCGTCACGGGCCTCTACGGCACCGAGGCCGAGCGGGTCGCCTACGCCACGGTCGCCTCGGCCAGCGCGGTGGCACGTGCGTTCGATGGCCCCATGTCCGGGACCAGCCTCGGGGCGGTGACGATGACCGAGGTCTTCGGTGTGCTCGCCGTACTGATCGGCATCATGTGCTCGCAGGCGGTGGTGCGCCACACCCGGCTGGAGGAGGAGTCCGGCCGGGCAGAGCTGGTCGGCTCGGCGGTCGTCGGGCGACACGCTCGGCTGACCGCGGCGGTGATCGTCCTGACCGGCATCAGCCTCGTGACCGCAGCCGCCACGACCGTGACGCTGCTCGCCCACGACCTCCCCGTCGCCGGGTCGATGCTCGCCGGGCTGGCCCTCGCCGGTGTCGGGGTCACGTTCGGGTCGCTGACGCTCGTCGGGGCACAGGTGACCGCGTCCGCGCGGACCGCGAACGGCATCGGTGCGGCCGCGGTGGGCATCGCGTTCCTGCTCCGGGCCGTGGGCGACGCCGCGGGCGAGGTCGCCGCGTCGGGTGTCAAGGTGGTGAGCGCCTGGCCGTCGTGGCTCTCGCCGATCGGCTGGGGCCAGCAGGCCCGCGCCTTCGAGGACGAGCGCTGGTGGGTGCTGGGCCTGTTCGTCGCGGCCTCCGCGGCGGCGACCGCGGTGGCCTTCGTCCTGAGCGTGCACCGGGACGTCGGCGCGGGGATGCACCCGCCGAGGTCGGGGCCAGCGGTCGCGTCGCGGGCGACGGCCACGGCGCTGGGTCTCGCGTGGCGGCTGCAGCGAGGTGGCCTGGTGATGTGGTCCGTCGGCGTCGCGGTCATCGCGGCCGCGCTGGGCGGGATCGGTGAACAAGCCGGTGAGCTGGTCGCGACCAGCGATGAACTGGCGGCCGCGCTGGCGGCGCTGGGCAGCGCCGATGCGCTGATCGACCTCTACTTCGGCTTCGTGTTCGGCATCGTGGGACTCCTCGCGGCCGCGGCCATGGTCCAGGGCCTGCTGCGGCTGCGCAGCGAGGAAGCGGCCGGCCGGTTGGAACCGCTGTTGGCCACGGCCTGCTCGCGCGGCCGATGGCTCACCTCCCACGCGGTGTGTGCCATCGGCGGTGGCGGGCTCGTGCTGGTGGTCGCCGGCCTCATCGCCGGGTTCACCGACGCGGCCGTCGCCGGGTCGTTCGATCGGTTCGGCTCGCTGGTCGCGGCCGCGCTCGTCCAGTTCCCCGCGGCGCTGGTCCTGGCGGGGGTGGCGATCGCGGCCACGGGCCTGCTGCCGCGGTGGGCAGCCGCCGTCGGATGGGGCGCGGTCGGCGTGGCGTTCGTCGTCGGCCAGCTGGGGGCGCTGTTCGGCCTACCGCAGGCAGCGCTGAACGTCTCACCGTTCACCCACGTGCCGTTGGTGCCAGCCGAGCCGGTGGTCTGGCTCCCGCTGCTGCTGTCGCTGCTGGTGGCCGCAGCGCTCGCCGCGGTCGGCACGCTGGCGTTGCACCACCGCGACATCCGCAGCTGACGCGGCCGGGGGCCAGGGTCGACGGCGCGGCGCCCAGGCACGCCGGGGCCGGGCACCCGGCGACGCGTCCGGATCAGCGGCGGCGCAGCCGCACGTCGCCGAACACCGAGGTGGCACGCACGACCACCGTCGCGACCACCTCGCCGGCCGGGGGTTCGGGGGCGCGGACGTCACCGAACACCGCGGTCTGGGTCAGCTCGACCGCGACGTCGCCGGGGACGTCGACCTCGACGTCACCGAACACCGCCAGGCACTCCACCGGCCCGCCGCCGACCTGCGCCGGGTCGAGCCGCCCGGACGCCTCACCGAACACCGCGACGAAGCTGCGGGTCGGTTGGTCCCGGTCGGCTCGGTCGCCGAGCGTTCGGGCATCGACGTCGTCGAACACCGCGACCGTCGGGCCGCCGACGAGCCAGCGCCGACCGCCCAGCGCCGTGGCCAGGAACAGCACGCCTAGCCCGATCAGCAGCACGGGCGCGACGAACCCCTCCGGCACCGCCGTGGTCAGCAGGAGCAACCCTCCGAGCAACACCAGGACCGTGCCCGATGCACGCCGACCGGCGACGGCCAGCACGATGCCGGCGATCACGAGCGCGGCGGGCCACCAATCGGAGAGGAAGGTGGCGACCTCGGCAGGGAGCACCTCCAGCGCCACCAGCGCACGGCCGACGCCGAGCACGATCAGCAGCGTCCCGATGACGGTCAAGCCGGAGGCGAGCGGGCGCTGCAAGGGCACGCTCGCCGGGTCGGTGTGGGACGAGCGGGTCATCGCGCTCCCTCCGTGAGGTCGACGTAGCGCACGGTCACATCGCCGAAGATGCACAGGCCGTGCACCTCGACGGTCGGGGACTCCGGGTAGTCCGGTTGGTCGCGGGGGATCGAGACGTCACCGAGCACCCGGGTGAGGTTGTCGACGACGCGCCAGCCGGCAGGGACCTCGATCGAGACGTCGCCGAACACCGCCGTGGCGGTGACCAGACGACGGTCGAGGTCCGCACCGTCGTCGGAGACGATCAGCCGTGCATCGCCGAACACGGCGGTGGCGCTGGGCTCGCCGGGAGCGGAGCCCGGCCGCGGCAACCCCGAGGCCACCGACGTCATGGACACCCGCGCCGAACGGACCTTCCACCCGGCCTGCAGCAGGGCACCGCCGACGATCACCAGCAACGCGGGGAAGATCAGGTTGCCGAGCTCCACGTCGACGACGTCCTGGGTCGTCGCCAGCAGCAGGATCCCGACGGCGGTCACGAACAACCCCGACAACGCGGCGCCGGTCACCAACCACCACAGGCCAGCCACGATCAGGGCGACCGGCCACCATCCGGCGAGCAGCTCCGACGCGTCGACTAGGTCCAGGTTGTCCAGGATGAGGATCACGCCGACGGCGATCAACGCGAGCCCGAACGGCACGGCCCCGTTGATCCCGGCGCGACGGCGGTCGCGTTCCTCGCGCGTCATGTGCCGACCTCCTGATCGAGCAGTTCGGCGGCCGTGCGGCCGTCGAGGTAGTGGGCGAGCGCCCGGGTGTAGGTGTCGTAGCGGCGGCGGCCGTGCGTGGTCATCGCCACCCGGGTCACCGGCGTGCGGTCGTCGTAGGCCTTGGTCACCGCGACGACCCCAGCGTCCTCCAGCTTGCGCAGGTGGGTGGAGAGGTTCCCGGCGGTGGTTCCGGTCAGGTGCTGCAACTGGGCGAACGTCAGCTCCCGACCGTCACGTGCGGCGGCGAGGAACGTCACCAGCTGCAGCCGCGCGGGGGCGTGGAGCAGTGCATCCAGCGGGGGGAGCACAGCCACCTCCCGTGACCTCGGGCCGACGGGTGGCCGCGCCGAACCATCCTGGCGTTCGACGAGGTCCGCTCCGGACGGCCCTCACCAGCACCTTGCGTCCCGGACATCTCGCACTTACTTTGTATAGCAAAGTAGTCGCTCACACAAGGGCAAACGGCCCGTGCTCCGAGCAGCGGGGCGAGGACCGGCGACGTTCGAGGACCGTGGCCTCGATCCGGCCAACGACACCGGTGGCGGCGACCGGCCAGCGGTACCGGTGGCGTCAGCCGACCAGCAGCACCAGTGGCGTCGCCACCACCAGGAACAGCACGGACATGGCCGTGCCAGCGCGAAGGAAGTCGACCACGCGGTAGCCGCCAGGTCCCATCAGGAGCGCGTTGACCTGATGGGTCGGCAGGAGGAACGCGTTGGACACCGCGATCGCGACCATCAGGCCGAACATGCGCGGATCCGCGTCGACGCCGATCGCGACGTTGGCCGCCAACGGGACCAGCAACACCGTCGCCCCGACGTTCGACACCACGAGCGTGAAGACCGTCGACAGCACCCCGACGACCAACAACATGGCCCAGATCGGCAGCCCCTCGGTCACACCGACCACGCCGCCGGCGATCCAGGCGGCGGTCCCGCTGTCCTCGACGGCCTGCCCCAGCGGGATCAGTGCCGCGAGCAGGAACACGGTCTTCCACGACACCGCGCGGTAGGCCTCGTCCGGTGACAGCACCCGGGTGAGCAGCACCCCGATCGCCCCGACCATGAGCGCCAGCGACAGCTGGAGGTCGGTGGCGATCACCAGCGACAGCGCCACCGCGAAGGAGCCGAGCGCCCACCAGCGCTTGCTGCGTCGCGGCGGCTCGGTCGGGTGCTCGGAGAGCACCACCAGCGACGGCTCCCGGTCCAGACGCATGACCGCCTCCCATGGACCGAACAGCACCAGGACGTCCCCGGCATGCAGCCGCAGATCACGCAGGCCGGTGGTGACCGTCTCACCACGTTGGTGGACGCCGAGCAGCGTCAGTCCGTACCTCACGCGCAGGCGCAGATCCCGCACGCGCACGCTGTCCGCGTCGCCACCGGGTCGGACCACGACCTCGACCATGCCGGCGGTGCGCTCATCACGCACGCTGGCCAGCGGGTCGATATCGACGTCGCCGTCCAGCCCGCACTCCTCGATGAAACGGGCGATCGGCACGGCGTCACCGACCAGGCCGAGACGGGCACCGGCATCGATCCTCGTCTCCCGTGGCGGCGCGAAGCGGGCGTCGCCACCGTCCGGGTCGATGGCGGCGACCAGCACCCCGGGATGTGCAGCCTCGAGCTCCTCCACGTCCTGCCCGACGATCCGGCTGTCGTCCGGCACCCGGACGGGCACCAGGTCGCGATCCAGCCCGTACCGGGTGGCGACGTCCGCCAGCACGGGCATGGTGCGCTCGCCGCGGCCGGACGGCAGCAACCACCGGCCCGTCACCGCGAACAGCGCGACACCGGCGACGAGCAGCCCGATGCCGATCGGGGTCGGTGCGAACAGGCCGTACGGCTCGATCTCGATGCCGAGGTTGTCCGCGGACGAGGCCAGCAGGTCGTTGAGCAGGATCAGCGGACCGGAAGCGACCAGGGTGAGGGTCCCACCGAGGATCGCGGCGAACCCCATCGGCATCAGCAGGCGGGAGACCGGGGTGCCGGTGCGATCCCCGATCCGCTCCATGACCGGCAGGAACAGCGCCGCGGCACCGATGTTCTGCATGAACGCGCTGATCCCCCCGACCGCCGCGGAGCTGGAGGTGATCAGGCGCCGCTCGGTGGACCCGCCGACCCGCAGGAGCGCGTTGGCGACCGATTCCATCACACCGACGCGATCGAGCGCGGATCCGAGGATCATGACGGCGATGATCGAGATCACCGCGTTGGAGGAGAACCCGGCGAAGACGTCCTCGGC
>SKJX01000192.1 GCA_007121785.1 Nitriliruptoraceae bacterium
CGCAACGGGCGGTGGAGAACTTCCCCGTCTCGGGCCAGCCCGTGCCCGCCGAGGTGGTGCGTGCGCACGCGATGCTCAAGTGGGCCGCGGCCACGGCCAACGCCCAGCGGGGCGTGGTCGAGGAGCGGATCGCGGACGTGATCAGGGCCGCGGCAGACGAGGTGATCGACGGGGCGCTCGATGACCACTTCCCGGTCGACACCTTCCAGACCGGCTCGGGGACCTCGACCAACATGAACGTCAACGAGGTCGTGGCCAACCGCGCCAAGCAGTTGCTCGGCGAGGGCCTGGACGCGACCAGCGTCCACCCCAACGACCACGTCAACGCGTCGCAGTCGTCCAACGACACGTTCCCGACCTCGGTGCACGTCGCCGTCGCCCGCGTCGCGAACAAGGACCTGCTGCCGGCTCTGGACCACCTCGCCGCGACGCTGCGCACGAAGGCGGACGAGTGGGCCGACGTCGTCAAGTCCGGCCGCACCCACCTGATGGACGCCACCCCGGTGACGCTCGGCCAGGAGTTCGCCGGCTACGCCCGGCAGGTCGAGTTGGGTCGCGAGCGGGTCGAGCGCTCCCTGGCCGCGGTGTACGAGCTCGCGTTGGGCGGCACCGCCGTCGGGACGGGGCTGAACTGCCCGCCCGGGTTCGCCGAGCAGGTCATCGAACTGATGGCCGAGCGGACGGGGCTGCCGTTCCGTGAGGCGGAGGACCACTTCGAAGCGCAAGGGTCGCGCGACGCCCTCGTCGAGGTGTCCGGCGCGCTCAAGACGGTCGCGGTGAGCCTGATCAAGATCGCCAACGACGTGCGCTGGATGGCCTCGGGCCCAAGGACCGGGTTGTACGAGATCCAGCTGCCGGAGATCCAGCCGGGCAGCTCGATCATGCCGGGCAAGGTCAACCCGGTCATCCCCGAGTCGGTCCGCCAGGTCGGTGCACAGGTCATCGGCAACGACGCCGCGGTGGCGGTCGGTGGGCTGTCGGGTGAGCTCGAACTCAACGTGATGATCCCGCTGATGGCCCGCAACGTCATCGAATCGGAGGAGCTGCTCGCCAACGTGAGCCGCGTGTTCGTCGACAAGTGCCTCGCCGGGACCGAAGCGACCCAGCAGGGGCCGGAGACCGTGGAGCGCTCGCTGATGCAGGTCACCGCGCTGGTGCCGGAGATCGGCTACGAGCGTTCGGCAGCCCTCGCCAAGCAGGCACTCAAGGAGGACAAGACGCTGCGCCAGGTCGCGCTCGAGGACGGCGTCGCCGAGGAGACCCTCGACCGGGTCCTGGACTACAAGCGCATGACCGAGGGCGGCGTGATGTAGCGGCCGAGCGCCCCGGCACGAGCGGCGACCCGGCCGCGACTGGGTCGAGGTCGAGGAACTCGACGCACACGGCACCTCGCAGCCCCGCAGACCGATGGCGCGCGAACGAAGTGCGCACCGACCGCACACCGTCGTCGCGTAAGGGCATCGAGCGCTGACGACGCCTGCGGGCATCGACCTGGCCCGCCAGCTCCCTCCAGCATCGGCGGATGGGACAGAAGGGCCGCCAGCACTGACTCCAACGTCACGGTCGTTGCCTGAGCTGGTGTCGATGTTCCCCCTCATCGGACACGGGCATCCGAACAGCGACCGGAGGCCGATGGGCACCATCCAAGCTCCTCGTGTCGACGTACCCTGAGGATGGGTCCGGATAGCCACCACAACAACGTCTCCTCGACGTCGGAACATCGACCGGAGCGTCGGCCCTGACGGATCCGCCGCGTCGGAGGGGATGGCGATGGCGCCACGTCGAGGGATCTGGCTGACGTCATCGGGCCTGCTCGGCGTCGTGGTGCCGGCCGTTACCGACCGACTCCACCCGGGTGCGCTCGCGGTGTCGGCGAACGAGCTGCTCGTGGCCCTGGAGACGGGCATCCTGCTGACGTCGGGCTTGGCGACCTTCCTGATGTTCGGGCGGTACCGGGCCGGTGGTGGAACCCGCGACGTGGTGCTCACGCTGGCCTTCGTCATGCTGACGCTCAGCTCGACGGTCACCTGGTGGATCCAGCTCGTCAGTCGTGACCTCGGCCCGGGCATCGGGGCGGGGGAGCTGGCGACGGTGCGGCTGCTCGCCGCGCTGCTGTTCCTGCTGGTGGTGTTCGTTCCGGAGCGGGAACCCGCCCGGAGGCCCCGGTGGTCGACCGCGATCTCGGCGACCTCCGTGGCCCTCGTGACCCTCACGGTGGGCTACCTCGGTCTGGTCGCGGTCGTCGGACCCGGGCTCCCCGAGGCCGGGACGGGGTCGGTCACGACGCTGGTCCTCGCCGCCGAAGGGGCGGGATCGGTCGCGTTCCTCGTCGCATCCGTGGCCCTGGCCCTGACCGCGACCCGTGCCCGTGATCCGTTCCTGGCCTTCTTGGCCGTCGCCGCGCTGGCGCTCAGCCTGTCGCGTCTGAGCTTCCTGTTGAACCCGAGCCTCTACCTCGATCAGGTGGATGTCGGCGATCTGTTCCGCGGCCTTGCCTACCTGACGCTCCTCATGGGCGCGCTGTACGAGGTTCAGCGTTCGTGGAAGCGCTACGCCGCGGACTCACTGCTCGCTGAGCGTCGTCGGATGGCCCGACAGCTCCATGACGGCGTGGCCCAGGAGACGGCCTACATCGCCACAGCGGCCCGAGAGCTGCTGCGGGAGCATCCCTCGCCGGAACTGACGGACGTCGCTGAGGCTGCCGAGCGTGCCCTGGACGAGTCACGGCGGGTGATCCATGTCTACACCCAGCCGCCGGCGGAGCCGCTCGACCGGCTGCTCGTAGCCTTCGCCGAAGAGATCGCGCAGCGCGCCGGTGCCCGCATCCAGGCCGACTGTGAGCCCGACATCCACGTCTCGGCTGAGATCGCCGAGGCAGCGACCCGCATCGTCCGCGAGTCGGTGACCAACGCCGTGCGGCATGGACACGCGGACCGCATCGACCTCCGGCTGCGAGGCAACGGTCGGGTGGAGTTGACGGTCGCGGACAACGGTTCGGGGTTCGACGGTCCGCCTGCCGCCGGGCTACACGGGTTCGGTGTGTTGAGCATGCGCGAGCGTGCGGAAGCACTCGGTGGAGATTTCCGGATCACGTCGAGGTCCGGATCGGGAACGATCGTGGAGGTAGTGCTGTGACGACCCCATCCACGGTGATCATCGCCGACGACCAGCCCCGTGCCCGGGCCCAGACCCGACGCGCCCTCGACGGCCAGGGCTTCGAGGTCGTCGGCGAGGCAGCCGACGCCTCCGGTGCCGTGGGTCAGGCGCTGCGCTATCGCCCCGATATCGCACTGTTGGACATCCACATGCCCGGGAGCGGGCTGCGCGCCGCAGCCGAGATCACCATCGCGCTGCCAGAGACGGCGGTCGTGATGCACACCGTCTCGACATCGGAGGAGGACCTGTTCGAAGCGCTTCGGGTAGGAGCTCGCGGCTACCTCCTGCGTGACACCGATCCGGAACGGCTGCCGTTGGCGCTCAAGGGGGTCCTGGCGGGGGAGGCGGCCCTACCGAGGCAACTCGTCGTCCGGTTGATGGAAGAGTTCCGCCTGCGCGACCGACCGCGCCGGCTGACCGCGATGGGGCACGCCGACGTCTCTCTGACGCCACGCGAGTGGGACGTGCTCGAGTTGATGCGTCAGGGGCTAGACACCGCCGAGATCGCGGCGCGCCTCTACATCTCGAAGGTCACGGTCCGGAGCCACATCGCCGCGATCCTGCACAAGCTGCACGTCACCAACCGTGACGAGGCGATCCGGGCCGTCTCGGCCTACCCGGATCGCGAGGACGACACGACCCGTCCGCCGGGCCGTTGAGGGATATCACCACCGCGTCCAGGAACTCCACGCGTCAACGGCTCCTCTTCAGCCACCGGGCCCGTACGGTCGTAGGTAGCTCCTGATCGGGACCGATCCCTTCTGGAGGGCGGACCGCCACGGCGATGGCGACGCCGCTCGGCTCCATCTTCGCGCAACTGCGCGCCATGATCGAGGTCGTCCGTTTGCCGGCTGCCAGCTTCGAGGAGCTGGCGAGCGCCGGACCCCTGCATGCGGATCGACCTCAGCTGGCCCGAGCCTTCTTGGCTCGGGCCAGCCTCGTCGGACGCCGCCAACAGGTTCGGTGACCGAGCTAGGAGTGGTTCGCGCCTGAGCGAGTGCAACGAGGGTCCGGGGACGATCACGCCGCATCGGGGGGCCTGTGGTGCGCCATGGGTGGGACGAGCTCGGCCCTGCTGGGGCTGTCCGAGACCAGCGGCACCGAGGCAGGCCTGTCGTGGTCGCTGCCGGACGCGGCGTTCGCGATGCCCGCCGGGGCTGGTCGATCCGGCGTCCCCACGCTCGAGCAGCACGGCCGGACATAGGGTGTGGTGTGCGAGCGCGAGGGCGCCATCGAGCGGCACGTGTTCGCGGGCGTGTGCGACCTGACGAACTCGAACCTCACGCTCGCCTGCGGCGACCTGACCACTTCCCACTCGAGGGAGCTCCGTCACCGTGGTCGCGGTTCCCGTCCAAGGCGTTGGGGGACTCGCGAGACAACCGCTCGGACCGGCCGCAGGTGGTGATCGGGCTGTGCACCTCCGCCGAAGGGGCCTCTATCGCTCACCACATGTTCGCCGGGGCGCCACCGACTCCACCACCCTCCAAGACGTCCTGGGCGAGCTCGGGGTGCGGTTCGCGATCGGACGGCTCTGTGTGGTCGCCCCCGGGGCCTGACCTCGGAAGCCAACATCGCCGAGGTCGAAGCCGCCACGTGCGACTGACTGTTCGCGACCAGACTCCGCCGCCGTACCGACGTCGCCGCGGTGCTCGCCGCCGTGGCCGCCACCGTCGTGGCCCGCTCCCCGGTCATGCGGCTGTTCGACATCTCGGATGTGGCAGACGGCCGATCGGTCCACGACCACGACGCACTCGATGACGACGAAGCGCTCGCCGGCCACGACGTGCTCACGACCTCGCTCACCTCGACCGTCGCGGACGCCGCGGCGGTGCTGGACGCCGACCGGTCGGTGCAACTCGTGGAGAACCGGTTCCGGCTGTTCAAGTCCAGCCTCGGGCTGCGACCCATCCAGTCCTTCACCACAGCCCGCGTCCGCGGCCACATCTCCAGCTGCGTCCTCGCTGCCGTGATCCGATCGATGATCGGCCACCGGGTGGTCGACGCCGACGTGCGCGACCCGACCTGCCCGATCGGACCTCACCACAAGCCAAGGGTCCGACCGATCCCCGCCGGAAGGCCCTGAAACTCTCGTGTTTCGACCCTGTACCGGCAACGGGGTGACGTGTTTGCTGGCTCCAGGGTCGCGCACGGTCTTGTGGAGGGACCACAACGCGTGACGGAAGGACACGCTGTGGACGTCGACCCGGATCGGTCTGTGCTGGAGGAACGTGATCGGCTCCGGCTGCTTGTCGCCAACAGCACGGACATGCTGGCGCGGCACGCTCCCGATGGCAGCTATCGCTACGTTTCACCCGCCTGCCGCGAGCTCCTTCGCTACGAACCAGACGAGCTGGTAGGCCGCTCGGTGTACGAGTTCATCCATCCCGACGATGTCGCCGCGGTCCAAGCGGCCCACGCGGAGGTGATGAACGGCCCGCGGTTGCGGGCGGCGGTGTACCGGATCCGTGACCGACAGGGCCGCGACGTCTGGTTCGAGACGACCGGCCACTCCCTCCGCGACCCAGAGACCGGCGAGATCGTCGAGATCCAGACCAGCTCCCGCGACGTGAGCTGGCGCAAGCAGGTCGAGGCGCAGCTACGTGAGTCCGAGCAACGGTTCCGGCTGGCCATGGCCGACGCACCCATCGGCATGGTCTTGGTGGACCTCGACGGGCACGCGGTCGAGGTCAACAAGCGGCTGTGCGAGCTCCTCGATCGTCCACGGGAGGCGCTGGTCGGCTGCCCCTTTCAGGAGGTCACCCACCCCGACGATCTCGACGCCGACCTTGCCTACCTCAAGCAGCTGCTGGCCGGTGAGATCACCCACTACGAGATGGAGAAGCGCTACCTGCGTCCCTCAGGCGCGGTGGTCTCGGCGCTACTCGGCGTCTCCCTGCTGCGTGATGACGAGGGTGAACCGCGCTACTTCATCGCGCAGATCGTCGACATGACGGACCGGAAGCGAACGCTGCTCGCCCTGGAGACGACCAGCCGCGAGTTGGAGCGGAGCAACGCTGCACTGCGCCGGTACGCCTCGGTGGTCGCCCACGACCTGCGCAGCCCACTTGCCACCATCGGCGGGTTCGTCGACCTCCTCCGCGACCACTACGGGGACCGGCTCGATCAGCAGGGAACGCAGCTGCTGCAGGTCACCGACCGCATCATGCGGCAGATGACACAGACCATCGAAGGGCTCCTCGACCTCTCGCGGATCCAGAGCGACGAGCTCACCTACGAGGCCGTCGATGCCGCCTCGCTGGTCCAGGACGTGATCGCGGCCATCCGCCCGCAGCTCGACGCTGTCGATGCCGAGCTGCGGATCGGCACGCTCCCACGTGTGAGTGGTGACCCTGCGCTGCTCCGGGTGGTCTTCCAGAACCTGCTCAGCAACGCGGTCCAGTACCGACACCCCGACCGCCGCCTCGAGGTCGACATCGACGCGGAACACACGCATCCGTTCTGGCGGTTCACCGTCGTCGACAACGGTCGAGGCTTCGACCCTGCGGACCGCGAGGTGCTGTTCGTACCCTTCGCGCGCGGCCACAACGGTGATCGGCCGGACGGGTCCGGGATCGGGCTCGCAACCTGCCGGAGCATCGTTGAACGCCATCGCGGAACCATCGAGGCGTACCCGTGCGAGCCCGGTGCTCGATTCGAGTTCACTTTCCCGGCCCTACCGGACCGGGAGCACCGAACCTGACGGGACCGTCACCCGCGCCGGATCTGCTCCTGCGCGCGCCGTTCGGCGAGCCGGGCGGACAGGACCGCGGCCTCCGAGCGCCGCTCCATCCCGAGCTTCCTCAGCAGTCGTGAGCTGTAGTTCTTGACCGTCCGTTCCGTGAGGTAGAGGCGCTCGGCGATCTGGCGGTTCGACAACCCCTGGCCGATCAACTCGAACACCCGTCGTTCCTGACCGGTCAACTGACCGAGTGCGGCCTCCTCGGCGGGCAGCGACGACAACTGCTCGAGCAGCTCCGACACGGCTTGGTCGTCGAGCAGCCGTCTGCCTTGCCCCACCGCGGTGATGACCCCCAGGATGTCGGTCGCGCTGCTGTCTTTCGCCTCGTACGCAGCAGCACCAGCCAGAGCTGCCGACAACATGGCTCCGGGTTCGGGGAACGATGTCAGCAGCACACAAGCGGTCGCGGGATAGCGAGCGGACACCTCGCGGCAAAGCTGGATGCCGTCTCCGTCGGGCAGCACGACATCGATGATGGCGATGTCTGGCCCGGTCCGCTCGATGAGCTCGTACGCCTCGGCGACCGTCCCGGCCTCACCGACCACCACACAATCGCAAGCGGACTGCTCGATGGCGGTGCACAGACCGGCGCGTACGACCTCGTGATCATCCACGACCACCACCGTACGGGCCACGTCGCTGCTCCGCCCCGGACCGCGGCTCGTCACGCCCTGTGAGCTCAACTCGCCGCTCACAGGGGACGGACCGACGCGCAACAACGTACCTCCCGGATGATCCCGTCGACCTCCACCTCGAGCCGCTCGAGCTCTCGAGTGACCGTCTCGTCCACGGCACTGGTCTGGAGGCTGCGCAGCCCCAACGCGACCGCGAACAACCGCTGCTGGATCGCGTCCAGTCCCTCCCTGGAAACTGGCACCGTGCCCGCTGCCATGGCCATCTCGCTCCTCGCGACCCATAGACGGCCATCGTCCGCCCGGGATGTGCCGGCGCCTAGGTACCTAGGTCACCGATGGGCGTGGGCGGCCGAGCATCCCTCGAACGACCTGCCGCATCGCCGAGCGGCGCCGCCCGCATCGACGACCGAAGTACCTAGCCACGACCGTTCTTACCCGTTGCCATGCTCCTTCCCAGTCACCGGATCCGAGAAGGAGACGATGATGCGGCAACACGATGAACCCCGAGCCGACGGCACCCTCGCGTCGGTCCAGGCCCAACGGCACAGGGACGCCCCCGGGCGCATCGCCCTCCTCGCGGCCACAGCGTTGGGCCTCACGTACGCACCCACGGGGGACAACGAGACGCACAGCCGCAAGCTCGTGACCCTCACCGTCCCGCACCCCGAGTCTGGGTCCCTGACGCGAGCGCAGACAGGGCTCCTGACGCCCGAGGTCGGTTCGGCAGATGCACGGACGGACGCGGCAGCGCTGCTGCGCAGGGAATCCCGAAACGTCGTCGCTCCATGCGGCGCGGGTGCCTCCGGTGGTCGAGGCGCCGTCGGTGTCCGGACCGCGACCACGCAGGTCCGACCGTGTCCGCAAGGCGCGACCGAACCCTCCGCGGTCTCGACCATCCCTCCGGTCGGACGTCCCTCTCTCGGCGTACGCCACCCACGACCGCGACGGGGTCCTCGCTCCGGTTCCGAGAGGAGCCGGATGGTCACGATGGAGGTGAGCACTTGGACACGATGCTGACAGAACGCACCAGAGGCCAAACCCAGCATCGGCTCGAACACGGAATCGGGACCCTGGAGCAACTCGCCCCGACCACTGACACCCAGGTCCGCCGTTCGGCATCCCCGCCGCGGCATCCTTCCTTGCCGGCACCACTGGAGCGTTCTGCACTGCTCACGGACCTGTCGGCCACCGTCTGCCGCATCCTTGGCCTGCAGCAGTTCCATGCCGACGACGTCGCGTTGCAGAACCGGCTACGTCGTACCGTGGCAGAGTTGGAGTTGCTCATCAGCCATCTGCTGCGCACGGACGCTTCAGGATCCCGTCCAGTCCCCCAGTCGTCGGTGAGCACACCTCGCCAACGGGCCGCGGAGCAGGCATTCCTCACCTGGCTCGCGGCACCCACCAGCACCGACGAGCTCACACTGGCTGGTGATGATGAACCTGAGCCACTGGCCCGGGTCCTTGGAGAGCTGAGCCTGTCGAGTCGGGTTCTGGCTGCCGGGACAGCGGCCAGGCTCGGGCTGCCCGACGGCACCACCATCGGTCACGCTGCCGTCGAGTTGCTGCTCGCGGTGGAGAATCCGGCCGGGCCACGGTGCCGCTCGTTCCGGGCAGCCGTCTACTACCTGCGTGATCTCGACCGCGAGCTCTTCGCCTGGCCAGACGCCGGGGAGGTCGGCCGATGAGGGAGACCGCCACCAGCCTGCCGTCGGATGCGTCGGTGGCGTGGCTGGCCGCCTACGCGCTGGGGTTGGCCTACTCGGACAACCCGGATCAGCAGCGTGTGACCGACCTGCTCGAGGCGTCGCAGGGTTGTCCGGAACTGCTCCACACCGCCCACCGACGCCTCGACGGCGTTGACGTTGCCGAGCGCAGCATCTGTGACGAAGCGCTGCGCCTGCTTGATCGCGCCATGGTCCGTGTCAGCCCAGACCTGCCACGCACACCCGGTCGGTGACACCCATCGAACAGCCCGCACCGCTGGCCACCTGGGGTTCCCCCCGCCTATGCGGAACGGCGCATAGATGCTCGAACGGATGTCAAGGGCTGCTGGCTACCCTGAGTGCGTGCTCGGCAAAGTCGGACGGTGAGGGCCGGTCGTGGCCATGAGGAGCTTCGGGCTGCCTCGGAGGTGCTGTGTCCGGTCCTTGGCCCGACGAAGCTCGCCCGACATGACGCCACCAGCCTGCAGCAGTTCGGCCATCTGCTGGAGACCTTCGTCGTGTTCGAGGTTCTCAAGCAGGCGTCATGGCTCGCAGCCGTCGCCAGCAGCGGCCACTGGCGAACCCACGACGGCATCGAGGTCGACCTGGTCCTGGACCTCGATGACGGCCGGATCATCGCCATCCAGGTCAAGGCCGGCACCAAGCTCGCCGGAGAAGACCTGAACGGGCTCAAGGCGCTGCGTGATGAGCTTGTCGCTGGTCCACCGTGCTGGGCGGCCAACCGACCATGCTCACAACCGTCAACGGGACCAGGTCTCCGACCCGCAACCGAGCGCCCAGCCGGGCGTAGCGACAACGCCCGGATCATCCCCCGGCGAGGGCCAGCGACCGATTCGCACCCGCTTCCTGTTCGACACGATGAGACCATCGATGCCCGCTGGCGCGGGGACTGCCCCCTGCTTGTCCGGGGGGACGGACAGCGTCAGCCGCCCGAGCGGCCGACGGAGTACCGGGCCCGGTGGGTGGCCAAGGTCGATGACAGGGCGGTGGCACGGGTGCTGGCGGAAGGTGGGACTCACGCGGTGCTGCGCTTGCCGGACCTGGTGTGAGGCAACTGACGGTCGATGTCCGCGGTGGCCGTGCAGCTAGCTGGACCGACCAGGGGTGACCTTCGCGATCGGTTCGCTACCGGAGGTGCCTCACCTGCTCGTCGCCCGCCACCGCACCGACGACACCGTGACCAAGGCCATCGACCGGGCGATCAGAGCCGACCTCGTCGTGGTTGAC
>SKJX01000088.1 GCA_007121785.1 Nitriliruptoraceae bacterium
ACCCGCGCCTCCCTCGCCCTCGCCGAAGCCGTGGCCACCGCCGTGGTGGACGCCACCCCGCCCGCCGAAGCGTGCGCGCTGCTGGGCCGTGTCGAGGAGGCCGCCGCGGCCCTGGACGACGACCCGATCCGGGTGGGCCTGAGCCCCAGCGACCACGCCGCCCTGGCGGACGCACCCGTCAGCGACCGCCGCGTGGAGCTGGTCGCCGACCCGCGGCTGCAGCCCGGTCAGGCCCGGCTCGAGGGCAGCTTCGGTGGTGCGGACCTCACCCGTCGCGCGCTGTTGACCGCGGCCCTCGAGGTGCTCGGGGAGGGTGCGGTATGAACGCCCTGCTCAGCGCCGTCACCCACGGCACCGTCAGCCGCGTCGTCGGCACCGAGGTGGAGCTCAAAGGTCTGCGCCTGGCCGTCGGTGACGCTGTCGAGCTCGGGACCCGCGACGGCATCCGGGTGGCCGAGGTGATCGCCGTGGACGGCGCCGCCGCCCGCGCGCTGATCCTCGGCGACACCGCCGGGCTGGCCCGCGGTGACCGGGTCCGGCCCCTGTCCGGGCCCCTCACCTCGCCCGTGGGCGACGCCCTGCTCGGGCGCATCGTGGACGCCCTGGGCCGCCCGCTGGACGGCAAGGGCCCGATCGACGCGCCCCAGGCCCATGTGGACGCCCCCGCCCCCCACGCGCTCGAGCGTCAGCGCATCGCCGAGCCGTTGGCCACCGGTGTGCGGCTGATCGACACCCTGTGCACCGTCGGTCGAGGCCAGCGGCTCGGACTGTTCGCCGGCTCCGGGGTGGGCAAGTCCACCCTGCTGGCGATGATGGTGCGGGGTACCTCGGCGTCGCGGTCGGTGATCGCCCTGGTGGGCGAGCGTGGCCGTGAGGTCCGCGAGTTCGTGGAGGACGTGCTCGGCCCGGAGGGCCTGGCCCGTTCCGTGGTGGTGGTCGCCACCTCCGACGAGCCGGCGCTGCTGCGCCTGCGCGCCGCGGTGCTGGCCACCCGGATCGCCGAGGTGTTCGCCGACGACGGCCACGACGTGCTGCTCACCGTCGACTCGCTCACCCGCCTGGCCACCGCCCAGCGCGAGATCGGCCTGGCCGCCGGTGAGCCGCCCACCTCCCGCGGCTACCCCCCGAGCGTGTTCGCCCTGCTGCCGCGGCTGCTCGAGCGCGCCGGCCCCCGCGCCAGGGGCACCGTCACCGGCTTCTACACGATCCTGGTGGAGGGGGGCGACCACGACGAGCCCGTCGCCGACGCCGCCCGAGCCATCCTCGACGGCCACATCGTCCTGGACCGCGCGCTGACCACCCAGGGCCGCTTCCCGGCCATCGACCCGCTGCAGTCGCTGTCGCGGCTGGCGACCACGGTCACCGACACCGATCAGCAGCGCGTCGCCACGGTGCTCCGCCGTGGGATGGCCGCCGCCGAACGGGTCCGTGACCTGGTGGAGGTGGGTGCCTACGTCGCGGGCACCGATCCGGTGGCCGACAAGGCCCTGGCGCTGGCCGACCACATCACGGCCTTCCTCACCCAGTCGGCCGACGAGATCTGCCCACCCGAGCAGGCGTGGCAGCACCTGGCCCAGATCGCCGCCCACCTCGACGTCCCCGCGACCGCGGTCGGGGAGGTGGCCGCATGAGCCGGCGTGACCGTCTGGAGACCCTGGTCCACGTCCGCGAGCTCGTGGAACGGCGCCGGTTGGCCGAGCAGGCCGCCACCCGCCGCGAGCACGAGGCTGCCGACCGGGCACGCATCGCCGCGAAGGCGGCCCTGCGCGCGGCCACGGTGCCCGCCGGCACCTCCCTGGTGCCCGCCGCCCTCGTCATCCACCGCGCCAGCGGGGTGGCGCTGGGCGACGAGGTGGACCGCACCGTGCAGCGTGAGCGCACCGCCCGTCGCGCCGAGGCGCACGCCGATCAGCGCCTGGTCACCGCCGCCAAGGACCGCAAGGCCGCCGAGCGGCTCGCCGAGCGCCGCGCCGAGGTGATCGCGGTGGAGCGCGACAAGCGCGACCAGCGCCGCATGGACGACGTGGCGCTGACGGTGTGGAGGCGGGGACGATGATGGGTGGGATGACCGCGGTCGGCGGGATGGGCGACGTCACGGCACGCGTCGCGGAGATCCAGTCCCGTATCGAGTCGCTCACCGGCGCCTTCGCACCGGCCCAGGGCTTCGACCTGCAGGCCGCGGGTGGGACCGCACGCACCGCCGGTGGGACCGGCTTCGCCCCGCTCGGCCCTGACGCCGCGCCGGGAGCCAACGGCCTGCGCCTGGCGGGTGCCGGGGTGCAGCGCACCCAGCCCGAGGGCGCTTGGGTGCAGCACCTGCCCGCCCACGGCAGGCAGCACGCCCCCGCGATCGAGGCCGCCGCCCGCGAGGCAGGCATCGACCCGGCCCTGCTCGCCGCGGTGGTGCGCCACGAGTCCAACTTCAAGCAGGGCGTGGTCAGCCACGCCGGCGCGATCGGGCTGGCGCAGCTGATGCCCGGCACCGCCGAGTGGTTGAAGGTCGACCCCCACGACCCCGTGCAGAACCTGCGCGGCGGGGCGAGGTACCTGCGCGAACAGCTCGACCGGTTCGGCAGCGTCGACCTGGCCCTGGCCGCCTACAACGCCGGACCCAACCGCGTCGCCCAGGCGGGCGGCGTGCCCCAGATCGCCGAGACCCAGGCCTACGTGCCCCGCGTCATCGCCACGTACCAGGAGTGGACCTGATGGATCCCCT
>SKJX01000066.1 GCA_007121785.1 Nitriliruptoraceae bacterium
CCGGGTCAGAAACCACGATCAGGCACCGACAACGACCCGGAACCTCGCCCGTCACCGCATCGCACCAGCAACCCCACCACCCATCGACTGCCACCCAGCCGGTCGGTGCATTCAGGCTTAGAACAGCCGGGGGTTGAGCTCGTCCTCGCCGCGCAGCGCTCCCAGGTCGATCTCCACCCACCCGATCCCGCGCGACTCGGCGAGGACCCGTGCCTGGGGCTTGACGACCGTCGCCGCGAGCACCCCCCGCACCGGCGTCAGCAGCGGATCGCGCCCCATGCGTTCCAGGTAGCGGGTGAGCTGCTCCACCCCGTCGATCTCCCCGACGCGCTTGATCTCGACCGCGACGGCTCCCCCGGTGCCATCCCGGCAGAGCAGATCCACCGGCCCCACATCCGTGCGGAACTCCCGTTGGACGCAGGTCAGTCCGTCCTCGAGATGCCCCGGGTGGGCGGCCAGAAGCTCCTGGAGCTCGCGTTCGACGCCGTCGAGGGTCAGCCCCCGCTCGGTGTCGAGCTCGAACGACACGTCCTCGAGGACCTCCTCGAAGTCGATCGTCAACCGCTCCCCCTTCGGGTTGGTGACGATCCAGCGCTGCCCCTCCTCGGTGATGGTGTTCGGGGCGTTCATCCAGTTGACCGGCTTGTAGGCACCGACGTCCGCGTGGATCGCGACGCAGCCGTCCGCCTTGACCATCACCAGTCGGACCGCCGACGTCAGCGTCGACGACAGCCGACCGTCGTAGGTCGCGGAACAGCGGGTCACGAGCAGGCGCATCGGCCGGACGCTACCACCGACCGGGGGGCGCCCACGGCTGCGGTAGGCTGTCGGGTCGAGCGCGCCCGCCCGTCGGCGGGTGCCATCCCCTCGTCCTCGCCCCACCGCACGCCACCGGCCTCGCTGTGCCGCCGTCGTGGTGGCGCATCAACCTCCTGGAGGGCTGCCGTGGCATTGCAGGTCGGCCTGGTCGGACTCCCCAACGTCGGCAAGTCGACGTTGTTCAACGCCGTCTCCCAGGCCGGCGCTGACGCGGCGAACTTCCCCTTCTGCACGATCGATCCCAACGTCGGCGTGGTCGGCGTCCCCGATCGTCGCCTCGACCGCCTCGGCGAACTGGCCAGGAGTGCCAAGGTCATCCCGACCGCGATCGAGTTCGTCGACATCGCCGGCCTGGTCTCTGGTGCCGCGCAGGGCGAAGGGCTCGGCAACCAGTTCCTCGCTCACATCCGCGAGGTCGACGCGATCTGCCACGTCGTGCGCTGCTTCGAGGACGACGACGTCGTCCACGTCTCCGGCGACGTCGACCCGGCTCGCGACGTCGAGGTGGTGACCACCGAACTGGTCCTCAAGGACCTCGACACGGTGGAGAAGCGCCTGGAGCGGGCCAACCGTGCGGCCAAGGGCGGCGAACGCACCGCGGTGCGCGAACGCGATCAGGTCCTGGCGCTGCGCGACCACCTCGCCGAAGGTGAGGTCGCCCGGACCTTCCCCGGTGACCTCGACCCCGGGCTGGCTCGCGAGCTCGCCCTGCTGACGGTCAAGCCCGTCCTCTACGCCGCCAACGTCGCGGAACACGAGCTGCCGGACGGCAACGAGCACGTCGCTACCGTCCGCGAGCTCGCCGCGCGCGAGGGCGCCGAGGTCGTCGTCATCTCCGCGCAGGTCGAGGCCGAACTCGCGGAGCTCGACGGTGACGAGCGCACGGAGTACCTCGACGACCTCGGGTTGGAGCGCTCCGGGCTCGAGCGGCTGATCGAGCGCGCCTACCAGCTGCTCGGGCTGTTGACCTTCTTCACCGCCGGCCCCAAGGAGACCCGCGCCTGGACCGTCCCCGCCGGCTCGACCGCGCCCCGTGCCGCGCGGGAGATCCACACCGACTTCGAACGGGGCTTCATCAAGGCCGAGGTCATCTCCTTCGACGACTACGACCGCCTCGGCTCCGAAGCCGCTGCCCGCGACGCGGGCCGGTTGCGCATCGAGGGCAAGGAGTACATCGTGGCGGACGGTGACGTGATCCACTTCCGGTTCAACGTCTAGCCGCGGTCCCCACGACCGCACCGCACGACGACCCCGCCCCGCACGCCCCCGACGACCACGAGGAGTACGCCGATGCCCCGCACCGAACCGATCACCCGGCTCGAGGTCGCGGCGTGCCCGACCCACCGCATGGACGTCAAGCACTACGCCGCGTACGAGGTCGGGTGCGCCTGCCTCAACGACGACCGCCGCGCGGCCCTCGCTCGCCGCCTCGCCGCGGCCCGCGAGGAGGGCAACCCCCTCGCCGAGATGGCGGAGTGACCCGCCCACACGTCACCATGGGCACGAACGGATGGGCGGGCAGGTTCCTGGCCCGCCGGCGCTGACGCGTCCTTCACCCACCCATCGAGGCGCATCGTGGCCAACAAGGGACTCGGCGGTCGGGTCCGGCGAGGTAGCCAGCTCGCCAGGACGGGGCTGCGGGGCGCCTCGGGTTTCGCCGGTGACCGGGCCCGACGCGTCGCGGGCCGTGGCGACGACCAGCGAGCCCACGAGCAGGTCGCCGGCGACCTGGCCGAAGTGCTCGGTGAGATGAAGGGCGCCGCGATGAAGCTCGGCCAGTTGCTGAGCTTCGTCGACCTCGACCTGCCGCCCGACGTCCGATCGGTCTACCACGATGCGCTCGCGCAGCTGCGGGATGCCGCGCCGGCGTTCGACCCGGACGCGATCGACGAGGTGATCCAGGAGGAGTACGGCGCCGCCCCCGAGTCGGTCTTCGCCTCGTTCGACCCGGAGCCGCTGGCTGCCGCGTCGATCGGCCAGGTCCACGCCGCCAAGCTCGCCGATGGCCGTGACGTCGTCGTCAAGGTGCAGTACCCCGGTGTCGCCGAGGCGGTGCGGGCCGATCTGCGCAACGCCACGCAGTTCGCACCGCTGGCCCGCTTCATCTCCCCCAACCAGGAGATCGAGCCGTTGCTGGAGGAGCTGCGCGAACGCATCGACGACGAGCTCGACTACGACCGCGAGGCCCAGTACCAGCGCGCGTTCGCCAACCGCTACGACGGCCACCCGTTCATCCACGTCCCGGACATCGTCGGCGACCTGTGCCGGCGACGGGTGCTGGTCTCCGAGCGGGTGTACGGGCAACGGTTCAGCGACTTCTCGGCCGAGGCCGATCCAGCCCAGCAGCAACGCGTGGGTGAGATCATCTTCCGCTACGCGTTCGGGTCGATCGGGCGGTTCCGCCTGTTCAACGGTGACCCGCACCCGGGCAACTACCTCATCGAGCCCACGGGCACGGCGGCCGACGGCGGCGTCCGCGTGGCCTTCCTCGACTACGGCTCGGTCAAGATGTTCACCCGGGAGCGCTACGCCAGCATGCGCCAGATCGAGCGGGCCATGGCCAGCGATGACCGCGAGACCGCGGTCGCGGCGCTCCGGGACGCCGGGTTCGTCCCCCCCAACGCCAGCGTGGACGAGGACACCGTCTACGAGTGGTTCCTGCTCTACACCAAAGCGGTGCTCGCCGAGCAGCCGTTCGAGTTCACCCCGGAGTTCGCGGCCGAGGTCATCCGCTCCACCACCGACCCGCGCAGCCCCTACAGCGACGTGCTGCGCCAACTGAACCTGCCGCCCGACTACCTGCTGCTCAACCGCATCCAGTGGGGCCTCAACTCCGTGCTCGGCCAGCTCCGCGCCCGCAACGACTGGCGCGCCATCCGTGACGAGTACGTCGACGAGACCGCGCAGCCGGCGACGCCGCTGGGCGAACTGGACGCCGCCTGGTGGAACGAGCGCAACCCGAGGGTCGAGCCGCCTGCCTGACGGCGCCTCGACCCGTCGAGCGGCCTCGCCTCGACCGGCTAGCGGTTGACGTCCTGGTAGATCTCGTCGATCACCGACTGGAACTTCTCGCCGACGACGTGGCGCTTGACCGACATCTTCTGGCTGAGCTCGTCCCCCACCTCGAAGTCGACGGGCAGGATGCGGAAGGCACGGATGGCCTCGGCCTTGGACACCAACTTGTTGGCGTCATCGACGGCCTCCTGCACGGCAGCCTGCAGGTCGGGGTCGTCGACGAGGTCCGCGACCGACTTGCCTTCCTTGCCGTTGGCTTCCGCCCAGGCGGGGAAGGCTTCCGGGTCGATCGTCACCAGCGCGGCGATGAAGGGCTGGTTGTCGCCGACCACCATCGCTTGGCTGATCAGCGGGTGCGCCCGCATCCGGTCCTCCAGCACCGTCGGCGCGACGTTCTTGCCGCCGGCGGTGACGATCAGTTCCTTCTTGCGGCCCGTGATCCGCAGGAAGCCCTCGCCGTCGAGCTGTCCGAGGTCGCCGGTGTGGAACCACCCGTCGTCGTCGAGCACCTCCGCGGTCGCTTCCGGGTTGTTGTAGTAGCCCTGGAAGATGTGGCCGCCCTTGAGCAGGACCTCCCCGTCGTCGGCGATCTTCGCCGAGGAACCGGGTACGGGCTTGCCGACCGTGCCGATCCGGTTGGCCGAGGGCCGACCGATCGCCGCACCGGCCGTGGTCTCCGTCAGGCCGTAGCCCTCCAGGACCATCACACCGATGCCGTTGAAGAAGTGACCGAGCCGCTCACCGAGGGCCGCCCCGCCGGAGACGGCGTAGCGGGCGTTGCCACCCATCGCGGCTCGCAGCTTGCCGTAGACCAGTTTGTCGAAGATCGCGTGCTGGATCCTGGTCGCGAGCCCGACCTTGCCGGCCTCCTGCTGCCGGGAGTAGTCCTCCGCGACCCGTGCGGCCTTGTCGAAGATCGCCCCCTTGCCGTCGTCGTACGCCTTCTGCCGCGCACCGTTGTAGACCTTCTCGAACACCCGTGGGACGGCGAGCAGGAAGTCCGGCTTGAAGATGCCGAGCTCCTCGACCAGCTGCGGGATGCCGGTCGAGAACGCCAGCAGCACTCCCGCCCGCACGCAGGTGGTCTGGATCACACGCGCGAAGATGTGCGCCAACGGCAGGAACAGCAGCGTGCGCTTGCCCTCGGAGAAGAACTCCTTCGCGGCCTCCTGCACCTGTTCGGCGTCCCAGATGAAGTTGTAGTGGGTGATCACGCAGCCCTTGGGGCGGCCGGTGGTCCCGGAGGTGTAGACGATCGTGGCGACGTCGCTGCCGTCCACCGAGCGAGCCCGCTCATCGAGCTGCTCGTCGCTGACCGACGCGCCCTGCTGCTTGAGTTCCTCGATCCCACCGTCCTCGATGATGAAGCGGTGCTCGCACCCGGTGAGCTTCTCGGCCCGCTCGTCGTAGATCGCCTTGAGCTCGGCGTTCTCCTGGACGATGGCCTTGACCCCGGCGTCGGTGACGATCCACTCGATCTGCTCGGCCGAGGAGGTCTCGTAGATCGGGACGGTCACCCCACCAGCGGCCCAGATGGCGAAGTCCAGGACGGTCCACTCCAGCCGCGTGCTGGAGTGCACCGCGACCTTGTCGTCCTTCTCGATCCCGACCGCCATCAGACCCTTGGCGACGGCACGAACCTCGTCGACGAACTGCTGCAGCGTCCACTCGACGAACCGGTCACCCACCCGGTGTGCCAGGGCCGGACGGTCAGGCTTCTGCGCGACCGCCGTCCACAACGCGTCGGTGAGGTTCTCGTCCCCCGCGACCTCGATCTCGCCCGGACTCGTGTACTCCTGCATCGAGGCTCTCCCTCTCACGATGGGTCGCCGATGACCGACTCCCCCGTCCCGCGGCCCGGGGATCCGGACGCCACGTCGTGCAGCCCAGCAACGGCTCGTCGCACCTTCATAGCCTATCAACGACCCGAGCGGCCGCCCCGGCGTTGGTAGGGCGCAACGACCTCGAGGTTGGGGCCGAACGTCGCTGGCGGGAGTCGCCTCGCACCCTGGTGGTGCCGCATCGGGCGATGATCCGACCGAGGCGACGTCCGGTCCTCGCACCACGGGCCGGCACAACCGCGTCCAAGCGCGCACCCGGCGTAGGCTGCCCGCCCCGGATCCCGATCCACCGCCGCTGACGACGACCGAGGCAGCATGGCCCCCGCAACCCCCCGCGAGAACCTCACGCGAGACGAGGCGGCGGCCCGCGCCGACCGCCTGGAGGTCGTCACGACCCGCGTGACCCTGGACCTCACCCAGGGTCCCGGGTCGTTCGGATCCGTCAGCGAGCTCACGTTCCACGTCACCGACCCGGGGCCGACCTTCGTCGACTGCACGGCCGCCGAGGTCGCCGCGATCGAACTCGACGGCGCTGCCCTCGACCTGGAGCGAGCGGCGGCGACGCGGATCCAGCTGCCCCACCTACCGGCCGGTCAGCACCACCTGCGGGTCCAGGCCACCATGGACTACCAGCACGAGGGCAACGGGCTGCACCGGTTCGTCGATCCGGCGGACGATCTGGTGTACCTGCACAGCCAGTTCGAGCCCTTCGACGCGCACCTGGTGTACGCCTGCTTCGACCAGCCCGATCTCAAGACGGCCTTCGAGCTGGCGGTCGACATCCCCGAGGGCTGGATCGCGGTCTCCAACGCCCCGGCCACCACCCGACCACCGGACGGTGCCGCCGGGCGCTGGGAGTTCGAACCCACCCCCCGGATCAGCACGTACGTCACGGCGATCGTGGCGGGCGCGTACGCGAGCCGGTCCGCTCGCTACGAGCGGGCCGATGGCAGCGGGATCGAGCTCGGGTTCCACGTGCGACGGTCCCTGGCCGAGCACCTCGACGTCGCTGAACTGGCCGAGATCACCCGTCGGAGCTTCGCCCGGTTCGAGGAGCTGTTCGACCAGCGCTACCCGTTCGGGGACCGCTACGACCAACTGTTCGTCCCGGAGTTCTCCGCCGGTGCGATGGAGAACCCCGGCTGCGTCACCTTCACCGAGCAGTACGTCTTCCGTTCGAAGGTCACCGACGCCACGCGCGAACGCCGGGCGGAGACGATCATCCACGAGATGGCCCACATGTGGTTCGGCGATCTGGTCACGATGCGCTGGTGGGACGACCTGTGGCTTAACGAGTCGTTCGCGACGTTCATGTCCGTCCTGGTGCAGACCACGGCGACGCGCTGGCGCGATGCCTGGGTGACGTTCCTGGACGCGGAGAAGGCGTGGGCGAAGTACCAGGACCAGCTGCCGTCGACCCACCCGGTCGCCGACGAGATGCCGGACGTGGAGAGCGTCCACCAGAACTTCGACGGGATCACCTACGCCAAGGGCGCGTCGGTGCTGCGACAGCTGGTGGCCTGGGTCGGGCAGGACGCGTTCCTGGCGGGCTGCCGCGACTACTTCGCCCGCCATGCGTGGGGCAACACGACGCTGCCGGACTTCCTGGGAGCACTGGAACGTGCGAGCGGCCGCGACCTGGCGGGCTGGCGGGACGAGTGGCTTCTGACCACCGGGGTCAACCGCCTGGAGGCGGACGTCGAGGTGGCGGCTGACGGCACCTACCGCTCGGTCGAGATCGTGCAGTCCTCCCCCACGCCCGCGTGGGCGACGCTGACGGGGGTCGACGCTGGGCCCCTGCCGCTGCGACGCCACCGGGTGGCGGTCGGCTGCTACCGCGAGGACGCCGGCGGCCTGGTCCGCGACCAGCGGGTCGAGCTCGACGTCACCGGGGAACGCACCCCCGTACCGGAGCTGACCGGGGTGCCGGCGGCGGAGGTGCTGCTCGTCAACGACGACGACCTGACCTACGCCAAGCTCACCCTGGATCCCGACAGCGCGGCCGTCGTCGGCGAGCGCCTGGCCTCGGTCGTCGATCCGCTGGCTCGCGCCCAGCTGTGGTCGGCCACCTGGGACATGGTCCGCGATGCCGAGCTGCCGGCCCGACGGTTCGTCGAGTTGGTCGTCCACAACGTCGGCGGCGAGACCGACGTCGGGGTGCTGCAGCGGTTGCAGCTGCGGGCGATCGGCGCCGCCGAGCGCTACGGCGATCCGGCGAGCACGCCGCACCGGCTGGTCGAGCTGGCCCGGGCCGCCCGTGCGGAGTCGAACGAGGCCGAACCCGGCAGCGACCACCAGCTGGCGTGGGTGCGCCACTGGGCAAGCACGGCCCGTGCCGATGAGGTGGAGCTCGCGGAGATCCGGCGCCTGCTCGCAGGCGCCTCGGAGCTGCCCGGCCTGCAGGTGGACACCGACCTGCGTTGGCACCTCGTGATCTCGCTGGCGCGGGCCGGAGCGGTCGGCGAGCCCACGATCGCCGAGGAGCTCGAGCGCGATCCCACCGACCTCGGCCAGCGCCAGGCCGCGACCGCACGGGCGGCACGACCCGACGCGGACGCGAAGCAGGCCGCGTGGGACCGGCTGCTGACCGAGACCGACCTGTCGCACACCGTCTCACGCCAGATCTGGGCCGGCTTCGCCCAGCTCGACCAACGTGAGGTGCTGCGCCCCTTCACCGAGCGGTACTTCGCGGCCCTCGATCAGGTGTGGCAGGAGCGCTCGCTCGACTGGGCGATCTCGTTCTCCGCGGCGATGTTCCCGCACTGGGACGCCGGGCAGCCGTTGCTGGAACGCGTGGACGCCCGCCTGGCCGACGAGGACCTCCCACGACCGCTCCGCCGGGTGCTGCTCGAACAGCGTGACACGCTGGTGCGGACGCTGGAGGCGCGGACGCTCGACGCCACACCACCGCTGGGCGCGGCCGGCAGCAGGTCTCGGACCGCCCGGTGACACCTCGGGCGCTCCCTCGCCAGCACCGATCCTCCGGCGAGGTGTCCGCTACCGTCCGCGGCACGGAACCGTGCCGCCGCGACTCGACCGCCGTGCCCGGTACCCCGCGCCCCGTGCTCTCCGACGTCGAGGATCGCCGTGACCATCGTCCGACGCGCTACCGCCGCTGCCGCCGCGACGTTGTTGCTCGCGGCCTGCGCGCTCCCTGAGGACGGGCAGCTCGCTGCCGCGCTGACCGACGCCGCCGCCGAGGCGGGCGATGGCGGGGAGCTGGTGCTCGCCGACCACGCCCAGGTCGACGCGGCGGAGGTCATCGTCGTGCCGTCGGGCACCGACCCCGCCGACGTCGCGGAGGCCCTCGAGGTCCGCCCACCGAGGAGGGCACTCGCACCGGTCGCGGAGGAGGTCGGCCCCTTGATCGCCTTCCGTGACGCCGACGGTGGCGTGGTGTGGTCGGTGATCGACGCGGACGACCTCGACGTCCAGCTCGACGGCACCTACGACGCCGACATCGCCGCGGGCGTCAGCGACGACGACGGCACCTGGGTGCTCTCGGACGGCTGACCCGCCCGCCGCGCCCGGACCTCGCCCGAGCCCACCGGGCGACCGCCGCCGGCGGGGGTCAAGCGACGTCGGTGGCCACCAGCTCCATCGCGGAGGCGGTCAGCGTCCACGTCGCGCCCAGATCGACGTGGTCGGCCACGGCGGGTGGGGTCAGGTCCGGGTCGGCCAGCAGCGCCGCGACCAGCCGACCCTTGGCGATCTTCACGCGGGCCGCGGGGGCGCTCCGCCCGTCCGGACGCACGAAGCGCACGCGTCGGATCTCCTGGTCACCCCGGTCGGCCTCCGGCCAGACCACCGCGTGCTCGCCCGGCAGCAGGTCCCACACGGGCACCTCGGCGGTCAGGTCATGCAGGTGGCCGTGCAAGCGCTCACGCCAGAACCGGCCGAGCCCGCCGAGCGGCGGCAGGCTCGCCGCCACCTCCAGGCGGTAGTCCGGGACGGGGTCGTCCAGGGCGGCCAGCCCGAGCAGCGCGGACACGATGCACACGTCGAGGCCGGCGGCGGCCGGGTCGACGTCCGCCAGGCCGGCATGCTCGTGCACGACGCCGGTGTAGCGCTGGTGGGCGGGCAGGGTCGGCGCCGTCGCGAGCTGCGCGAGCACGGTGCGCTGTTCCGCGACCCGTGCGGCCTTGACCCCCGTCAGCCGCGATACCGCCCGGTCGTCGACGTCGTCGGCGGCGGCCACCGCCGCCTTCAGCACCTCGCGACGCGGCTCCTCCAGCGGATGGCCACCGTCGAGGTGGTCGCCGTACGCGGGGCCACTCCCGCCGGCTGCCTTGCCCTTGGACGGGGGCAGCAGCACGACCGGACGCGTCACGCACCGACCTCGGCGTCGGGGCCGCCGCGGCTGTCGGCTCGAGCTCCGGCACGGTCGTGGACGCTCACCAGGACCGCCAGCGCGACCGCCAACCCCAGCAGGGTGACCCCCACCGGGACGTGCAGCGACGAGGCCATCGCCAGCCCGCTCCGGTGACCGGCGTAGCCCAACCCGGTCTGGCCCACCAACCCGATCAGCAGGAGCACGCTCAGCACCGTGACCCCGTGGAACCGGAACGCGGCGGCGCTCAGGACGACCGCGATCACGGCCAGGGTCAGCACGCCGTGCCCGACGCCACCGTGCAGACCCATCAGCTCGGGGCTCACGAACCAGGCCTGGCCGGCGAGGGCCGCCTGCACCAGGATCCCGAGAGGCAGCAGCCAGGCGAGCACGAGCAGCGGACGGTGCAGCGGGGAGCGCGAACCGGGCACGGTGGCGGTGACCTCCGTCGATCGGGGGCGATGACGTCGGACGGTACCGCGCTCGCCGACGGGCCCGGCCTACGACACCTCGAGGTCGTAGCGCTGGCCTCCCTGGACGACCGAGAAGCCCAGCCGCCGCCAGTGGGATGGCATCGACGGGGCCAGGGTGGGTCCGTCGCTGCCGGGCTGCACGCCCCCGATGCCGCGCAGCGTCGCCAGGAGCAGCCCGCCGTTGGTCGCCCCGTGCAACCCGAGTCCGCCGTTGCCCATCGCGTCGTCGTGCTCCACGGCGATGCCGGCACGCAGCAGCTCGTAGGCCTGGTCCCCACGCCCGAGCCGGGCGGCGAGCCAGGCATGGACCGGCAGCGACAACGACGAGCCGTGGTCGGTCATCGGCAGGTAGCGGTCGAGAGCGGCCGCCGCTCTTGCGGTCGAGCCGGCCGCGTCGGTGCCGAGCAGCGCCAGAGCCATCACGACGTCAGCCTGCTTGACGACCTGCTGAGCCCGGATCCCCGGTCCGAGCAACCGCTGCATCGTCGTGCGACGCGGCGTCCAGGCCGCCAGGTCGACCGGCTCCCGGTCGTCGAACCCGGCGTGCTCCAGCGGGGTGCCGTCCGGGCGGGTCAGCAGCACCAGACGTTCGGCGAGCTTGCGCCACCGGCGACCCACCTTCCCGTCCAGTTCGAGGGCGTGGCGCAGGCGGCTGGCGATCTCCGGCCGGGCACGGTCGAGCTCATCGAGCAGATCGGCCGCGAAGCGCAGGTGCCAGCGGACCATGCGGTTGGTGAACCACGAGTCGTCGATCAGCTCGTGGTACTCGTCCGGGCCGATCACCTGCCGCAGGTGGGCGCTGCCGTCGGCGTCGACCTCCACCCGATCGCCCCAGTACCTCGCCGTGTCCAGGATCAGCTCCGCGTCGCGGGCGGCGAGCGCGTCCGCGTCCCCGGTCCACCGCTGGTGGTTCCAGGCGGTCCAGGCGACGTCGGCGGTGATGTGCTCCTCGTACCGTGCGGTGTGCACGTCGATCGGCGGCCCTCCGGCGTGCGGGACGACCTGGTCCGGGGTGCACTCCTCCCCCCGGTCGTCCGACTCCCAGGGGAAGAACGCGCCGACCCGGCCGTAGCGGGCGGCCTTCCGCCGAGCGGCCGGCAACCCCCGCCAGCGGTAGTTCAGGTGGTTGTCGGCGAGGTCCGGAGCGACCATCGACCACCACGGGACCATGAACACGTCGGTGTCCCAGAACACGTGGCCGAGGTAGCCGAAACCCGACAACAGCTTGGCGGGGACCGACGCACGGTCGTCGCGCGGGGCGACCGCCAGCAGCTGGAACGCCGCGTAGCGCAGGGCCAGCTGCGCCTCCGGGTCGCCATCCACCTCGATCGCCGCCGTCGACCAGCGCACGTCCCATGCCCGGCGTGAGCCGGCCACCAGCTCGTCGAGATCCTCCACGGCCAACGTGCTGCCGTCCGAGCTGACCCCTCCGCGCCTGATCCGGTAGGTCACCCGCTTGCGCAGCTTCCAGGGTTCGGCGGCCGCGAGCCGCCGTGGCGCCCGCACCCGATGATGGAACGGATCGTCGATCAGGACCGTGTCGGCATCCGGGGTCTCCAGCGCCAGGTCGACGCCGAGGTGGTGGACGTCGTCGATCGACGCCGCCGTCAGCGTGAGGCCACCCGGCCCCGTGCGGTCCCAGCGCAAGGGTCGCCACATCCGGTCGTCGGGGCTGCCCACGGACGCGTCGATGCCGGTCTCCACCACGACGTCCGCTGACCCGTCCAGGCAGGTCACGGTCACGTCCATGGCCGCCAGCTGCGGTTCGTGGAGGGGCACGAGGCGCCGGAAGACCACCGACACCGTCGGGGTGTGCTCCCCCCGCCACGTCAGGCGCCGGACGAGTTCGCCGGAGCGCAGGTCCAGCTGCCGCTCCTGCCCGATGAGCCACCCGTGGTCGACGCTGAGCGGTTCGCCGTCGACGGTGATGCGCAGGTCGGTCCAGTCAGGCACCGCCGTCTGCTGCGGCACCCCACCCGCAGGGGTGACGAAGATCCCGTGGAGGAACGTCGCCCGCCCGCGACCCTCGTGCGGCTCCTCCAGCGACCCGCGGGTCGACAGGAAGCCGTTGGCCACGGTCATGATCGACTCGCGCCAGGCGTGGAGCTCCGCGACGTAGCGTCGGTCGACCAGCTGCCAGCTCATGTGCTCCCTTGCCGTCGAAGCCACCCTGTCGGGGCAGCTGTCGATCATCGGTGGTGGTCGTCGACGTCCCCGTCGCTTCGCTAGCGCTCGACGACCTCCGCCCGAAGGTCGATCGGCACGTCCACGGTCTGCCCCGGTGCGACGTCGAGGTGGTGGCCGTGGACCTCGACCGCGATCGGCGCCGGGTTGTCGCCGGCTCCGTGGACGACGACCGCGTCCGGGGTGGCCTCCACCTCCAGCCAGCCGCCGCGCACCGCGAGCCCGAACGACAGCCGCTGCCAGCCCGACGGCAACCGCGGTGCCACCTCGACGTGAGAGTCGCGCACGTGGACCCCACCGAACCCGAGGACGGCGACCTGCCAGGTCGCTCCGCAGGCCGCGGTGTGGATCCCGCCGATGAACGTCCCACCGGGGGCGTGCCGTGCGTCGGCGAGCAGGTCGACCATGGCGCCGCGGAGGAACAGCTCGTAGGCCTCGTCGACGCGGCCGAGGCGGGCTGCGAGCAGTCCGTACATGGGGCGTGACAGCGAGGAGCCGTGCTGGGTGCGTGGCAGGTAGTGGTCGTAACAGGCCTCGACGACCGCCCGCGGGTAGCGCTCAGGCTGGTTGACGAACAACTGGACCACGTCGGCCTGCTTGATGACCTGCGTGTGCACGGCGACCCCGTTGGGCCACCCCCAGTACTCGTCCGGGTGCTGCAGGCGGTCCGCGACCTCCGCTGGCGTGACGTCCTCGAGATCGAAGTACCCGTCGAACTGCTCGATCACGCCGTGCTCGTCGGGTTCCACGACCCGCAACCGGTCGAGGATGTCCTCCCAGAGCTGGCGTTCACCGGCTTCCAACCCCAGGGTCTCGCGCAGCTGTGTGAAGCGCCCGGGGGCGTCGGCGGCGAGTTCGTCCCAGACGGCGATGGCCTCCGCGAGTGCGACGCGGGCCTGTTCGAGCGTGAACGGGTTGTCATCGACGTTCTCGTGGTACTCGTCCGGGCCGAGCAGCCGCAGCAGGTGGTAGGCGCCGTCCGCTGGGCGGTCGTGCACGAAGGACGCGAGGAACCGAGCCACCTCGAGGACGACCTCGGCTCCGTGGTCGTGCAGGAACCGACGGTCGCCGGTCACCCGGACGAAGCCGGCGATCGTGCAGGCGATGTCCGGCGAGATGTGGATCTGCCAGTCGTTGAAGTGGTTGCGGATCGGTCGGCCGGTGAGCACGTCCCGGAAGAAGAAGTCCGGGCACAGCTCGTCTCCGGTGTCGCCGGAGATCCACGCGTAGAACGCACCGCGGTAGCCGAGCCGGGCGGCCTTGCGACGGGCACCGTCGAGGGTCCGGTGGCGGTAGACCAGCAGGTTGCGGGCCACCTCCGGGAAGGTGTGGACCCACATCGGCAGGTTGAAGACCTCCTGGTCCCAGAAGGCCGCACCCTGGTAGGCCTGACAGGACAGCCCGCGCGCGCCGACCGGCAGGTGGTCGGCGTGCATCGGTGTGGCGACCACGTTGTGGTAGAGGTTGTAGCGCAGCACGGTCTGCGCGACCGGATCGCCGTCCACCTGGACGTCGATCCGTGCCCACCGCCGGTCCCATGCCAGGGTGTGGCGGGCCAACAGCGTCTCGTAGCCGTCGGCGATCGCGGTGCGGGCCAACTCGGCCGATGCAGGCAACGGATCGGACACGTCGTTGGCCGAGTGGACGGTCATGACCTGGTCGACGACCAGCCGGCCGTCGGCCCCGACCTCCACGTCCCAGATCCGGTAGAGCTCGCGGTCGTGCTGCTCGATGCGCTCGTCGAGCACCGTGCCACCATGCAGCGACACCGCGTGGCCGATGGCGATCGCCAGTCCCCGCTCGGTGGTGGTCAGGTGCATCGTCAGCACGTCGTCGTGGGCCGCCGGCTCCACGGTCGCGAAGTGATCGCCGTTGAGGCTCCAGACCTGCCCGTCGATCCCGGTGCGGAAGGTCAGGCGCGTGCCGGGCGCGACACGCACCTGTTGCCGCTGTGCGAGCAGGTGCCGCTGGTCCATCGAAGCGAAGCGTTCGTCGATCAGTTCGTCGACCGAACGCGACGCCGGCACGAGCACACGGTGCTGCCGGCCGTAGCGAACGTCCAACCGTCGCTCGAGCAGGTCACGGTCGCTGAGCACGTCGTCCGACGGCACCTCGACCGGCTCCCCGAGGACCTCGAAGCGCGCGAACAGGGCGTTGGGGACGTTGCACAACTCGGCCCACTTGCCATCGGCGTTGTCCCAGGTATCCGACACGGTGCAGCCGACGGTGGCGTGCGCGTCCCACTCGGGCAGCGTGCCGCGGTAGCCGAGGTAGCCGTTCGCCGTCAGGTGGCTGGTCGCGACGTTGACGACCTGCGCGGGGTCGTGGTGGTCATCGATCACGACCCAGCCATCCACGAGGCTCGGGCCGTGCTCGAGCTTCACCTCAGCGGGGGCCACCACCTCGGCGAGGTCCACGTCCTGCGGGGTGTCGTAGCGATGGTGGGCGTGGCCGACGCGGTCATCCGGACCGATCCCGACGGCGAGCATGCCGGCCGCCAGCGCCGCGTCGACCCCGGATGCGGCGTCCTCGACCACGACGCAGCGCGATGGCTCGACGCCGAGTTGCTCGGCGGCGGCGAGGAACAGGTCGGGCGCCGGCTTGGCGTTCTCCACCGTGTGTCCGTCGGCGATCACCTCGAACAGTTCGGTGAGCCCGAGCTTGTCGAGCACCGTCCGGGCGTTCTTCGATGACGAGCCGATCGCGACCGCCATCCCGCGGCGCCGAGCGTCGACGATCAGCGACACCGCACCCGGCAGCGCGTCCTGCGGCGACATCGACCCCAACGACGCCACGTAGTAGCGGTTCTTGGCCTCCATCATGCGGGTCAGCTCGGTCTCGTCGACCACCCGGTCACCGAGCAACGTCAACAGCGACTCCCGGCGGGAGAGACCGCGCAGCGCCTCGTTGGCGGCCCGGTCGAACGCGAGCCCCTCCTCATCAGCGAGTCGCTGCCAGCCGAGGTAGTGGAACTCCGCGGTGTCGGTGATGACCCCGTCGAGGTCGAAGATGACGGCGGTTCGGTCTGGTTGCCCCACGGACGATCCTCGACTGGTGCGACGTGCGCGACGCGCTCGACCTTATCCGGGCGCTGGTGGGCTCACCAGCGGTCGTGGACGTGGGGGCGCACCGTCTGGTCGTAGAGCGACCGCAGCTGGTCGTGGACCTCGGACGGCAGCGGGGGGAGCTCGGCCGCCGCGGCGTTGCCCAGGGCCTGCTCGGGGCTGCGCGCGCCGGGGATGACCGTGCTCACGCCCGGATGGTCGAGCAGGTACCGCAACGCCAACTGCGCGGGGGTGACGCCCTCGGGGGCGAGCCTCGCGAATCTGCGGGCCGCGTCGACGCCGACGTCGAACGGGACACCGGCGAAGGTCTCGCCGACGTCGAACGCCGACCCGTCACGGTTGAAGGTCCGGTGATCGTCGCTGGCGAAGGTGGTCGACTCGGTGTACCGCCCGGAGAGCAGCCCGCTGGCGAGCGGGACCCGCACGATGATGCCGACGCCGGCTTCGTGCGCGGCCGGCACCACCTCTGACAGCGGTCGTTGCCGGAAGACGTTGGCGATCAGCTGCACCGTGGCGACGTGCTCGCGGGCGATCGCCTGCTTGGCCTCGTGAACCGTCTCCACGCTGATGCCGTAGGCGGCGATCCAGCCGTCGTCGACCAGTTCGTCGAGCGCGTCGAACACGGCATCCTCGCCGTACACCGCCGGCGGCGGGCAGTGCAGTTGCAGCAGATCGAGCGTGTCGACGCCGAGGTTGGAGCGGCTGCGGTCGACCCACATCCGCAGCGCGTCGCGGGTGTAGGCCTCCGCGACGTGCGGATCGGCCCGGCGCCCCGCCTTGGTCGCCACCGTCACCCGATCGTGGTCACCGCGGGCGGCCACCACCTCGCCGATCAGCCGCTCGCTGCGGCCGTCGCCGTAGACGTCCGCCGTGTCGAGGAACGTCACCCCGGCGTCGAGTGCGGTGTGCAGCACCGCACGGGCCTGGTCGTCGGTGACCTCACCCCACCCGGCACCGAGTTGCCAGCACCCCAGTCCGATCTCCGAGACGGCACGTCCGGTGCGGCCGAGCGTCCGCGTCTGCAAGGTCACTCCACGGATCGGGCGATGCGCTCGGCAGCGATCTCCGCGCAGGTCGGGCACATCGGGTAGCGGGACGGGTCCCCCTGGGGCTTCCACCGCTTGCCGCACAGGGCGGTCACGGCACCGCCGCGTTTGCGGGCCTTCTCGAGCTCCCGCTTGCTGACGTAGTGCGCGAAGCGGTCATGATCCCCGTCACCCGTGGTCGGGTCCGGACGGGTGTCCGGGTCCACGACCGGCGCGGTGTCCGGGGAACGGGTCGGCAGGTGGGTCGGCGTCGCCATGCCTCAGAACCTACCGTCTCGTTCACCGCAATGCGCTTGACTGCGCTGCGGAGCGGAGGTGTGCGTGGACCTGATACCGGTGAGCACCGACGGCACGCTGCCGATCGGCGCGATGGTGATGGCGTTCGCCGGTGGGCTCGCGCTGTTCCTGCACGGCATGGAGGGCGTGACCGCCGGGCTCAAGGGCCTGGCTGGTGGATCGCTGTCCCGCCTGCTGGCGCGGGTGTCCGGCAACCGCATCTCCGGTGCGCTGACCGGGATCGGGATCACCGCCACGATCCAGTCGTCGACGGTGACGATGGTCCTGGTGATCGGGTTCGTCTCGGCCGGCCTCCTCACCCTCGGCCAGTCGGTGGGGGTGATCGTCGGCGCGAACGTCGGCACGACCATCACGGCCCAGTTGATCGCCTTCGACGTCGTGCGCTACTCCCTGGCGATGATCGCCGTCGGGATACTCGGTCAGCTGGCGGGCCGGCGCGAGGCCGTCCGCCAGATCGGCCGGGCGCTCGCCGGCCTGGGCATCCTGTTCCTCGGGATGGGTGTGATGCAGGAGGGCATGGCGCCCCTGCGCGAGCACGACCCGTTCCTGTCGCTCATGGCTGCCGACCGCGGTCCGCTGCCCGGGGTGCTCATCGGCGCCGCGGTCACGGCGCTGATCCAGTCATCGTCAGCCACGATCGGCATCGTCATCGTCATGGCCAGCCAGGGCCTCGTGCCGTTGGAGACCGGCATCGCGATCGCCCTGGGCGCGTCGATCGGGACCGCCGTCACCACCCTGCTGGCCACGATCGGCCGCCCCCGCGTCGCCCTGCGAGCCGGCCTGATCCACGTGATCTTCAACGGTGTGGGGGTCGGGGCCGCCGTGCTGCTGATCCCCTGGATCGCCGAACTCGCCGTGGTCATCTCACCGGATACGGCTGGGACGACCGGCCGCGATGCGCTCGCCGCCGACTCGCCCCGCCAGATCGCCAACGCGTACACGATCGCCAAAGGCGGGATGCTGCTGGCCTTCCTGCCGTTCACCACCCAGCTGGCCCGGCTCACCGAACGCCTGGTACCTGTGCGCGAGCACGAGGCCCGAGCCGCTCCCCGGTACCTGGACGACTCGGTGCTGCAGGCGCCGGCGGTCGCACTCGAGCTCGCCCACCTCGAGGTCATCCGGCTCGCCCGACGCGCCGTCGAGCAGCTGTCGCGCTCGATCCCGACGGTCGTGACCGGCTCCAGCGACGAGCTGCTGACGCTCGCCCAAGCGGACCAGGACATCGACGACCTGCACGCCGCGATCCTGACCTACCTGCGGAACATCGACGAGGCGTCGCTGACCGACGCACAGCGCCAGGAACGGCTCGACCTGATGGACGTCAGCCGCTACATGGAGATCATCGGCGACATCGTCCAGCACGAGCTCGTCCGGATCGGGCTGCGGCGCATCGAGGAGGGGGTCCCGGTCAGCGAGGAGACCGTCGAGGTGCTCAGCGAGTTCCACGCCACGATGGTGGAGCTCCTCGAGGAAGCGGTCGACGCCTTCGCCGACCACGATCCCGACCGCGCGCGGAAGGTGCTCGACGCCAAGTCCCGGGTCAGCGACCTGCTCGAACGAGCCGCCCGGCACCACGCGACCCGGCTCGGGGCGGACGCCCCCCAGCGGATCGCCGCCTACGCACGAGGCACGGAGACGGTCGAACACCTCCGCACGGTCTACACCTACGCCAAACGGGTCGCCCGGACCGTCCCAGGTGTCCAGGAACCGCCCCGTCAGGAGACGCCGTGAACGACCTCCACCATCCGCGGTCACCGGGTTCCCCTCCACCTCGACGTCGGCTCGGTGAGCTGCTGGTGGCGACCGGAGCGATCAGCCCCCGGGACGCCGAGGACGCGCTCGACCGCGCTGCACCGGGTGAGCGGCTCGGTGCCACCCTCCAGCGCCTGGGGTTGGTCACCGATGCCGACCTGGCCGATGCGGTCGCCGCCCAGCTGCGGCTGCCCCGCATCGATCTCACGAGGGAGCACGTCGACCTCGACGCCGTCGCGCGGCTCCCCGAGCGGCTCGCCGACCGCTACGACGTGCTCCCGCTCGCGCTGGACGGCGAGACGCTGCGCGTCGCCATCTCCGACCCCTCCGACGTCGCCGCGTTGGACGGCGTTCGCCTGGCCGCCGGCGTCAAGGCCGTCCAGCCGGTCGTCACCACCTCCGGCCCACTCGCCGCGGCACGGCGGCGCGCCTACCGCGCCGCCGCCACCCACGATCTGCTCTGGGACCTGGACGGGGACCGGGGACCGTCGATGGTCCCGCCGCCGACCGCGCCCCACACCATCGACGACGGCACCCCGATCGCCCAATTGGTGGAGGCGCTCGTCGCCGACGCCATCGCGGCTCGGGCCAGCGACGTCCACCTCGAGCCCGACCGTGACGGCTTGCGGGTCCGGCTGCGGGTGGACGGCGACCTTCGAGAGACCACCCGTATCCCGGAGTCTCGCGCGGCACCTCTGCGCTCGCGCCTCAAGCTGCTGGCACAGCTCGACATCGCCGAACGGCGGCTTCCACAGGATGGGCGTGGCCTCGTCCGGGTCGGGACACGCGACCAGGACCTGCGTGTATCGGTCATGCCGACGCTGCATGGCGAGACGCTGGTCCTGCGGCTGCTCCCTCGTCGCCAGGACCTGCTCGGCCTCGACGAGCTCGGGTTCGCCGACCGCGAGAAGACGGCCCTCGCGCGGACGCTGCGACGGTCACAGGGGCTGGTGCTGTTGACCGGCCCGACCGGCTCGGGCAAGACCACGACGGCCTACGCGAACCTGGCGGCCGTGGGTCCGGAACGCCGCAACGTCCTCACCCTGGAGGACCCCATCGAGGTGGAGTGGCTCGGCGTCAACCAGACGCAGGTGGACCCCTCGATCGGGCTCACCTTCGCGCACGGGTTGCGTCACGTCCTCCGCCAGGACCCGGACGTGCTGCTCGTCGGTGAGATCCGCGACCGTGAGACCGCGGAGCTGACCGTGGAGGCGGCCTCGACCGGTCACCTGGTCATCGCGACGGTGCACACCAACGATGCGCCGTCAGCGGTGTCGCGCCTGGCCGACCTGGGCGCGGACCGGTTCCTGTTGGCGTCGGCGCTGGAGCTGGTCATCGCTCAGCGGTTGGTCCGCCGCGTCTGCGACGGGTGCGCCGAACCCGCTGAGGTGGCGGCCGACGTCCGGCTCGAGCTCGGGCTCGGGCTCGAACCTGACCGCTGGATCGGTGCGCGACGGGGCCGCGGCTGCGACCGGTGCGACGGCAGCGGCATCCACGGGCGCGACGCCGTCGCCGAATCGTTGGTGGTCGAGCCCGAGGTCCGGGAGCTGTTGCTCGGCGGCGCCGGCGACGCCCGGTTGGCGCGCACCGCGATGGCGTCCGGCTTGCGGCCGCTGCGGGCGGACGCCATCGACCGGGCGACCGCCGGCCAGATCACCTTCGAGGAGGCGCTCCGGGCCACCCCGACGCCGCTGGTCGCGCCAGGACCGGCCAGCGAGCCGTGATCCGGGCCTGCGGGCGACCGGGGCCGGTGTCAGGTCCCGCCGTCGCCCCGAGGTCCGGCGCCCGAGGGGCGCGGCTCGGCCATCGCACGGTCGAGCGAAGGCAGGTCCGCGACCCACAGGTGCAGCGGTCGGCGGTCCGCCACCTCGACCACCACGACCCCGTCGCGGCGGCGGGTCGCGGTCCGGCTGAGACGATCCACCTCGTCGAGTTGCACGTCGGTGTGACGGCGGGTCCACCAGCCGCCTCGCGGTGGGCGCAGCCGCAGCTCGTCATCGAGGCTGAGCGCGAGCTGATCGACCGCGTCGTCCTCGAGCCCGTCCACCTCGAGGGGGCCGACCTCCGCGCTGGCGCGGAACCGCAGCTCGCCGTCGACCACCTCGATGTAGCCCGGGGTGCCGTCGACCCGCCAAGCCCAGCGCGACAGCGCACCGTGCCCACGGGCAGCGCCGGCGTTGACCGCGGGGATCCGCCCCGGCTGCGGGGCCGGCGGTTCGGCGATGCGGCTCCGTGCCCACCTCGGGAACAGCCAGCGCGGTGGTGCCGCGGTGAGGCCGACGAGGGGCACGCCGTAGACCGTCAGGTAGATCATGCCGGTCCACGCGGTGGCGCTGCCCGATCCACCGTCGAGGGTCGCCAGCATCTCGGAGACGCTGCTGCCCACGACCAGGACGACGACCGCCACGAGCGGCGCCGGCCAGGCCAACGACGGCCACCAGTCGTCCCGGCCGAACCAGCCCTGCCAGTGGCCCCGGCCAACGAGCCATAGGTAGACCAGCACGGCAGCGAGCAACCCCAGGACCAACGGGTCGAGGAAAAGCACCGCCATCGCACGGCCCCTGGTCGGAAACGTCACCGCGAGCCACGGTACCGAGGATCGCCGGCAAGCTGCGCCTCGAGCGCCCTGGCCGGACCACGTTGGCCAGCGCACCCTTGCCCGACCACCCTGGCCGGACCACCCTGGCCGGACCAGGCACCCTGTCGTGCCGGCAGCACCGCTGGCCGTAGCCGAAGGACCCGACCGTGCGAAACCATCCCTTCTCGAGCGGGAGGTCCTCCAGCCGGATCGCCCTGGTCGCCGCCGTGGGCTTGGCCGTGGCCGGTTGCGGCGGCCAGGACGACCTCAGCGACCTCGAGGCCTCCAACGACATCCACGTGGAGGCCGGTGACATGTACTTCGAACCGGACGCGTTCGCGGCCGAAGCCGGTGAGATCACCTTCACGATGGACAACGTCGGCGAAGCGATCCACGACCTGATGATCGCCGAGCCGACGAGCGCCCACGTGATCGGTACGACCGATCCCGGCGCGTCCGCGAGCGGCACCGTCAGGCTCGACCCTGGCACCTACACGGTGATCTGCGCCGTCCCTGGCCACCTCGACGCCGGCATGGAGGCCACGCTCGAGGTGCGGTAGGTACCGGGGCGCTGCACCGGTGAGCGGGCCCAACCGCGGCCAGCTTGCAACCCCGATCCGTGCGCGTTCGTTCGCGCGCACGGCCCGCACCTCGGCCGCAGGGCCACGAGCGTGTGGTGCGCGAGGAGGGACTTGAACCCTCATGACCTTTCGGTCACACGGCCCTCAACCGTGCGCGTCTGCCATTTCCGCCACTCGCGCGTGGCCCGCAGGGCACTGCCTGCGGAGGGCGGGAGACTATCCGGGGCGCCCTGAGGTCGCCAACGTGGGGCTCAGCCGTGGACTCACTCCGCATCGGGGTCCAACCACACCTCGGTGAGGTTCAGACGTCCGAAGGGGTCGACAGCCAGGTCCTGCGCCGTCGGCGCGATGGCCAGGCGGTGCCGGTTCCACAACACCGGCATCACCGGCGCCTCCTCGAGGACCCGCCGCTCCGCCGCCCGGTAGGCGCGACGGCGGTCACGGTCGTCCTCGGCGACCCGCGCTCGCTCGATGTGCTCATCCACCTCGTCGTCCTCGAACCGGCTGAGGTTGTCCACGCCGATCTGGGAGGAGTGGAACAGCGGGTAGAGGTACGCGCCAGGGTCCGGGCCGGCGACGTCCCACCCCAGGCGGAACACCGGGATCTGCCCGTCACGGACCCCACGGACGAACGGTTGGAGGTCCATCGCCTGGAAGTCGACCTCGAGCCCCAGCGCCTCCTCGATGTCGGCCGCGATGCGCTCGGCGATCAGGCTGTGGGTGGTGCCGCGGTTGAAGGTCAGCGTGACCGGCCCGATCACCTCCGCCGGAGACTCGGCATCCGGCACGGGCGGGCTGGTCCGAGGATCACCGGGGACCAGCCCATCACCCCGACGATCCGTCAGCGGCGTCGGGTCGCCGTTCGCGTCCGCCCCGTCCTGGTCGTCGGCGGTCGGCTCACCGGTGCTGCCGGCACCGTCGGACCCCTCGCCCTCCTCGGCGTCGCCGGCGCCCTCGGACCCCTCGCCCTCCACCTCGTCGCCGGCACCGTCGGACCCCTCGCCCTCCTCGGCGTCGTCGCGGCCGCCCTCATCCTGCGCATCGGCGTCGTCAGCGCCGTGCGGCGAGGACTCCATCCCGGCAGCCAGGAGGTCGGCGACGACCTCGTCGAGCAGATCGACGGCGCGTTCGGGGTCGTGCTGGCAGTGGTCGCACCAGCCCGGCTGCGCGCCGGGGATCGGCGGTGGCACGATCGCGGTCGCCGGGGCCCGGGTGCCGTCGAGGGTCTCGCCCGCCAGCCGCTCGCGGTCGACGGCCATCGACAGCGCCCGGCGCAGCCGCGGGTCGTCGAACGGTGCCTCGGTGACGTCGAACCCGTAGAGGTAGGTCGTCGAGGTGACGCCGTCGACCAACCCGGGGCCACGCGATCCATCCGGGGAACGACCGAACCGCTCGACCACCTCGTCCCGCCGCTCGACCGGGACCCGGCCGAGGTGGAGCTGGCCGTCGGCCAGGTCGCGCCACTGCTCCTCACCGGCGTCGTCGTCCGGGTAGATGGTGAACAGCACCTCGTCGAGCCGGGCCGCGTCGTGGTGGTCCTCGACCGCGGTCAAGCGGATGAACGACCCCGGCTCGCGCGGTCCTGCCATGGCGAAGGGGCCGTTGCCGACCGGCTCCCGGGCGTAGGCATCCGGGTCCTCCTCGGCCATCGGTGGGGTCGGCACGAGGCTCGGATCGGCCAGCGTCAGCAGGAACCCCGGCTGTGGCTCGTCCAGTCGGACCACGAGGGTCCGTTCGTCGCGGGCCTCGATGCCGTCCAGTGGCACACCGCGGCGCTGGGTCTCGTCGGCGCCGGCGACCTCAGCCAGGAGGTAGGACAGGAACGAGCGCGGCTCGGCGGTGCCGTCCGCGATGCGCTGGAACGTCCGCACGAAGTCGTCGGCGGTGACCGGCGTGCCGTCGTGGAACGTCGCTTCGCGCAGATGGAAGGTGAAGCGTGCGCCTCCGTCGTCGACGTCCCACCGCTGCGCAGCCGCCGGTTGGAGCTGGCCGCGATCGTCGGTTCGGACCAACGGGTCGAACAGGGCATCGACGATGCGCTCGCCCTCATCGTCCACCAGGAACCGCGGGTCGAGCGTCACCGGGTCGATCGACAACCCGACCCGCAGCGTGCCGCCTTCGAACGGCCCTTCCTCCTGCGGTGGCTCCTCCGGTGCCGACTCGGACGGCGCAGGATCGAGCGGTTCGGTGTCGGCCGGCGCGGTACAACCCGCCAGGAGCGCCGCGAACGACACGACCCCGGCGAGCGCCCGCCAGGGTGCGTGGTCCGCGCGCGAGGTCAGAGCAGGACGACCAGCGCTGAGTTGGTCACGCCGAACAGGATCGCCGCGGCGACCGTGAGGCGGCTGAGGTTGCGCTCGACGACCGCGGAGCCACCCAGACCACCACCCGCGCCACCGCCGAACATGTCCGAGAGGCCTCCACCCTGCCCGCGATGCATCAGCACCAGCCCGATCAGGGTCAGCGACAGCAGGACGTGCACGACGACGAGAGCGGCGATCACGGGAGACTCCAAGGGCGGGACGTGGGACCGTGGGGCGGTCGTGGCCAGCGCACCGGCGGCCGGCGGTCAGACGCAGGCCGAGGCTACCAGGCACGGCCCAGCACCCTCACCCGGCCTGCCGGGCGAGCCAGTACATCCGGAAACCGCTGTCACCCTCGAGGTTGCCGACCGGCGTCGCCTGCCACCGCTCCGAGGCTTCGTCGTCCACGGTGATCGCCGGCGGCGCGAGGCCGAGGCTCGGTGACCGATCCGGGACCGGACAGCCGACGTCGTCCTCCGCGCAGGCGCGCAACGCGCCCCGGCGGTTCTCCTGGCTGTGCTCGTCGAGCACGCCGTGCATCTCGACCGATGGGGCGTCGACGTCGAGCGTCGAGCGTCGGTAGACGTCGAAAGCTCGTGCCTCGCCGCTCGGGACCGCGTCGGTGACCGTGGGTGGCGCCGCCGACCAGACCAGCGCGACCGCATCCCGTTGCCGTTCCGGGCCGGCGATCGACGCCGGGATCGCGATCGCTCCGGTGACCGACACCACCGCCACGATGGCCACAACGCTCGTCTCGGACCGACGACGGCGAGGTGTCGGCGACGGCTCGTCGTCGACGAGGAGCCGGACCCGGTCGATGACGTTGCCGGAAGGCGCGAGCGCAGCGCAGGCGTTGGGGGCCACCGGACCGCGCTCGAGGACCTTCAGCAGTCCCGAGGCCAGCGCCCCGGGGCGACGTGTGGCGCTGACCGCGAGTTGGTCGGCGGCCAGCTCGCGTTCGCGGTGCAACTGCCGAACCGCCCAGCCGCCACCCGGGACGAAGACGGTCAGGTCCCGCAGCACCCCCAGCGCGGTCGCGACCTGGGTGTCTCGCCGCCGGACGTGCGCGAGCTCGTGCGCGAGCACCCCCTCGAGCTCCTCGTCATCGAGTTCGGAGACCAGCGTCGCATCGAGCACCACCACGGGGCGGCGATGCCCGACCACGTAGGCACCACCGGGGCAGCTGGGCAACGTCGCGAGCATGGGAGCGGGGACCTCGAGGGCCGCAGCGGCACGGGCCCCGAGCCGCTCCAGCCGCCGATCGGCTGACCCGGCCGCCACCGCGCGGCGGACGCCGAGCCGGAACCGCACGGCCGACCTCGCCCGGTGCACCAACCGCCACCCGGCGACGACCGCCCACCCGCCCACCAGCAGCGGCGCGGCGATCGGCGCGAACCGCAGGTAGCCGTCACCGACGGGCACCGCGAGCGCATCGACGCCGCTGGCCGGCAGCATCAGCGTCGGCAGGCGTAAGCCCGTGCCCGACAGCACCAGGACGACCACCAACGCCCCCGCTGGCGCGAGGGCGGCCGCGACCCGGGCACGCGGCGAACGCAGGCCGCGCCGAAGGAGCGCACGGACCAGCACCACCGTCACCACGGTGGCCAGTACCGCTCGAACCGCGACGGATTCGAGCGGTAACGAGACGAGGACGCCGAGGTCCACGTCGGGTCAGCGCTCCTGGGTACGGCGTCGGGACACCGCCGACCGCAGCTCGTCGAGGGTCACGTCGTCGACGTCGTCGACCACGTCGGCCAGGTAGGCCGCGGCCGGCTCGGGGTAGCGGTCGAGCAGCCACGACAGCACGTCCTCGACGGTGTCGCGGGCGTAGTGGTCGCGGCTGACCGCCGGCCGGTAACGGTGAGCCAAGCCCGCCGTGTCGCGTGCCAGCAGTCCCTTGCTCGCCAGGCGGGTCATCGTGGTCATCACGGTGGTGTAGGCGATCGAACGCGTCGCCGCCAGCTCACCGTGGACCTCCCGAACGGTGGTGTCACCGAGCCGCCAGGCCACGTCCATCACGTCCTGCTCGAGCGGCCCCAGCAGGGCCTCGATGGGATCGTTCCGTCTCGCCACGTTCTCCTCGTTCCTGCGGGCCCTCTCCCGCTCCGATTCATCGTAGCGAGCAGCGGGCCGCGGGGGCAGGGATCGTTCCGGGTCGAGCGATGAGCGGGCCGCGTCGCCGACCCAGGCCTCGGTACCGTGGGGGTCGGCTACCCCACCTCCGTCCCGCCACGACCTCGAGCCGTCGCATGCCGCCGTCGCCCCCACCGCGCGGCCCTCAGGACGAGGGCAGTGACACCCCGGTCGTGCTCCACAGCACCTGGCTCGGCACGGTCACCGCCCTGATCTCCCCCGCGCTGCTCGTCGCACTCGGAGCGATCGCGATCAACGCGGTCGGGGTCCGACCGATCCCGCTGCTGTTCCTCCTGATCGGGATGATCACGGGCGGCATCTCGCTCGCGACGTTCCCACGACGCACCATCGTCTCGACCGATGGGCTGACCCGCGTCTGCTGGTTGCGCCGCCAGCACCTCGGCTGGCAGGACGTCAGGGTGATCACCCGGGCGCCGAAGAACCGCCGGCACGCGAAGCAGGACCTGCGGGCGCGAACCCGGGGCGAGCCATCCGAGACCACCGCGGTCGGGACCTCCGGCCTCCTGGCCAAGAGCCACGGGCGGCGGAGCTGGGTCCTGACCGATCAGGCGGAGAGCCAACTGGAGTACGACGCGGTCGCGGCGATCGTCGAGCGGGTGCCCGGCACCTCGCTGCGGGCGCGACGACCGCCGGCTGATTCCACCCCGACCGACCTCTACCGCCGCAGCAGCTGAAGGCGACGCCCCGTCACCCCCGGGAGGTGGCACCTGGCTGTCCGTGTGGACACCGTCCGCTGGGCGGACAGCCGACGGAGCGTGCCCGAAACACGGCGCGCGGGATGCTAGCTTCCTACGGTGGTCGTAGTAGAGCGGCGCGCGGCCTCACTGCGGTTGGGTGGGAGACGCGCCGAGCTACGACCCCCCCACCGCAGCGGTCGACGGCGGGTCCGGGAGGCGCTGCGGCGCCCCCGTGCTCCCACGGCGCCCGCTCGGTGTCCCGGAACAGGACCCCAAGGAGTGCAAGGTATGCGGTCACCATTCGGCCGGCGCTGGCGCTGGCCCCTGCTGCTCACCGCGTTCGCTCTCGTCCTCGCCGCCTGTGCGGACGAGGACGTCGACGACGCGGAACCCGAGGACGATGTCGAGGACGTCGAGGAGGAGGACGACGAGCCCGACGACGAGCCCGACGAGGAGGTCGAGGAGGACGAGGACGCCGCACCTGCGGAGGGCGGCACGATCCTGTTCGGAGACGAGCAGGAGCCCACGATCCTCAACAGCTTCCTGATCGACGGCAACTCGCTGGTCACCTCCAAGGTCTCGTCCAACATCTGGCCCGGCGCCTACACGATCCAGCCGGACTTCTCCTTCGAGCCGTCGGTGATCGACGGCGAGGCGGAGACCACCGAGGACCCGTTCAGCGTCACCTACACGATCCGTGACGACGCCGACTGGTCCGACGGCACGCCGATCTCCGTCGACGACATGATCTTCACCTACGAGACGATCATGACCGAGGACGAGGACGTCGCCGCGCAGATCACCTCGACCGCGGGCTACGACCAGATCGAGGACTTCGAGACCGACGGCGACAAGACCATCACCTTCAACTTCGAGGAGCCCTACGGCGCGTGGCAGCTGCTGTTCGGCGAGATCCTGCCGGCCCACGAGCTCGAGGGCGAGGACTTCCTGACCGTCCTCAACGAGAGCTTCCCGGAGATCTCCGGTGGTCCCTTCATGTTCGACGAGTGGGACCAGGGCACCCAGCTGCGGCTGGTTCGCAACGATGACTACTGGGGTGGCGACGTCGCCCTGGATGAGATCATCATGCGCTACGTGCCGGACACCACCACGCTGACCCAGCAGATGCTCGGTGGCGAGCTCGACATGTACGACCCGCAGCCGCAGATCGAGCTGGTCGATCAGCTCGACGGCGCCGAAGACCGCATCAACTACGAGGTCGGGCTCGGACCGGTCTGGGAGCACATCGACTTCAACACGCTCGTCGATGGCCTCGACCGTGACTACGTCCGTCAGGCGATCGCCCTCGGGATCAACCGTGAGCAGATCGTCGACACGTTGATCTCCCCGGTCGACCCGGAGGCGGTCGTGCTGGAGAACCCGTTCTGGATGGCCAACACCGAGCAGTACGAGCCGTTCTACGACCAGTGGTCGCATGACCCGGACCAGGCCACCTCGCTGCTCGAGGAGAATGGCTGTGAGCGCGGCGACGACGACGTCTACGTCTGCGACGACGTCCGCCTCTCGTTCCGCATCGGCACCACCGGCGGCAACGAGCGGCGCGAGCTCGCGCAGCAGTTGATGCAGTCGGACCTCGCCGAGGTCGGTATCGAGATCGAGATCGACAACGACGAAGGTGCGGCCTTCTTCGATCGGCTCAACACCCCCGAGAACTGCGAGGGTGTCTGCGACTACGACATCGCGCTGTTCGCCTGGGTCGGCTCGCCGAACCCGGTCGGCAACGCCAACATCTACGGCTGCGACGACGACGAGC
>SKJX01000142.1 GCA_007121785.1 Nitriliruptoraceae bacterium
AGCTGCGGCAGATCGCCGCCATGCGTGGGCTGGTCGCCAACCCGAAGGGTGAGATCATCCCGCGGCCGATCAAGTCGAACTTCCGCGAGGGCCTGTCGGTGCTGGAGTACTTCATCTCCACGCACGGCGCCCGCAAGGGCTTGGCCGACACCGCGCTGCGTACCGCGGACTCCGGCTACCTCACCCGTCGACTGGTCGACGTCAGCCAGGACCTGATCGTGCGTGACCAGGACTGCGGGACCGACCGTGGTGTGGAGATCATCGTCGGCGAACACGACTCGCAGTCGCTGTACGGCCGGCTGCTCGCTCGCGACGTCACCTACCCCGGGTCCGACGAGGTGGTGCTGGCCGCCGGCACGTTGGTGGTGGACACCGAGGTCCGGCGCCTGCGCTCGGTGCTCGTCCACGGTCTCCACCCGGAAACGGGCGAGCCGCTGGAGGTCCAGCCGACCGATGACGATCGCCGCTTGCGGATCCGGTCGGTCCTGACCTGCGAGACCGACATCGGCGTGTGCCGCAGCTGCTACGGCGAGCTGTTGGCCAACGGTGCCATGGTCGACATGGGTGAAGCGGTCGGCATCGTCGCCGCGCAGTCCATCGGTGAGCCGGGTACCCAGCTGACGATGCGGACCTTCCACACCGGTGGTGTCGCCTCTGCGGACGACATCACCCAGGGTCTGCCCCGTGTGGTCGAGCTGTTCGAGGCCCGCAGCCCACGAGGCAAGGCCGAGATCGCCCAGATCGCCGGCAAGGTGGAGATCGAGGAGTCCGACGGCGGCCGGGTGCTGCGCATCCACGGCAGCCGGGACCAGGTCGACGAGCACGAGCTGCCGCGCGGCGCTCGCCTCTACCGCTCCGATGACGGTGAGGTGGAGATCGCCGACGGTGTCCAGGTCGAGGTCGGCCAACAGCTGACGGTCGGCGCCATCGACCCGCACGAGCTCCTCGAGGTGCTCGGTGTCCGCACCGCGCAGCTGCACCTGGTCAAGGAGGTCCAGGACGTCTACCGCTCGCAGGGTGTCCCGATCCACGACAAGCACGTCGAACTGATCGTCCGGCAGATGTTCCGCCGCGTGCACGTCGTCGATGCCGGCGACACCGGGTTCCTTCCCGGCGACACCGTCGATCGCCTGCGGTTCGGTCGCGAGAACGACCGGGTCCTGGCCGAGGGCGGTCAGCCGGCAGCGGCACGCCCCCTGCTGATGGGCATCACGAAGGCGTCGCTGGCGACGGATTCGTGGCTGTCGGCGGCCTCCTTCCAGGAGACCACCCGTGTGCTCACCGAGGCGGCGCTGGAGTCCGCTGACGACCCGCTGGTGGGTCTGAAGGAGAACGTGATCATCGGCAAGCTGATCCCGGCCGGGACGGGGATCGACGCCTACCGATCCGTCGAGGTCGGCCACACCGAGGTACCCGAGCAGGCGCTGCCGGCCGACATCGCCGAGTTCCTGGCGTCGACCGAGTCCTACGAGGGCGACGGATCCTGGGGCTTCGACGGTGGCTGGGGCTACGACGACTTCACGACCGACGCCGGTCAGCAGTGATCGCCGACGCCTGACGCCGTACCGAACGAGGAAGGGCCGCGCCGGATGGCGCGGCCCTTCCTGCTAGCTCCACCCGACGAGTGAGGGCCGTGCCAGACGGCACGGCCCTCACTCGTCGTCCGCCGCGTCGTGCTCCGACGCGGCGGACCTTGCGGTGGATCAGAGATCCTCGTCGAGCCCGTCGTCCTCGAGGACCGGGTCGTCGAGGTCGCCGTCGAGGTCACCGGGGTCCTCGACGTCGCAGGCCGCCGCGCCGAGCGCGAGGGCCGCCGCCGAGGCGGTGATGGTGAGCTTGTGTGCGAGGGTGCGCTTCACGTCGTGCTCCTCTGGGTCGCGTAGTCGTCATGACGTCGCAGTGAGTGCAGCATGCCCGGTGGGTTCCAGACCTGCCCCCGTCCGGGCGTGCATCGGTGCCGACGGACGGTCACCGTCCGTACGACCGTGGTAGTGGTGTGCAGGTGGGGATCGTCGTCGTAGCGGTCGCTACGAGACCACCTGACGTGGTGGGTTCGCCGCCGAGCGTTCCCAGGGTCGTGCGGGTCTCCCCAGGTTTCCCCGTGTCTCGGCGTGTCGGTGCATCGCTGAGCGCGCGACCTGCGGTCGCCCCCTGGTCCGCGAACTGCGGTTGCGGGTCGCCAAGGACGCCCGAGGAGGTGGCGCGGTTGACACGTCACGCGCGACCTCGGTACGGTTCGCTCCGCGCCGCGGCCCGGTGGGTCGTAGTGCGCCGTTCCGGGCGCTCTCGCGCCGACCGCTCGTGGTTCCGCCCGCCGACGTCACGTCCGTGGCTGGGCACGCGAGCACGGAGCACCCCGCTGCAGTCTCGACCGCCTGTGCGGCCGAGCCGGAAGCGGAACGCCCGGCCCCGTGGGTCGGGAACGTCACGACGCCCCAGGCCGAGGTACCCGCCGGCACCACGCCGCCAGGTCGCCGCGATGCCTGTCGAACCCGACCGAACCCGAGCGCGATGCGCTCGTCTGAGCCGTCCGGCACCTCGCCCGGCACGGCGCCGAGACGAAAGTCCCAACGCATGCCCACGATCCAGCAGCTGGTGCGCAAGGGCCGTACGTCCAAGCCCGCCAAGAACTCGACGCTCGCCCTCAAGGGCTCGCCGCAGCGTCGCG
>SKJX01000027.1 GCA_007121785.1 Nitriliruptoraceae bacterium
CGAGGAGGCGATCAGGGTGGACTTCGACCGCATGACCCGCAAGTCCCAGGAGGCACTGCAGCGCGCCGCGGGGCTCGCCCGGGACCGCAGCCACACCGAGGTGGGCACCGCCCATCTGCTCTCGGCGTTGCTCGAGCAGAGCGACGGGGTCGTGCTGCCGTTGCTCCAGCGGCTCGACATCGCCCCCACCACGGTGCGCAACCGGGTCGGGGAGGTGCTCGAGGCCATGCCCGCCGCCTACGGCGCCAGTGGCGAGGGCCGCATGGCCCAGCCCCTGCGACGGGTGCTCGACGCGGGGGAGAAGGAGGCGGCGGAGTTCGGCGACGATTACGTCTCCACCGAACACCTCCTGCTGGCGCTCGCGGACGCCGGTGACCGCACCGCCGCCGTGCTGCAGGAGCTCGGGGTGACCCGCGAGGCGCTGCTGCCGGCCCTCAAGGAGGTGCGGGGCTCACAGCGGGTGACCTCACAGGACCCGGAGACGACCTACGAGTCGCTCGACAAGTACGCGCGCGACCTCACCGCCCTCGCTCGCGAGGGGAAGCTGGACCCCGTCATCGGCCGTGACGAGGAGATCCGGCGCACCATGCAGGTCCTCGTGCGGCGCACCAAGAACAACCCGGTGCTCATCGGCGAGCCCGGTGTCGGCAAGACGGCGATCGTGGAGGGCATCGCCCGCCGGATCGTCGAGGGTGATGTCCCCTCGTTGCTCGCGGACAAGCGCCTGCTGGAGCTCGACCTGTCGGCGATGGTCGCCGGCGCCAAGTACCGCGGCGAGTTCGAGGAGCGGCTCAAGGCCGTGCTCAAGGAGATCGAGGCCTCCGAGGGTGAGGTCATCACCTTCATCGACGAACTGCACACCGTCGTCGGCGCGGGCGCCGCCGAGGGCGCGATGGACGCCGCGAACATGCTCAAGCCCATGCTCGCCCGCGGCCAGCTGCGCATGATCGGGGCGACCACCATCAGCGAGTACCGCAACATCGAGAAGGACGCGGCGCTCGAACGCCGCTTCCAGCCCGTCCAGGTGGACGAGCCCTCGGTGGCGGACACGGTCGGCATCCTGCGCGGCCTCAAGGAGCGCTACGAGGTCCACCACGGGGCGCTTCGCATCACCGACGACGCGATCGTGGCCGCCGCGACCCTCTCCGACCGTTACCTCACCGACCGCTTCCTGCCGGACAAGGCCATCGACCTGCTCGACGAGGCCGCGGCCCGCGTGCGGATGTCGAACGACTCGATGCCGCCCGAGCTCGACGAGGTCACCCGGCGGATCCAACAGCTCGAGATCGAGCGGGTCAGCCTCGACAAGGAGGAATCGGCCTCCGCGCGGGCACGGCTCGACGACCTCGATGCCGAGCTCGCCGAGCTCCGGCGTCGGGACTCGACCCTGCGGGGCCGCTGGGAGCAGGAGCAGGCGATCATCGGCCGCCTGAAGACCGCGAAGGAGGAACTCGAGGAGGCGCGCGAACAGACCGCAGCCGCGGAGCGCGACGGCGACCTCGAGCGTGCCGCCGAGCTGCGCTACGGGCGGGTGCCACAGCTCGAACGTCAGGTCGCCGAGTCGAGGGAGCAGATCGAGCAGCTGCGTGCCGAGGGGGAGATGCTGCTCGACGAGGACGTCACCGAGACCGAGATCGCGGAGGTCGTGGGGCGCTGGACCGGCATCCCCGTCTCCCGGCTGGTGGAGTCCGAGGCGGACAAGCTCGTCCACCTCGAAGAGCAGCTCCACCGTCGGGTGATCGGCCAGGACGAGGCCGTCGAGGCGGTGGCGGACGCGGTGCGCCGCTCGCGGTCGGGGATCGCGGACCCCGACGCCCCGCTGGGCAGCTTCCTCTTCCTCGGGCCCACGGGCGTGGGCAAGACCGAACTGGCCCGGGCACTCGCGGAGTTCCTGTTCGACGACGAGCGCGCGATGGTGCGCATCGACATGGGCGAGTACCAGGAGAAGCACACGGTCGCGCGCCTGATCGGGGCGCCCCCGGGCTACGTGGGCCACGAGGAGGGCGGCCAGCTGACCGAGGCCGTCCGCCGACGCCCGTACCGCGTCCTGCTCCTCGACGAGGTGGAGAAGGCCCACGCGGACGTGTTCAACGTGCTGCTGCAACTCCTCGACGACGGGCGGCTGACCGACGGGCAGGGACGCACGGTCGACTTCCGCAACGTCGTGGTGATCATGACGTCCAACCTCGGCAGCCAGCACATCCTCGACCCGGAGCTGTCGCAGGAGGAGCTCACGCGACGGGTGATGACCGACGTCCGTGGCCACTTCCGCCCGGAGTTCCTCAACCGCATCGACGAGACCGTGATCTTCTCGCGGCTGGCGCCGGCCCAGCTGCGCGAGATCGTCGATCTCCAGCTCGACCGGCTGCGGCACCGGCTCGCGGACCGCGACCTGCAGCTGGCCGTGACCGACGGGGCGCTCGACTGGCTCGCCGAGCGGGGGTACGACCCGCTGTACGGCGCCCGGCCACTCAAGCGACTGGTGCGCCGGCAGGTGGAGAACGCGCTGGCCAAGGCCCTGCTCACCGGAGAGATCGCCGATGGCCAGCAGGTGCTGGTGGACCTCGGGCCCGACGACGACCTGGTCGTCGTCGGCCG
>SKJX01000003.1 GCA_007121785.1 Nitriliruptoraceae bacterium
CGTCCGGGCCGTCCTCGGTCAGCGTGCGCAACGTGGCCGCCAGCTCCGCCTGCACGAAGCATTCACCGGCCCGCATCCGCCCGTAGGTCCCCTCCCAACCCGGTTGGTCGGCCAGGCGGGTCCGGGCCCGCTCCGGGTAGCGGGCGGCGTGCTCGGAGACCGGGAACCCGTCGGCAGCGAGCCGGTGAGCAGGCCCGACCAGTTCACCGAACGATCGTGAGCCCCACCGCTCGAGCAGGTGGAACCAGCCGGCGGTCGCCCCCGGCACCGTCACCGGCAGGGCACCGAACATCGGCATGCCGGCCGTGCCGGGGAACGAGACCTCGCGGTCGCCGTGACCGGCTTCGATCGCGTCGGTGACCGCCGCCGGGGTCGCCCCCGCCGGGGCCCGACCGATGCTCATCACCCCGTTGGCGCGCCCGTCCCAGACGATCGCCAGCAGATCCCCACCGACGCCGCAGTGGTAGGGCGTCACGACGGACAGCACCAGGTTCGCAGCGACCGCCGCGTCGACCGCGTTGCCACCGTCGGCGAGCACGGCCTGCCCGGCGGCGCTGGCGAGGTGGTGCGGGCTGGCGACCGCCCCCATCGGGAAGCGTCGGGTGTCGGCCACGGGAGCTCCTCGGCGGGGGACAGCGCAGGCTAACCGGTGCCGCCGGGCACGATCAGGGCCTCGCTGCCACTTACCATGCGCACGCGGTCCACGGACGCTGGGACGTGGGCCGTGCACGCCGAGGTAGCCCAACTGGCAGAGGCGGTGCCCTTAAAAGGCATGCAGCTGTGGGTTCGAATCCCACCCTCGGCACGCACGCCCCCGGCCGCGCTCAAGCGCCGGAGGCCGGCTCCGTCGCGACGTCGACCTGGTCCGGCGTGCCCGCATCACCGGCCCGATCACCGGTGATTAGCCGCACCAGCGACCCGGCACCGAACGGGGACCGACCCCGCACCTCCACCCCGGCAGCGCGCCACACCGCGGCCGGGATCCCGAGGTCAGCGAGGTAGAGGTCACCGAGATAGGCATGGACGATCCGCGGCTGCATCCCGACGGTGGGCAGCCCGAGCGCGACGGTGACGTCCGCGGTGATCGACGCGCCCCGCAACCCCTCGTCGGCGCCGATCCCGCTCGGTAACTCCAGCGCGACGATGGGCACGTCGTGCCGACGCAACCAGGCGGCCGCGGTCTCCGGGAGCGCGCGCAGTGGTGGCTCGGCGCCGACGCCGAGCACAGCGTCGACGACCAGTTCTCCGGGTGGTGTCCCCGCGTCCGGCTCGTCGGGGAGCAGTTCGACGCGGACGCCAGCCTCACGCAGCACATCGACCTGGCCGGGGTGCCGTGGCTCGCCGACCGTGCGGACCTCCACCTCGACGTCGCTGCCAGCCAGGATCCGAGCTGCGACCAGCCCGCCGGCACCGTTGCTGGACGGGCCCGCCAGGATCGTCACGGACCGGCCCGCGAGCGCGCCGTCGAGGAGCCGCCTAACGGCGTCGACCAGCGCCCGCCCCGCCTGCTCGGCACGGACCAGCGGGCTCACGCCCCGGTCATCGAGCCACGCACGCACCGCCTTGACCTCGGCCGCGGTCACGTGGGGGACGACCTCCTGGGCGATGGCCGGCAGGTCGCCGCTGAGCCGTGGCCGGCGTTCCCACGCCGGTGCGGACTCCCAGGGACGGACCTCCCGTTCCTCACCGAGGTCCTCGGGCCTCAGCCCGTCGCTCCAGCCCTCGACGGCCGTGTCCAGCAGCAGCCCGAGCACCGCGGCGGTGGCCCCCCAGAGCAGGTCGTCGTCCAGCTGCCACGCCCACGTCGAGCCCCGCAGGGACAACGGGGTGCGCCGCCACCGGTCACGGTCGAGCAGGTGAGAGAGGGGGACGTGCAGGACCTCGTCGACCTCCCATGGGTTCTCGGTCAGCTCGTGGGGCTCACGCCAGCGGCCGAGCAGCGGCACCACCCAGAACCGTGAGGGCGGGATGTAGAACGTCGGACCGGCGCCGACCATCTCCACCGTCTCGCGACGCAGGCCGATCTCCTCCTCCGCTTCGCGCAGCGCGGCCTCCTCGACCGTCTCACCAGGATCGAGTCGACCGCCGGGGAACGACAACTGCCCCGGGTGGGAACGCAGATCGCGCCGCCGGCGGGTCAGGACAACCCGAGGACCGTCCTCGGCGACCTCGATCAGCACCAGGACGGCCCCGACCCGGGCCTCCGGGGGCGGCGTGCGCTGCTCGGCGGACACCTGCTCGAGCGCGCGCTGCAACCGGGGCCAGAACGTGGCCGCATCCAGCGCACCGCTCACCCTGTCACCTCCGTCGAGCCACAGCGTAGGTGAGGGATGCCAGGACATCGTTCCGGTCGGGCAGGTGCGGACATCGCGCTGACACGAGGCGTCGGGCCCCAGTCCACGTGTGGGCCGACCCGGCACCGACCGGAAGCGCGACGAGGCGCCAGGAGCCCTTGACGTGGCGGACCTGCGCCTACACCTCCACGAGGGACTCGTCCCGCTCCCGCGTTCGCGACGGGTCACCGCCCTCCGGCTGCTCACTCGCCGGCGCCGGGCCCGAGCCGGCTGCGGCGAGGTTTCGCCGCACCACCTTGTCACCGACGACGAGCCGCAACTGCTTGGCGGCGTCACGGAGGTGGTCGGCAGCGGTTTCGGTGTGCGTCGCGTCGTACCGCGTGGACGTCGCTGCTTCCGAGACCGAGACCACGCTCTCCGCGATCTGCTGCGATCCGCTCGCTGCTTCGGTGATGCTGCGACCGATCTCCTCGGTGGTCGCCGTCTGCTCCTCCACCGCTGATGCGATGGTCTGTTGCATGTCGGCGATGCGGCCGATGACGTCACGGACCTGCTCGATGCCCTCGACCGCGCCGCGGCTCTCGCTCTGGATCGCCGTGACCCGGGCGGAGACGTCCTCGGTCGCTTTCGCCGTCTGGTTCGCCAGGTCCTTGACCTCGTTGGCGACCACGGCGAACCCCTTGCCGGCCTCGCCCGCTCGCGCGGCCTCGATCGTCGCGTTGAGGGCCAGGAGGTTGGTCTGCTCGGCGATCGAGGTGATGACCTCGATGACCTCACCGATCTCCCGTGACGCATCACCGAGGCTGTTGATGGTCTCGTTGGTGGATTCCGTGGTCTCGACGGCCTGCGTCGCCACCGTCGAGGCCTCACCTGCGCTCGCGGAGATCTCTTGGACCGACGCCGAGAGTTCCTCTACGGCCGTGGCGACGGTCTGCACGCTCTGGTTGACCTGTTCGGAGGACGCGGCCGTTGCGCTGGCCTCCGTGGCCGTGCCTTCAGCTGCGGAGCTCATCCGCCCTGCCACCGCGGTGAGGTCCTGCGAGGTGGTGGTGAGCTGAGCGACGGTCTCCGCCACCTGTCGACTCAACCCCCGGGAGAGCCACACCGCGAAGCCCAGCGCGAGGGCGGCCACGGCCAACGACAGGGCCGTGGAGACCTGGAAGGTCCGGGTGGCCACCACCTCGGCCTGAGCGTCTTGCTCCGAAGCCAGGTGCGACGCCACCTCGTCGATCTCACCCTGCACCTCGTCGAAGCGCTGTCCGGCCGCAGCCACCTGGTCAGCGAGCGCGGCCGCAGCCGACACGTCCCCGTCACGGATCAGCGACAGCTGTTCGTCATGCGCTCCGAGTAGCTGGTCGGTCGCATCCGCGAGGTCCGCGGCGAGCGGCGCGGTCTGTTCACCCGACACGGTCTGCGCGTCGGCGACCTCCGCGGCCAGGTCACCCGCGAGCTCGTCATGTTCGGACAGGAACGCCTCACGATCGGCCGCTTCATCGGCGTACACCGCACCGGTACGGGCGGCATCGAGCGAGGCGAACGCGACCGCCGTCTGCTGCATCCGGGTCGCTTCGTCGGCGGCCGCCTCCAGCTCCTCAACGCCGCCGGTGAGCACGTCAGCCACGACCGCAACGATCGTGGGAAGGCCGACGAACGCCACGATGACGCCGCCGAAACCGGCGAGCAGCTTGCCCTTCAAGGTCAGTCTCTGCCACATGGGTCCGTCTCCTCAGCTGGGTGTCGGCTGCCACGTTCGGCCTGTCTTCCCCGTCGACACGGGGTCGACGCAGCCACCGCCGTCCCCCAGGCGAACCGGTACGCGGTCGCCTACATGAACGGTCGACCCACAACGGCGGCGCGATAGGGGTCCCGCAACGCCCAGCCTTGCCGTGAGCCCGACGCGACCGCGGGTTCGACCACGGGGCCCACCCTGCAGGGTCGCGTCACCGACCGAAACGTCGTGGCGCCCGTCTGACGCGGACCACCGCAACCTCCGACCGGAAGTCAACCGGACGTCGTGTCGTCCTCGGGCGCGACCACCTCGACCGGGAAGAGGTGGAACTGGGCCACGACCCGGGCGGCGTCCGCCGGTGGTTCCCGGTCACGCAACGCGTCGGCGTGCCGCTCGAGCACCTCCAGCACCTCGTCGCGCATGGCGGCCATCTCCTCGGCCGTGGCGACCACACGCGTGGTGTTGCTCACCGAGGAGCTGATCCAAGGCTGGCCCCACGTGGTCGCCGCCTCGAACCAACGTTGGAGCTGCGTGGCGTAGCCGCGCCACAGCTCCTGACCGGCCGCTCGCAGATCCCGCGCCGATTCGGGATCGTCCAGGAAGCGCTGACCTTCCAGCCGGAAGCCACCTGGTCGCACCTGCCACCATCGCTCCCGCTTGCTCCCCTGCTCGGACTCCTCGATGAAGCCGTGTCGTGCGAGGAAGCGCAGGTGGTAGCTGGTCGTGCCGCTGCTCTCGCCGACGCGCTCGGCCAGTTGGGACGCCGTCGCCGGCCCACCGTCGGAGAGGAGCTCGTACATCCGCACCCGCAGCGGATGCGCGAGCGCCTTGAGGGCCGCGGCATCGACCGACATCGGCTGGTCCGGCTCGGGCGATGGCTGAGCGTCCCCCGGTCGGTCCGACACGGCCGGTCGTGCCGGTGATCGATCGGCGGCGCGGTCGCGTGATGGCTCCTCGGCTGGCATGGCTGGTCTCCCGTCGGGTCGTCTCGCAGGCGTGGACCAGGAACGTCGATGACGTGCACACCCTCGCACATCCGAACACCATTCCACAAACAACCATTTGCAAAGATATCTTTGCAGAGGTATGTTCGCAGACATCCTCAGACGTCGACCATCGGTGACCTCGTGACCTCGCTCGGACCGTCCTTCCACCGACTGTGGTTGGCCGCGACCACCTCCAACCTCGGCGACGGGATCGTGCTGGTCGGCGCGCCCCTGCTCGCGATCCAACTGACCCGTGAACCCGTGGCGGTCGCCGGGGTCCAGGCGGCCTTCACCCTGCCAGCGCTGGTCTTCGCGTTGCACGCCGGCGCGATCGCCGACCGCCGTGACCGACGCTCGCTGCTGCTGATCGCCGCCGTGCTGCGTGCGGTCGCGCTCCTGGGAGCCGGGATCGGCGCCGCCTTCGGGCTCCTGCCGCTGCCGGTGCTCTACCTCGCCGTGTTCGCGGTCGGGATCGGCGTCGTCGTGTTCGATACCACCACTCAGTCGACGATCCCCGACGTGGTCGAGACCGACCAGCTCGGCGCCGCCAACGGACGGATCATCGGCGCACAGACGGTGATGAACAACTTCGTCGGCGCCCCGCTGGCAGGCGTGCTGGTCGGCGCCGCGGCCGCCAGCGTCCTGCTCGGGCCCGCCCTGCTGTACGTGATCGCCGCGCTGCTGTTGCTGCGGCTCCCCCGCCGTACCACGCCGTCCCCACCACCGACGACACGGATGCGCGACGACATCGCCGAGGGCCTGCGCGTGCTCCGCGGTCACGCCGCCCTGCGCTCCATCGGGCTCCTGGCGGGGCTGCTCAACCTCGGCAACGCCGCCTACTTCGGGGTGTTCGTGCTGTTCGTCGTGGGTGAGGACGCCCCGATGGGCCTGCCCGAGATCGCGTTCGGCGGGCTCGCGGCGGCGCTGGCCGCCGGCAGCGTGGCGGGGTCGTTCGTGGCCGGCCGCCTGGAGCGGGCCCTCGGCCCCCGACGGGTGCTGATCGGCGGCGTCGCCGTGGCCAGCCTGCTGATGCTCCTGCCCGTGATCACCGCGGCGATCCTGCCCGTCGCGGTGTTCGCGTTCCTGCTCGGGGTTGCCTCGCTGGCCGTCAACGTCGTGTCGGTCACCAGCCGGCAACGCGTCGTGCCGCGCCGGCTGCTCGGCCGCGTCAACGCGGCGTTCCGCCTGTTGGCGATGGGGGCGATGCCGGTCGGGGCCGCGCTTGGCGGCGGCGTCGCCAGCGCGTTCGGCCTGCGGCCGCTGTTCATCGCGGTCGTGGTGCTCCAGCTCGGGGCCCTCGCCCTGTTGCAGAGGCCGATCCGGGACACGGCGCTGCTCACCCCGCAACCGGACCTCGGCGCGGACGGCGAGGCCACGGCGGGCGCCCTACACGGATGAGCGCCGCTGCGAGCGAGACCGTGGGTCAACCCAGCGAAGCGACCAGGCCGTCCAACCCGTCGGCCTCGCTGACCACCAGTTCCTCGAGGCCGTAGCGCTCCAGGACCACGTCGAGCACCAGCGCCCCGCCGTGGATCACGTCCTCGCGGCCGGGCTGCATCGGTCCGAGCTGCGCCCGGTCGACGGACGGCATCGAGGCCAGCCGCTCGCTGAGACGATGCAGATCGTCGGCCGGCACGCGCGTGCCGTGGATCGCCGCCTCCTCGTACACCTCGAGTTCGCGGAACAGGGCGCCGAGCGTGGTCGCCGTCCCGGCCACGCCGACCAGTGACCCGACCTCGCGCAACGAGACGCCGTGGTTGGTGAGTTCGCGATCCGCCGCCACCAGTTGCTGGTCGATCATCCGACGCGCGTCAGCGAGCTGCGATGCGGACGGTGGGTCGTCCAGGAGGTGGCGTTCGGTCAGCCGCACGCATCCCAGCTGCATCGAGGTGCTGCCGACCAGGCGTCCGTCCGCGTCACCGACGATCAGCTCCGTCGAACCGCCGCCGACGTCGATGACCGCGGTGGGACGTGCCACCTCGACGGCCGTCGTCGCCCCGAGGAACGCGAGCGACGCCTCCTGCTCCCCGCTGAGCACCTCTGGGCGGAGACCGATGGACCGCTCGACCGCGTCGAGGAACCGGTCGCGGTCGGCCGCGTCGCGCACCGCCGCGGTCGCGCCGATGCGGACCGCCCCGTCGACCCCGTGGGCGGACCAGATGCCCCGGTAGCGGCCGATCGTGTCGACGGTGTGCTCGAGAGCCGCGTCGTCGAACCGGCCGGTCGCGTCGATCCCGCGACCGAGGCGGGTCACGGTCATCTCGCGCGTGATCCGGTGGCCGGTGGCGTCCACCACCAGCAGACGGACCGAGTTGGAGCCGACGTCGACGGCGGCGCGGGGCTCGGGCACGGTCAGCTCCGCTCGGTCGGATCGAGGCGTTCACGCCACCGTTGGCGATCGTCGTCGTCGACGCAGGGCCCGGCGCAGGGGGCCGGTGTCGCCTGCTCGACCGTCCACGCGCCGACCGGGTTGTCGCCGGTCGCCAGGTGGTGCGCCGCATGGACGTGGAGGCACTTGATGTGGCGCGGCATACCACCGGCACCGGGGGCGCCGGGCAGGGGCTCGTCGGCGAGCCGGTCGCGGAACGCGACGTAGCGCTCGTGCGCGTCGGCGTAGTCGGACGCCAACTCCGGGTCGGTGTCCAGCCGCTCGTTGAGCCCGACCATGGCGTGGTCCGCCTCGAGCGTCCCGACCCGCGAGCGCATGACCGGGCACGTCAGCCAGAACGTGGTCGGGAACGGGGTGCCGTCCTCCAACCGCGGAGCGACCCGGACCACCGTCGGCAGGCCGAACACGCACCGGTGCGCCACGGCCGGCTCGCCTCGCGCGGGGCGACCGAGCTGCGCGGAGATGACCGCACGCTCCTCCTGGTCGACCACCGGCGCGGCGGCGGCCCGCTCGTAGGACGCCTCCGGGTCGACCCGGACCGCGTCGGCCGACGGGTCATCGGAGGTGGAGCTCACTCCACCCGACCGCGGCGCTGCCGGCGCGCTTCACCCTGGATCATCTGGGACTTGTGCATGAAGCGGCGCAAGCGCTTGTTGAAGTCCTTGTCCAGCTTGGAGCGGAGGTTGGGGGTCTCCTCGTCCTGCCAGTCGGGGTCGGCGCGCTTGATCGAGAGGTCGACCTTGCCGTCGTCCTTGACGTCGAGGACCTTGACGTCCACCTCGTCGCCTTCAGCGAGGTAGGCGTAGATGTTCTCCACGAAGTCCGCGTCGACCTCGGAGACGTGGACCAGGCCGGTGATGGCCTCGCCCTCACCTTCCTCGCCGGTCGGTACTTCGACGAAGGCGCCGTACTCCTCGAGTCGGACGACCTTGCCCTTGATGATCTGTCCCTGGAGTTCCTGCAGCTCGATCACTCCTCACGTGGCCGTCGGTGCCCGCGCGTGCACCTCAGCCCGCTCGGCCGTCACCGGAAACACATCCGGGCGGCGTGGTCGTCAACTCCCCGACGCGGGTGCGACCGGGGCGCGCGGAAGCGACGCGGGGAACCCGGGCCGCAGCTACCACGGTACGACAGGTCCGGGCAGGTCGGCAACACCCGCGCTCGGACGGGGCCGTCGTCCCTCACCGCCGCAGCGACCCGTCGACCGAGGATCAGCCCCGCCAGCCCTCGGTGATCGACTCCCAGACCCGCACGTACCACGCCGGTGGGTCCTCCGTCGGCACCTCGCGGGGGGCGGTGATCCGTGGCCGGTCGACCTCAGGCGGCACCAGGGCGTACGCGACCTCACCGGGGCGCACGAAGCCCTGCTGCTCGCGAGCGAGCAGTTCGATGTTCGTGGGGTCGTTGAGGTCCTCGACGCGCTGCTCGAGCTGCGCGTTGGCGTCATCGAGCGCCACGGCCTTCTCCTCGAGGGTCTCCACCCGATCCCGAGCGTCGAGGTAGCTCTGCGCCGGCCCGGAGATGATCACCCCGGCGAGCACGAGCACGCCGAGCAGCCCGACGACCATCGGACGGTCGCCCCGCCCGACCCGGGCGGCCTTCGCACGGGTGGCCGCACGCAGCTGTCGCGTCCGCCGACGCATCGGGCTGATGCCACGGCGGCGCGGCCGGTCGCGCCGCGAGCCCCGTCCACGCCGCGACGACCCCGACGCATGCTCGGAGCGCGGGGTCGGTTGACGGCGGGTCGCGGTGCTCAGGTCCAGGCCCTTCGGATGGTCAGGAGGCGCGGGGGAAGGCGTCGCGGCCGGCGTACCGGGCCGCGCCGCCGAGCTGCTCCTCGATGCGCAGCAGCTGGTTGTACTTGGCGACCCGGTCGGAGCGAGCCGGGGCGCCGGTCTTGATCTGGCCGGCGTTCACCGCGACGGCGATGTCGGCGATCGTGGCGTCCTCGGTCTCGCCGGAGCGGTGGCTGATCACCGTGGTCCAGCCGGCCCGGTGAGCCAGCTGCACCGCGTCGAACGTCTCGGTCAGCGAGCCGATCTGGTTGACCTTGACCAGCACGCTGTTGGCCGACTTCTCCTCGATACCGCGGCGCACGAACGTGGGGTTGGTGACGAGCAGGTCGTCGCCGACGACCTGGACGCGGTCGCCGATCCGTTCGGTGAGCTGGCTCCAACCGGCCCAGTCGTTCTCGTCCAGCCCGTCCTCGATCGAGACGATCGGGTACCGGGAGATCAGGTCCTCCCACAGCTCGACCATCTCGCCGCTGCTGGCGGTCCGGCCCTCACCTTCGAGGTGGTAGCTGCCGTCCTCGAAGATCTCGCTGGTGGCCGGGTCGAGGGTGATCGCGACGTCGTCGCCGGGGCGGTAGCCGGCGGCCTCGATGGCGTCGATGAGCAGGTCGAGCGCGGCGGTGTTCGAGTCCAGGTTCGGGGCGAAGCCGCCTTCGTCGCCGAGGCCAGTCCCGAGGCCACGACCCTGCAGGACCTTCTTCAGCTGGTGGTAGACCTCCGCGCCGGTCCGCAGCGCCTCCCGGAAGCTCGGAGCACCCACCGGAGCGATCATGAACTCCTGGAAGTCCACGTTGGAGTCGGCGTGGCTGCCGCCGTTGAGGACGTTCATCATCGGGACCGGCAGCAGGTGGGCGTTGGGGCCGCCGAGGTAGGCGTACAACGGCAGCTCGCAGGCCGCCGCGGCCGCCTTGGCGGTGGCCATCGACACGCCGAGGATCGCGTTGGCTCCGAGCTCACTCTTGTTGTCGGTGCCGTCCAGCTCGGCCAGCAGCGCATCCAGCTCGCGTTGCCGGGTCGCATCGTGGCCGAGCAGGGCCGGCGCGATGCGCTCGTTGACGTTGACGACGGCGCGGGTGACGCCCTTGCCGAGGTAGCGCCCGTCGTCGCCGTCGCGCAGCTCGACCGCTTCGTGCTCCCCGGTCGATGCACCCGACGGCACGGCGGCCCGTGCGAGGGAGCCGTCGACGAGCCCGACCTCCACCTCGACGGTCGGGTTCCCGCGGCTGTCGAGGATCTCGCGAGCACGGACGAGTTCGATCCCGGTGATCTCCATCACGTTCCTCGTCTGGTCAGGCTCCGGAGCGTCCGTGCCGCCCGAGACCGCACGCGGTCTCGGGCACGGTACGTGACCTCTGGGCTCATCAGCAACAACGACAACATCAGCCACAGCCTTGAGCAGGTTGGTTCACGGCTCCAACCGCCAGATGCGTCGGACGATCGCGCCGGCGACCGCCCCGGCCACGAACCCGACGACCGCGCCCCGGGCGCGGACCTCGCGGTCGGCCGCACAGCCCACGCCGAGCCCGACGACGGCTGCGGCTGCGACCACCACCGCGTCGGTGGGGAACGGCCGCTGGTCGACACGCCACGACGCGACCTCGTCGGCGGTCGCGCCGACGTCCCAGCGGGCCAGTGGATCGTCGTCGGTCGATCGGACGGCGGTCGGTTCGAGATCCGGTGGCCGGACGCTGACATCCCGCTGCCCCTCGTGAGGCACACGGCTGGAGGTCGGCGCTGCCGGGTCGGCCGCACCACTCGGGTCAGGAGCGGAGCCGGCGAACATCGCGGAGGTCAGTTCGACGTCGCAGCCGGGGCAGGGCGCCGGTTCCTGCGCGAGGTTCTCGATCAAGGCGTTCTTGAGGAACCGTCCGCACTCCGGGCACTGCTGGGGCGGCATGCTGACCTCCGACTCGGATCCTCGCGAGCGTAGTGCGCGCTCAGGCGCCGTCAGCGTCGTTCCAGCGCGACCGCCACGCCTCCTCGCCGAGTTGGTCGAGGTCGACCCCGTCACGACCGGCGCCGGCGACCAACGCGTCGAACCGGGCCCGGAACGCACGGGCGGCCCGGCGGGCGGCGGCTTCCGGATCGACGTCCAGCATCCGGGCGAGCGACACCACCGCCCCGATGAGGTCGCCCACCTCGGCCTCGCGGGCAACGTGCCCATCGGCGGCGAGCACCTCCGCGAGCTCCTCGCGGACCTTGTCGGCGGCGGCGTCGGCATCGGGCCACTCGAAGCCGCGCTTGGCCGCCTTGCGTTGCAGCGTGTGCAGCAGATCCAGGCCCGGGCCAGCAGCGGGGACACCGTCGAAGGTGCCGTCACGGCCCTTCTCCTCGGCCTTGAGCTCGTCCCAGTTGGCCTGGACCTGCTCGGCGGTCGCGGCATCGCCGTCGCCGAAGACGTGCGGATGGCGCCGTTCGAGCTTGTCGGCGATCGCGCGCGCAACGTCGTCGATGCCGAAAGCTCGCCGGTCCGCCGCGATCCGCGCGTGGAAGACGATCTGGAGCAGGACGTCGCCGAGCTCCTCCTGGATGTCGGTGTCGGTGCCGTCCTCGACGGCTTCCACGAGCTCGTAGGTCTCTTCGACGAGGTAGCGCAGCAGGGTCGTGTGGTCCTGCTCGAGGTCCCACGGACAGCCGGTGTCCGGGTCACGGAGCTGGCGCATGACCTCGACCAGCCGCAACAGTTCCGTGCCCTCCGGCTGCTGGGCAAGGAAGACCAGTTCGATCTCCACGTCGTGCTCAGCCGCCATGCCGGCCAGCGCCGGCGCCAACCCCTGGTCGTGGGGGCCGAGGAGGTAGACCGCCTCACCGTGTTCGACCGCTCGCGCCACCAGCGCCTTGGCCATGCGCCGCTGCTCGGGAGCGCCGGGTCGGGTCAGGTCGAGGTCGGCCCGTCCGAGCTGGGCGGGTTCGAGCGCCTCGAGGTCCAGACCGGCGAAGTACAGCTGCGGCGCGGACGGGTGCGTCTGCGGGTCACGCAGGAGCACGACCTCCGCGGTGCCGAGCGCGTCCCAGGCCTGGAAGGGCAGCAACCCGGGCAGCACGTCGGAGGTCTCGACGAGGGCGACCCGGGGAGAGCGCTCGCTCACGTGGGGCTCAGCCCTGGTCCTGCAGCTCTTCGAGCTCGCGCTCGAGCTCCTCGAGCTCCTCCGGGGTCAGCTCCTGCTCGCCGGGATCCCCCTCAGGGGCCCCACCATCCGGTTCGCCGACCTGATCGGCGTCCTCGACGACGGTGCGCTGGTTGTCGTCCCAGACCCCGATGGCCGGGTCCACCTCGATCTCGGTCGACTCGAACGCCTCGTTGATCAGGCCCGTCAGCTCCTCACCGACCAGTTGCTGGAGTTCCTGCCCTTCGAGCTCCGAGGCGTCACGCACGTCCTCGTCGGTGACCTCGAGGACGTGGAAGCCGAAGTCCGATTCGACCGGTCCGACGACCGTGTCCAGCTCGGCATCCCAGACCGCGTCGTCGAACGGCGGGACGTACATCCCTCGCTGTGCGGGGCCGAGGTCACCGCCCTGCTCGCCGCTGCCCGGGTCGATCGAGCGCTCCATGGCGAGGTCGCCGAAATCCGCGCCGTCATCGAGCTCGGCGACCACGTCGTCGGCCTCGTCCTCGGTCTCCACGAGGATGTGGCGGGTCGTGCGCGTCTCGATCGACTCGCCCTCCGCCAGCACCTCCTGGATGGCGAACAGCCGTGCCTGCTGGGGGACGAACACGTCCTCGAACAGCTCGAGCGTCAGCTGTGCCTGGTTGAGCGTCTCCTCGAGCCCTTCCTCGCCTCCGATGCCGGCGACGACCTCCTCGCGGACCGCCGCCAGGTCGTCGTCATCGAACGACGCACCGACGTCCTCGTACACGCTGGTGAGGATCTCGTCCTGGATCAGCAACGCCAGCAGCTCGCGTTGCTGGGTCCCCACGACCTGCTCGCGCTCGGAGCTGGAGAGCTCCTGGACGTCATCGTGGAGCTCCGCGATGGCGCCCTCGAGGATCGAGCGGGGGATATCGGTTCCGTCGACGGTGGCCGCGGCATCGCCGCTGCCGGCGTCGTTGGCACCGCACGCGGCGAGGAGCGCGGCCACGAGGCCGGCGACGAGCAGACGGGATCGCACGGAGACTCCGGAACGTTGGTTCAGAGGCACGCGGGTCAGGCCACGCGCCGGGACGAGGCATCGCCGGAACGCACGACACCCTGGGACAGAGTCTACCGACCGTTCAGCCCCGCTCCCGTCGCAAGGCGGGGCCTGTGGGCACGCATCGGCGGCCGAGCGCCTCGGCGGAGCCGCAGGTCGTGGGGACTTCCGAGAACGGGCAGTAGGCTGGCCCCATGACCACACACACCGAGCGAGACACCGACACCGACGTCCACGCGATCGTTGACGAGCAGCTACGCCGCTCCCGTCAGCGGTACACCCTGGGACGCCGGGAGCTCGTCGACTCGCTGCTGCACCTCGGACGGCCCGTGACGATCCCCGAGCTGATGGACGCCGGCGCGTCGCAGTCGCAGAGCTCGCTGTACCGCAACCTCGCCATCCTCGAGCAGTGCGGTGCGGTCCACCGCCTGACCTCGACCGACGATGCTGCGCGGTACGAGCTGGCGGAGGAGCTGTCGGAGCACCACCACCACGTGGTGTGCTCGATCTGTGGCCGGATCGATGACGTCGTGCTCCCGCCGGCGATCGAGCGAGCCCTCACCGAAGCGGCGAACGAGGCGCGCGAGCAACGCGACTACCTCGTCGACTCTCACCGGTTGGAACTCGTGGGCACCTGCGCCGACTGCGCCTGACCGGAGGGCGGCTCGCTCCAGCCACCGCCGGCGCGGCGACGCACACGCCAACCCCGGATCGCATCGGCGGTTTCACGGACCGTGAGGACCGTGAAGAACGCGAGCACGGTCAACCCGGCGATGGTGGCGGCCGTGGCGGTGGCCAGGTGGAAGCTGATCAACAGCCCGGCGATGACGCCGATCGAGCCGACGACGATCGAGACGCCCATCATCACGGGCACCCGCTTGGAGATGAGCGCGGCCGTGGCCGGTGGGGCGACGATGAACGCGAACACCAGCAGCGTGCCGACCGTCCGGAACGAACTGACGACCACGGTCGCGATCAGCCCGAGCATGGCGAGGTGGGCGAGCCCGGGGCGCAGACCCAGCACCTTGGCCTTGGCCCGGCTGAACGTCAGGACCAGGAACGGCCGGTAGAGGGCGACGCTGACCACGATCGTGATCAGACAGGCGATCGCCACGGTGCGAAGATCGCTGCTGGTGACCCCGATGGGGTCTCCGAAGAGGATCGTCGTCAGATCCCCGGCGTAGGCACCGCGGGCGGAGATGATCGCCACGCCGGCCGCCAGCATGCCGACGAACAGCAGCCCGATCGCGGTGTCCTCGCCGAGCCGGCTGCGCGCGCTGGCCAGCGACACCCCGGCGATCATCACCACGGCGCTGATCGCCCCGCCGACCAGCAGGTTGCCACCGAGCAGGAACGCGAGCGCGATCCCGGGCAGCACGCCATGGGCGAGGGCGTCCCCCATGAACGCCATCCCGCGCATCACGACCCAGGTCCCCACCAGCGAGGCGGCGACCACGGTCAGCAGGCCGGCGTACAACGCGTTGCGCATGAACTGGAACGCGAACGGATCGGTGATGAGCTCGAGCACGACCGGCCCTCCTCCAACCCCCGTAGCCAAGCACGGTAGAGCACGCAGCGTGAGGGTCGGTGGCCCCCCGCGCTCCACCGACCCCACGCGTCGCGAGCGACGCCGGGAGGCGTCAGTCGACGCTGCCGCCCAACGCCTCCGTGATCAACCTCGAGGTGGTCTCGAGCAGGCCGAGGTAGGTCTCGGCACCTGAGCCCTCCTCACCGAGCGCATCGGTGTAGATGCGGACGACCTCGACGTCGAGGTCCCCACGCCCGACCACCTCGCTCTGGAGCTGCTCGGCGAGCGTCGTGGAGTCGGTGTTCTCGGCGAAGACGGCCGGGACCTGCGCCTCCTCGACGGTCTCGATCAGCTCCGCGAAGCCGGCCGGGTCCTGCTCGGCCTGGGTCGACGCTCCCGGGATGACCGTCCCGAGCACCTCGAACCCGTAGCGGTCGGCGAGGTAGCCGAGTGCGTCGTGGTTGGTGACCAACTGACGGTTCTCCTCCGGGATCGTCTCGAACACCGCCTCGAGGTCCCCGTCGAGCGCCCGGAGCTCATCGCCGTAGGCCTCCGCTCGCTCCATGAGGTCGTCGTGGTCGAGGGTCTCGCTGTGCTCGGCCAGCTCCTCAGCCAGCAGTTGGACGCCGTCGGCGGTACGCAGCGGGTCGAACCAGAAGTGCGGGTCCCCGTCGTCGTGGCTGTGACCGTGGTCGTCGTCCTCGTGCCCGTGGTCATCGTCCTCGTGCCCGTGGTCATCGTCCTCGTGCCCGTGGTCATCGTCCTCGTGCCCGTGGTCGTCATCATCGTGGCCGTGCCCGTGATCATCGTCCTCGTGCCCGTGGTCATCGTCCTCGTGCCCGTGGTCATCGTCGTCATGACCATGGTCATCATCATCGTGGCCGTGCCCGTGATCATCGTCCTCGTGCCCGTGGTCGTCCTCGTCGTCGTGGCCGTGGTCGTCCTCGTCGTCGTGCCCGTGATCATCGTCATCGTGGCCGTGGTCGTGGCCGGGGCCGTCCCAGTCGAAGTCGATCGGATCGAGCTGGTCCGCGAGCGTGACGATGGTCACGCCGTCCTCCTCGGCCGCCTCGAGGACGCTGACCATCTGCTCCTCGAGGTCGAGACCGTTGGCGACGACCAGGTCCGCCTCGCGCAGCAGCCGGCCATCGCTGGCTGATGGCTCGAACCCGTGCGGGTCGACGCCGGCCGGCATGATCACCTCGACGTCGGCCTCACCGTCCACGAGGTTCTCGACCAGATCCCCCAGGATCGAGGTGGTGGCCACGATGTGAGGGAGGTCGGCCTCGGCGACCTCATCGTCCACCTCCTCGTCCGGGGCGTCGTCGACCTCCTCGGAGGAAGCATCCTCGGTGTCGATCGGTTCGTCGGCGTCGCCCGCGCAGGCGGCGAGCAACAAGCTCAGGCCGACCCCCAGGACCAAGGCGGGGTGTCGTAGCCGGGTCGTTCGCGGATGGAGCATCGGGAGGAACCTTCGGTCGCAGCGTGCAAGGGTGGGGGGGAGCAGGAACGCGCTCGGTCGCTACCTTGCGACCGACGTCATCGAGGAACGTAATGGGAACCATTCCTACTCCGCCACCTGGAGGTGGTCCGAACGAGCGCGCAGCGCGCGACGGCGGTGGATCGACCCGCGTCCCGGTGGACCGCGACGCGTCCGTCTCGGTCCGCATCGACGGCGTGGACGTCCGTTACGGCCCGATCGAGGCCGTCCGGGCCGTGGATCTGACCTTCCACCACGGTGAGATCATCGCGATCATCGGACCGAACGGCTCGGGCAAGTCGACGCTGCTGTCGACGATCTCGGGGCTGATCCGCCCGAGCCGTGGCCGGGTCACGGTGCACCCGCGCTCCGGCGACACGCGGTCACGTGCGCACACCGTCGCGCACGTCCTGCAGTCCACGGTGGCCAACGAGGCGGTCCCGCTGACGGTCCTCGAGACGGTGCGGATGGGCGCCTACGGTCGGCGGGGCACGTTCGGCCGCCTCACCGCGGAGGACCGCACCGCCGTCCAGGCCGCGATGGACCGGATGCGGATCGACGACCTCCGCAACCGGCAACTCCATGAGCTGTCCGGCGGCCAGCGACAGCGGGCCTACGTGGCCCAGGGGCTCGCCCAGCGCGCCGAGGTCCTGCTCCTCGACGAGCCGATCACCGGCCTGGACCTGCTCACCCAGGAGACGATCGCCGAGGTGATCGAGGAGGAGCGCGCCGAGGGCCGCACCGTGGTGCTGACGACCCACGACGTCGGCACCGCCCGGATGGCCGACGTGGCCGTCCTGATGTCGACGCGCGTGCTGGCCGCCGGCCCGCCGGCCGACGCCCTGTCGCCGACCAACCTGGCACAGGCGTACGGCGGCCACGTCCACGAGCTCGAGGACGGCACGCTCGTCCTCGACGAGCCACACCACCACGACCACCGCCACGACGACCAGCTCCGTCGGTGAGCCGCACGGCTCCCACGAGCCCCGCTCGTGAGGTCCGTACCGCGTAGGCTCCCTACCCCGCACCCAGGGAGCCGACGTGCCCACGACCGATGCTGCCGCGCTCGGGCGGGCGACCGACATCTTCAAGGCCCTGTCCAACCCACGCCGGCTCGCGATCGTCCGCGAGCTCGCGCGCGGCGATCGACAGGTGCATGAGCTGGTCGAAGCGCTGGAGACGGCGCAACCACGGGTGTCGGAGCACCTCGCGATCCTGCGTGGCGCCCGGCTCGTGGAGGCCCGGCGGGAGGGGCGCGCGGTCATCTACCACCTGGTCGATGAGCACGTCGCTCACATCGTCGAGGACGCCCTGATCCACGCCGACGAAGCGCACTGAGCCGCACCCCCGCGCAACGCCCATCGGCGGACGGCGCCGTGAGCCCCAGGGTCTCGCGACATCGATGTATCGTGACATCGCGATACATCGATGTTAGGCTGTTCTCGGAAGCGACCCGACGCTCCACCGCGACCGAGAGGCCCCACCGTGTCGGCAACCTGCACCGCCCACACCGCGCACGACCACGTCCACGCCCCTGACTGCGGCCACGTCGCGGTCGAGCACGACGGGCACGTCGACTACCTGCACGACGGCCACGCGCACACCCCACACGCCGACCACTACGACGAGTGCACCCTGGACGAGGTGCACGTGATCGCCGCACCGCACGATCACGTCCACGGCCCCGACTGCGGGCACGAGACGCTCGACCACGGCGACCACGTCGACTACATCCACGAGGGTCACCGCCACGCCCCGCACGGCGACCACTACGACGAGCACTGAGCCGAACCCTCGCTCCCGCGCCCCCAGGTGGCGACACCAGACGCCTGCGACGGCCCGCCGATCCGGCGGGCCGTCGCGCGTCGTACGGGGGTAGCGTCGACCACGCCCCCGGAGGAGCCGCCACGTGCAGGTCGAGCAGGACGGGCGTCCCGCTGACCACCGCCGCGACGCGACCGACCCGGCCGAGCGCGGCCACCGCCGCGCGTCGACCCTCGTGGTGCTGCTGCTCGCCACGGGCATCCTCGCCACCTGGTGGTGGATCGACGCCGACCGACCCGGGACCGCCGGACTGACCGACCCACCGTCCGGGTTCGAGGTGCCCGCGGACGGCGAGGTCGCCGCCCACCACCTCGACGACGGCACGCCCGTGTTCCTCAGCCACCTCGACGGCGAGGTGACGGTGCTCGACGCCCGCCTTCCGGGCTCCGGGCCGGACGCGGACGGGCGGCTGCGACGCCTGGTCGGCTACTGCTCGTCGAGCGGCGGGTTCGAGGAGCCGGCGCACGGCTCGGTGTTCGGTCGCGACGGCCGTTGGAACGGTGGTCCGGCGCCCGGCAGCCTCGCGATCCACCCGCACGAGCAGATCGATGGACGCGCCGTCGTCACGGACGGTCCCGTCGAGCGCGACCGGCCAGGGCGCAGCACCACCACGATGCGTCCGCCGCGGACCGGGCCGAACTGCGTCGACGGCCCGTCCACGGGGCCCGACCGGACCCTGCTGGTCCACCTCCCGGAGGATCCAGGATCCCTGGCAGACGTCGAGGAGGGGACCTGGCGCTGGGTCGATCTCGCGTTCGAACCGATCGACGGAACCGGTGGCGACGGCGCCGCCGAGGCCAACGGCCACGCGCACCACCTCCACGCGTGCGACGACCAGGGATGCGAGGGCTCGTTCCGCCTGACGTCGCCGTGGACACCGGCGCCGGGCGCCGCCCTGGCGCGACGCGACGCCGAGGAGGGCCTCGAGGTCCTGCTCCCGGCCGACCCGATCGGCACGAACTAAGAATAGTTGTCGGAACCGTTCTTATTTCTTGGTAGAGTGTCGCCTCCGCTCCGTCCGGAGGTGCCTGTGCCCACGACCAACGCTCCCCCCGCCCGGGAGATCCACGATGCGCTGATCGTCGGCGCCGGCCCAGCGGGCCTGGGGGTCGCCACCCACCTCGCCCGCATCGGTATCGACGCCACGGTCGTCGACCGGGACGGGGTCGGCGCGTCGTTCCTGCGGTGGCCCGAGGGCATGCGCCTGATCACCCCGTCGTTCACCGGCAACCCGTTCGGCGCGGTCGACCTCAACGCCATCACCCCGGACACCTCACCGGCGCTGTCGCTGCTGGAGGAACACCCCACCGGCGAGCAGTACGCCCGCTACCTGCAGATGGTCGCCAAGCTCGAGGACCTGGACGTCCGCGAGGACGTCGCGGTCACCGACGTCCTCCCGGCCGCCGAACGCGACGTCGACGATCCCGACCTGCTGGCCGTCGAGGTGGGCGCTGGCGGACCATGGTGGGCCCGTACGGCGGTCTGGGCGGCCGGCGAGTTCGGCTACCCGCGCACGGACGGATTCCCCGGCGCCGAGCGCTGCATCCCCACCGTGGACGTGCGGTCCTGGCCGACCTACCCCGGCGAGCACGTGACCGTCATCGGCGGGTACGAGTCCGGGATCGACGCCGCGGTGAACCTCGTCGCCGATGACCGGCAGGTCACCGTCCTCGACCGCGAGGCGCCCTGGCTCGAGGTCGATCCGGACCCGTCGCGCACCCTGTCGCCCTACACCCGCGGCCGTCTGCGAGCGGCGGAGCTCACCGGCCGCCTCACGTTGCTCGCCGACGCTGAGGTGTCCGGGGTGACCGCCGTCGACCAGGGCTACGCGGTCGACACGGCCGATGGACGCCGGGTCGTCAGCGATGCGGCGCCCCTGCTGGCGATCGGGTTCGAGGGGTCGTTGACCCAGGTCCGCCACCGCTTCGCGTTCGATGAGCGCGGCCACGTCGAACTCACCGAAGCCGCCGACGAGTCCACCGTGATGCCGGGGCTCTACCTCGCCGGCCCGATGCTGGCGCATCGCGAGGCGATCTTCTGCTTCATCTACAAGTTCCGTCAGCGTGCCGCCGTCGTCGCCGCGGACATCGCGAGGCGTCTGGGCGTCGACCCGTCCCCGCTGGAAGCGCTCCGTGAGCAGGGCTTCTACCTCGATGACCTCACCTGCTGCGACGACTGCGCCTGCTGATGGGTCGTCGACGGAACACCCACCTCGCCACACGTCCGACGGTCGCGCTGATCGGCCCGGAGTCGGCCGGCAAGTCGACCCTGGCCGCCGCGCTGACGCACGTCCGGTCGCGGGCACAGAACGTGGCCGGCTCGACGGTCGCCGTCGAGCGCTACGACGCGGACGACCGCATCTACCTCGACACCCCCGGGGTGGTCCACGGGATCGACACGGCGAGCGGCCGGTTGGGGTTGGACCTGCTCGATCCACCGACCGATGGCGAGGATGCGGCCGACGGCGGCGACGCGGTCGATCACGACGCCGTCGACGCCGACGCGGTCGATCGCGACGCCGTCGACGCCGACACGGTCGTGCTGATGGTGGTGCGGGCGACGCACCTCGACGACGAACTCGACCACCTGCTGCCGGTCGTCGCGGGGCGCCGGGGCGTCGTCGCCGTCACCGGCTGGGACCGGGTCGAGGACACGCTCGCCGCGCGACGAGCGGTCGATGCGCTGGCCGCGGCGGTCGGCGTGCCGTTCGTCGCGATGGACGCTCGAGCTCCCGGCCCGGCGCTCGACGACCTGCGAGTTGCGCTCGACGAGCCCGGCACCTTCACCCGCGGTCCGGTGCTGGTGCGAGCCGGCTGGCGCATCGAGCCGCCGCCGACGCTCCTCGAGCATCCGCGCCTGGGACCGCCCGTGGGGCTCGCGCTGCTGCTCACGCCGGCGGTCGCCGCGGTGTGGACGGCGATCGTCCTGGCCGGCTGGGTCGAACCGTACGTCGAGGGCGCTGTCGCCCCGGTGGCGGCGTGGTCGGACGGGCTGGTCTGGCCCATGAACGAGGTGGTCACGGGGGACTACGGCCTGGTGACCATGGGACCGCTGCTGCTGGTGTGGGCGATGCCGGTGGTGGTCGTGCTCGCCCTGCTGCTCGGCGTCTGGCGGTCCAGCGGGCTGCTCGACCGGTTGACCACCGCGGTCCACCCGTGGGTCCGACCCTTCGGCCTGACCGGCCGGGACCTGACCCGGATCGTCGCCGGGCACGGCTGCAACGTGCCGGCGGTGATCTCCACCCGGTCGTGCTCCGGGTGCACCCGCGACGCGACGGTCGGGGCGATCGCGTTCGGCGCCGCCTGCTCCTACCAGCTCGCGGCGACCCTCGGCGTCCTCACCGCGGCGCAGGCGCCCGGGCTCCTCGCCCCGTACCTGCTCGCCCTGCTCGGCGGCGCGCTCGCCCACGCACGCCTGTTGGCGCGGGCCAGCGGGGTGGACCCGGCTGCGCTCGACCTCCACCTGCTGCGCGGCCGCGCCTTCCTCAGCCGCCCCACCTGGTCGGGGACCTGGAGCGAAGCGCGCTCGACCCTGTCGCACGTGACCCTGCGGGCGCTGCCGATCTTCGGCGCGATCACCGTGGTCGCGTCGCTGCTGGCCGCGGTGGGCGCCGTGGATGGGGCAGCACGGGTGCTCGGCCCGGTTCTCGGGGTGCTCCGGCTACCGGCGGAAGCCGCCCTGCCGGTCGCGCTGGCATCGGTCCGCAAGGACGGACTCCTGCTCCTCGCCGAGCCCAGCACCGTTGCGCAGCTGGACGGCCCCCAACTGGTGGCGGCGCTGCTGCTGGCCAGCGCGCTGGTGCCCTGCCTGGTGACGGCCGCCACGATCTGGCGCGAACGCGGGACGCGGATCGCCGGTCGGCTCCTGGTACGGCAGGCCCTCGGGGCGCTCTTGCTGGCCGGCGCGGTCAGTTGGATCGGCTGGCTCTGGTTGCAGGTGTGGCGGTGAGCGCGGGGACCGGATGCGAGTCGCCGCGGATCGCGATCGTCGGGGGAGGCCCCGCGGGGCTGGCCGCTGCGGTGGCACTGTCCTGCCACGGGCTCGGCGATGACCTGGCCGTGGTCGACCCCAGCGGTGGTTGGCTGACCGCCTGGCGCGAGCGGTTCGCCGCCCAACGGATCGCCCACCTTCGATCCCCCGCGGTCCACCACCCGCACCCCGAACCGTTCGCCCTCCACCGCCACCTGCGCGAACACGACCTCGACGACGAACTCCTCCACGTCGGCGGGACCCACCTGCCGACGGCCGTCGGGTTCGACCGGTTCACCGACGACCTGGTCGGCGAGGTCGGTCTCGGCGGCCACGTGATCCCCACCGCAGCCACGGCGCTGGCCGACGACCGAGGCCGGCCCGTGCTGCGGCTGGCCGACGGTGCGACGATGCGATCCGACCACGTGGTGCTGGCCACCAACACCCGGACCCCGGCCGTCCCGGCCGGGCTGGAGGGAGCCGTGGCCGCCGGCGCCGCCACCGTGGGCGATCGCCTCCACCTCGACGACACCCCGGACGGAGGCCATGTCGTGGTGGTCGGTGGCGGGCTGTCCGCTGCCCACCTGGCGCTCGGCGCGGTGGCCGCCGGCGCGACGGTGTCGATGGTGACCCGGCACCGGATCGCGGTCCGGCGCTACGACGTCCACCCGAACTGGTTGGGGCCGAAGAAGCGCCGCCCCTTCGAGACCGAACCCGACCCGCACGTCCGCCGGCGGACGCTCGACAACGCGCGCGGTGGCGGCAGCGTCCCCCACCGGTTCAAGCGTGCGCTGGACCGCGCCGAAGCCGACGGCCTCCTGCGGCTGCATGAGCGTGTCCGACCGGTCGACGCGCTGCCGGCGGGAGCGCGCACGCAGGTGTGCCTGGACGACGGCACCGTCATCGTCGCCGACGCCGTCTGGCTGGCGACCGGCGGACCCGTCGACGTCGAGGTGGACCCGCTGCTGACCTCCCTTCGGACCACGAGACCGGCCACCGTCGTCGGTGGACTGCCCGAGCTCGACCCGGACCTGTCCTGGCCCGGCACGCGGGTCCACCTCACCGGGGCCGCTGCCGGGCTGCAGCTCGGGCCGCTGGCCGGCAACCTCATCGGGCACCGCCGGGCGGCCAGCCGCATCGTCGCCGGGCTGCTCGGGCTCGATCCGCTGCGCGCCGACCGCGTCATCACCGGTACCCAGGCGTGTCCGCAGCTCCCGGTCCGATGACCGACCCCGTCCGATCGGCGACCACCGCAAGGTCCGCGACCTCGACGTGCGGTCCTGGCCCGGATCGGCCTCAGCGGTCGAGGCCCACGACCAAGGGCGCGTGATCGGAGGGCTTGTCCCCGGCTTCGTTCGCCACCCGGAACGTGGTGTCGACCTCGCAGCTGCGCACGCTCAGGTCGGGGCTGACCAACGCGAGATCGATGCGCATCCCCATCCGACGGCGGAACGCGTTCATGCGGTAGTCCCACCAGGTGAAGCCGACCTCGTCGGGTTCCACCGCACGGAAGGCATCGGTGACGCCCAGGTCGAGGATCGCCGCGAGCCGGTCGCGCTCCTCCGGGGTGACGTGGGTGGCGCCGACGAACGCCGCCGGATCCCACACGTCGCGGTCCTCGGGCGCCACGTTGAGGTCCCCGGCGACCACCGTCGGTCCCTCGGCCAGGAGCTCCGCGGTCCGCGCGTGCATCGCGTCGAGGAAGCGCAGCTTCTCCGCGAACATCGGATGATCGGGCTCGCGTCCGTTCGGCACGTACACCGACGCGACCCGCGTGCCGCGGACGGTCGCCTCGAGCCACCGGGCCTCCGCCGGGTTCGGTTCGCCAGGCAGATCGGTGACGACGTCCTCCACCTCGACGTCCTGTGGGACCAGGAGCGCGACCCCGTTCCAGCGCCCCTCGGACCGCTCGACCGCGCGGTACCCGACGGACGCCAGCGCCTGGTGGGGGAAGGCGTCGGCCCCGACCTTGGTTTCCTGGACACAGACGACGTCCGGTGCGTGCTGCTCGAGGAGCTCGAGCACGCGTGGGAGCCGGGCACGGACCGAGTTGACGTTCCAGGTGATCAGTCGCATGCCGCGGACGCTAGCGGCGCCGACGGCCGGGTTGGACGAGCGGCAGCACACCACCGCAGCGCTACGGTCGAGGGTGCTAGGTCGGCGCTTCCGCGCCGCTGGGTGGCCGTGCCCACCCGGACGAGATGAGGACCGTGGTGGCCCACGACGACCGAACGAGCGCGACGGAGCGCACCCGGCCGGTGTGGCTGACCGCCCCGGTGCTCAGCGTGTCGGTGCTGTCGATCGCCGCCGGGATCGGCCAGTTCTCGGTCACGACCGTCATCGGTGACGTCGCCGCCGCGTTCGGCGAGCCTGGCACCGGCGACGACATCGAACAGATCGGGCTGCCGGCGACGACGGTCGGGCTGGCGCTGACGATCATCCGCCTCTCGTCGCTGGGCAGCCTGCCGGCCGCTGCGCTGGCCGATCGGTTCGGACGACGGACCATCCTGCTGAGCGTCGCGACGTTCGGGCTGATGCTGACCTCGGCCGCCGCGGCCGCCCCGAGCTTCTGGTGGTACGTGGTCCTGGTCGCGATGGCGCGACCAGCGCTGACCACCGTCAACGCGGTCGGCGGTGTGGTCGTGGCCGAGGAGTCACGTGCAGCGGATCGTTCGGCGGCGCTCGCGATGATCGCGGCCGCCTACGGGCTCGGCTCGGGCATCATCGCGGTCTCGCGTGGGCTCCTACCGGGCGAGCCGTCGTTCCGGGTCGTGATGGCGATCGCGCTCGTCCCCCTCCTGCTCCTGCCCCTGCTCGCCCGGTACATCCGCGAGCCGAAGATCGCCACTGAGCGCGAACCGGCGGTCGGCCTGCCCGGCCGCATCCCGCGCCGGTACCTCGGCCGGGTGGCGCTGCTGGCGTTGCTGACCGGGACGATCGCACTGGCGACCGGTCCCGGGTTCACCTACCTGTTCGTCCACGGTGAGCACATCCTCGGTGCCTCGCCCCTGTTCCTGTCGATGCTGGTGTTGGGAGCCGGGCCGGCGGGGTTGGCAGGCATCCTGCTCGGACGCTGGGCGGCCGATCGGTTCGGGCGTCGGATCGCGGCCGGGCTCACGATGGGGGCGACCGGCGCCAGCGTCGCCTACGCCTACCTCGGCTCCACGTCGGAGCTCGCGGTCGGCTACCTGCTCGCGCTGGCAGCCAGCAGCGGGTTCGCTCCGCCGGCCGGGGCGTTGGTGGCCGAACTGGTGCCGACCCGCATCCGCGCGACCGTCGCCGGGTGGGAGACGATCGCGGGCGTGCTCGGTGCCAGTCTCGGGCTGTTGTCGTTCGGGCTGCTGGCCGATGTGACCGGCAGCTTCACGGCCGCCGCGCAACTGATCGGTGCGATCGTCGCTCTCGTCGCGATCGGTTTCGTGTGGCTGCCGGAGACGCTCGGCACGGAACTGGAGACGCTCGAGGAGGCCGACGACACCCCGTGATGCTCGCGGGGTTGAGCGCGAGAGCGATCGCGGGACGTCGGACGGAGGTCGGTCGCGGTGTGGGTCAGCCCTGGCCGGGTGGGGGCGGAAGGTCCGAGCGGGGCGGGTCCGCCTCCCCGCCGTCGTCCTCCGCGGCCCCACCGGCCGGTCCGACACCGCCGGGTGGCGGCGGGAGGGTGTCTTCACCTGCACCGGGTGGCGGTGGCTGGGTGTCGGCGATCGCGGCCTCCTCGCCACCCTGCGACGGTGCGGCTGGCTGGCCCGGCTGCTGACCAGCGGGCTGGCCGGTCTGCTGACTTGCCTGCTGGCTTGCCTGCGCCGCGGACTGGGCGGCCTGCGCGATGCCACCGGCGACCATCCGGCCGAGGCCTCCGCGGCCGCGCCGCCCGGACATCGCCATCGACGCGAAGCCGGCTCCAGACGAGCCCCCGTCGGATGCCCCGCCCGCGACCGAACCCGCCGCGGGTGGCTGTGGCTGGCCCTGGTGGCCGTGCGCGGGCGCAGCCGGCTGTCCGGAGACCGCCGCCTGACCGGGTGCGGAGGGCTGTCCGGTCGCGCCCTGCCCGCCGATCGCCGCAGGCGGCGGGCTCTGGTGGTCCAACGGGTCGCTGCCTCCCTGATCGCGGGAGCGGCCGATCAGCTTCTGGAAGTCACGCGAGACGCCCTGAAGGCGCTCGTCCCAGGTCGGGTCCGGCTGCATCCCGGCGATGGTCGTGTGGTAGGTCACCAGGGTGTAGATCAGCGCGAACGGTTCGAAGACCAGCTTCATCAGCAGCAGCGTCGCGACCAGCGCGGCGAAGCCGATGAGGAACATCAGCACCGGCGATTCGACCGCGGCGATCAACGCGGCGGCGGGGATCGCGCAGATGATCAGGAAGCCCACGAACGCCACCCGACCGAGCAGCCAGATGCGCACCGCGGAGCCGAGGATCGGCTTGTAGGCCTGCGCGAAGAGGATCGTGCCGTGGCGGGCGGAGGCGTAGACGTTGGGTGACCGCTGCGCGATCGCGTAGGACAGGACGGCCTCGTCGACGTAGCTCAGCGCACGGGCGACGACGGTCCACGCGAGCTTGACCGCCGCCCCCAACGGCCCCGGCAGGGAGTTGGAGAGCCGGCTGAAACTCCGGGTGAAGCGCCTGAGGGTGCGGTCGACCGCCCGGTCGATGAACCACAGGACGCTGACCTGGCCGAAGAGCTCCTGGACCACGGTCCGACCGTAAGCGACCTGGCCCTGCCCGTCGGGGAGCTCACCGTCGTACAGCAGCGTGGTCGCCACCGCGATATGGCCCGCCTGGACCAGGTAGAGGAAGTACCGCTTGAGGATGGCGAGCACGAAGATCGGGACGAAGACCGCCAGGAACAGGAAGACCAGCGCCAGGACCTCCGCGGACTCCGGCAGCTGGAACGCCAGCCAGCCGAACCCCCCGATCCACAGCATCAACCCGAGGAAGGTGCCGCCGTAGATCAGCGCACCGAAGAACAGGAACGGCGTGGTGCGTGTCAGCAGCCCCAACGCCGTCGAGAACGGCTTCTTGTCCCCAACCCCAGCCATACGCGAACGCTCCAAGCACCACCGGACGCCTGCCCCTACCCGGGTCCTCGATCCTCCACGCCCCGGCGGGGATCGATGACGCGCACCCGGGCCCGCGCGTTCTGCAGCGCGGTGTGTCACGGCGGGTGCAGCACACCAGCCGACACCGGCCGTGTCAACGGCCTCGACGCACGGTTGCGCCCCGAGCACGACCGAGCACGACCCGAGACGCCCGCGTCAGCCCCGCTTCGGTGCCGCGAACAGCTCCCGGAGCACCCCGGCGACCCAGGCGACCAGGTCGTCGGGCTTGGGACGGGGCATCGGGATCAGCAGCACGCCCTGGTCGCGCTTGAGCCGGTGTCCTGGGTGGGTGCGCTCGAGCCGCACCAGCTGGCTGTCCTTGAGGTCGACCGGGGCGATACGCAGCTGCTCGCGCTGGGTGACCACCACCTCGGTGACCCCCCACCGGCGCAGCGCCGCCCGCAACGCCGCGATGGTCAGCAACCGGTCAGCCGGCTCGGGCAACGGACCGAACCGGTCGGAGAGCTCCTCGCGGACGTCCTTGACCCCGCCGGCGTCACGGACCGCGGAGATGCGCTGGTAGAGCTCGAGCCGTTGGGTGGCGTCCTCCACGTAGTCGTGCGGCAGGTGGGCGTCGACCGGCAGTTCGACCTTGATGTCGACCTCCTGCTCGACCGGCTCGCCCGACAGGTCACCGATCTCCTCCTTGAGCAGCTGCGAGTACATGTCGAACCCGACCGCGGCGACCTGCCCCGACTGCTCGGCGCCGACGACGTTGCCGGCGCCGCGGATCTCCAGATCCCGCATGGCGATCGCCAGGCCCGAGCCCAGTCGGGCGTGCTCGGCGACGGTCTTGAGCCGCTCGTAGGCCTGCTCGGTGACGCTCGCGCCTTCGGGGA
>SKJX01000207.1 GCA_007121785.1 Nitriliruptoraceae bacterium
CGCCGTCCGCCGCCGCAGCCAGCCGCCGCCGCCAGCCGCCGCCACCCGCCGCCGCCACCCGCCCCCGAAGCGTGTGCACCCACGATCACATCTGAACCCCCATGCACACACATCCGACGCCGCCGCCACCCGCCCTCGAAGCGTGTGCACCCACGATCACATCTGAACCCCCATGCACACACATCCGACGCCGCAGCCGACGACGACGACGACGCCGACGACGCCGGCCGCGACCTGCGGTGACCGGGGCCGCGGATCAGTCGTCGACGTAGCCCGGGGACGCCGCCACCGAACCGGCGAGCACCTTCGGTACCAGCAGCACGAGCAGGGCGACCAGCGGCCACGTCCACTCGCCGGTCACGTCGTGCAGGGCGCCGACGGTCACCGGCCCGAGCGCCGCCATGAGGTACCCGCCGCCCTGCGCCAGCGACGACAACGCGCCCGTCCCGGCGGACGTCGAGGCTCGCAGGCCCAGCAGCACCAGCGCGAGGGGGAACGCCCCGAGCCCGATGCCGAGCAGCACCGCCCACAGCAGCGGTGCCGCCCCGGGCGCGACGATCAGCCCGACGTAGGCCGCCCCCGACGCGGCCGCCAGCGCGTACACCCACGGCCGTTGGTCGAACGAGCGCGCCGCCAGTACCGGCAGCGCCAGCGAGATCGGCGCCCCGATGGCCATCGTGATCGCCAGCATCACCCCGGCTCGGGTGGGCGACAGCCCGGCGTCCTGCAGGATCGCGGGCAGCCAACCCATCGCGGTGTAGGCCTCCAGGCTCTGCAGCCCGAAGAACCCGGTCAGCCCCCACGCCTTGATCCGCCGGTGCACCGGCACCGCCGGCGTGGACGTCGAGGTGGTGGCGCCGGACGATGATGCGGCGACGGCACCGGTCACGACGTCGGGGCCCCCACCGACCGGAGCGGACGCGCGTGCGTCCCGCCGCCGGATCGCCGCCAGCACGGCCCACGGACCCAACGCCAGCAGCGCCGGTACCACCCACACCGCCAGCCCGAAGCGCCAGCTTCCCAACGCGTCGGCGATGGGCACCGTGATCCCGGCGGGCAGCGCGACCCCGGCGGAGATCGCCATCGAGTACAGCCCGGTCGCCCGGCCGACCGAGTCGGGGAACCAGGCTTTGACCGCCACCGGGACCAGCACGTTGGCCACCGCGATGCCGGCCAGCGCGATGAAGGTGGTGACCAGCAGCCACCCGATCGTCGGCGCGGCGGCGCGGATCGCCAGCCCAGCGACGATCGCGAGCATGGCCAGCACCAGCGCCGGCTCGGTCCCCAGCCGCCGGCCGATGCGCGCGGCCAGCAGTCCGACGATCCCGAACGACACCAGCGGCAGGGTCGTGAGCACCCCCGCCAGGGTGTCGCTGATCCCGAGGTCCAGCTGCAGCTCACGCAGCACCGGCCCGACGCTGGTCACCGCCGCACGCAGGTTCAGGGCGGTCAACGCCAGGATCGCCCCGAGCAGGAGCGGGGGCGCGCCGACGCGGACGACCGACGCGCCTCGCTCAGCCATCGTCGCTACCGCACCAGGCCGACGACCGGCCGGGGCCGCCCCGCAGGTCCGCGGCCATCAGCACCTCGTCACGGTGGGAGCCGTCCTCGAACGCGAGCGCATCCGGGATGCGCCCCACCTCGACGTAGCCGTAGCGGCGGTAGAAGCCATCCAGGCCCTCCCCGTCGCGCACCTCGACGATCGCCAACTCCCCACCGCGCTCGTACGCGTACGCGTGCGCAGCCTCGATCAGGCGACCACCCAGCCCGGTGCCCTGCAGGTCCGGGTGGACCTGGAGGCGACGGAGGTAGGCACGGTGGCCGGTGCGGACGCTGGGGGGCCGGTAGACGCTGACCAGCCCGACCAGCCGCTCGCCCTGATGGGCGGCCAGCAGCGTGACCTGGCCGTCTCGGACCTCGTCGAGCAGCGCCGCCGCGAGCGGTCGTGCCTGCGCATCGGTGGCGGGCGGGGTCAGACCGATCGAGCCGCCGGCGTCGGTCACCGCGATCCACAGGACGGTCAGCTCGTCCAGGTCGATCGCGGCGGCGGGCACCTCGGCCGAGATGGCCACCCCGGTGCCGGCCCGATCGCGGTCGTGGCTCACCGGTGCAGGTGAGGGTCGGACTGCGTCGCCCGCGAGCGGATGGTGTGGATCGACGAGCCGGACAGGATCGCGCTGCGGCCGAACAACCGGCCGAGCTGCCAGTTGGACAGTCCGAGCTCCGGCGTACCGAGGGCGTACTGCCCGTCCACCCACCGGGTGAACCCGTCGCCGACGAACGGCGCGTCGGCGTCGGCGAACGCCCGCTCGTGCTCGGCCGGGTCCTCGGAGATGACCGAGAGCGTGAACCGTGGCGAGTTCCGGTTGAACAGCTCGATCGCTTCGTCCAGGCCGTCGACCAGCAGCAGGGTCACCTCCGGTGAGCCCTCCCACTCCCACTCCACGGCCAACTGCGCCTCGATCAGCGTCTCCGCCTGCGGCTCGTCGATGAGCCCTTCGGCCCGGTGGATGGCCACCGAGGTGGTGTAGTCCTCCGACGGCAACACGTCCCGGTCGCGTTCCAGCACGTGGAACTTCGGCGTGGTCCCGCGATCGGACGCAGCTCGCTCCACGGCAGCGCGGAACACCGGCACCAGCTCGTCGGCACGGTCCCGCGCGATCGCGCAGGTGTTCAAGGTGTTGCAGACCTTGCGGTCCAGCGACGCGTGCACCACGGCGGCGAACCGGTCGGTGTCGGCGTGGCTGGTCGCGACCATCCACGCCCCGCCGGTGCCGTGTGCGGACACGCTGTTGCCAGCCTGCTGGGCGACCTCGCTGAGCTGGCGGACCGCCTCACCGGAGCCGCGTGCGACCGCCAGGGCCAGGCGCCGGTCGCTGAACAGCGCCCAGCCGGCCGCACGCGACGGCGCATCGACCAGCGCGGCCGCACCGGCGGGCACCCCCGCGTCGGCCAGGGCGGGATCGAGCGCGTGGGTGACGATCGCCCGGGCCGTGCCGAGCGCGTCTGAGCCGATCCGGAACACCACCGTGTTGCCGCCGCGCAACACCCCGCACGCGTCGGCGAAGACGTTCGGGCGGCCTTCGAACACGAACGCCACGACCCCGAGCCGGTCGACCACCTGTTCGAGCCGCCAACCGTCGTGGTCGAGGGTCTGGACGACCTCACCGCGGGGTGAGCGGCCGTCGGCCCAGCCACGCAGCCCCTCGATCATGCCGTGACGCATCTTGTCGTCCAGCGCCAGCCGGGTCGTCGAGCGGCCGCGCTCGCGGGCGCTGGCGACGTCCTGCTCGTTGGCCTGCGCGATGAGCTGGAAGGTGGTGTCGTCCTCGAGACGGTCCGCGAACCCGCGGTAGAACGCGTCCAGCGCGTCGTCATCGACCTGGCCCATCGCCTCGAACGCGTGGCTGGCCGCATCGACCGCGGTGCGGGCGGCCCGGCGGTCGACGGCGGGTACGTGCAGGATCGTGCCATCGGTCAGCGGCAGGATCGCGTCGCCGGGCTCGAACGCGGCCGACAGCTGCTCGTCGACGGTGACCACGCGGTCGCCACCCACCACCAATCGGGTGCCGGGCTCCAACTCGTGCAGCGGGGAGACGTCCATAGCGCGCACGCTACGCCCGCAAGCGCGGGTCAGCCAACCGGGCGGCGAACCGGCCGGGACCGATTCCCACCGTCCGAACGCTTCCACCGTCCAGACGAGCGGTCGTGTCGAACCCGCGGTGTAGATGACCCCGAGATGGCCGTCGACGGTTGGCTTAGGCTCCGCGCCACGGCACGGTCCGGCGACGGCAGCCGGGGAGCAGCAGGTCCGGCCGACCGCCCGGCCGACCGCCCGGCCACCGGTCCCGCCACCACCGCCGACCGCCCGGCCCACGTCCGGGACGAAAGAGCAGGCCCATGACCGACGACCCCGCGGTGCTTCGCATCGGTGAGGTGTCACGCCGGACCGGTGTGGCGGTCCCGACGCTGCGCGCGTGGGAGCGGCGCTACGGCCTGCTCGAACCGCACCGCACCGACGGCGGCCACCGCCTCTACCGCGAGCGCGACCTGCAGCGGGTCCGCAGCATGCAGCGCCTGCTCGAAAACGGCTGGTCGGCTGCAGCCGCTGCCCGCGAGGTGATCCGTGAACCCGCCACGATCACGCAACGGCGGCCGGTCGCGGGCAACGGCCGAGGTCCCGACGGCGCCTCGGCCGCCTTGATCGAGCGCCTCGAGGACGCGATCGCCCGGTTCGACGGTCCGGCCGCCGAACTCACGGTCGACGACATCTTCGCCAGGTTCGAGATCCCCCGAGCGCTCGACGAGGTGTTGCTCCCGGTCCTCCGCAACTTCGGTGACGGGTGGCAACACGATCCGCGACTCATCGCCCGGGAACACTTCGCGACGAACACCTTGCGGCCGCGGCTCCAGCGGCTGCTCCGCGCACACCCGGGCGGCGGCCGGCGCAGCTGCCTGTCGGTCGCGCCCGAAGGGGAAGAGCACGACCTCGGGCTGCTCGCCGCCAGCGCCGTCAGCGTCGACGCCGGGTGGCGCCTGCACTACCTCGGTCCGCGGATGCCCAGCGCGGCGCTCGAGCGCAGCGTCGCGGACCTCCGACCGGACGTCGTCCTCATCGGGGCGCTCTTCCGGGAGCACGCGGAACGGTTCCTGGCGGACCGGCCGGACCTTGGTGCGGCTGCGGTGGTCCTCGGCGGGACCGGGTTCCTCCCCGACGACGCGGCCGCGTTGCCCGGCGCGGTGGTGCACGACGGACCGATCAGCGACATCCCCGCCTCGTTGGATCGAGCGATCATCGCCCGCGGTGCCGTCATGTAAGCGGCGCGTGCCACGGGGTGGCTCGCGTCCGAGGAGCATCCACCGGCAGACCGCCTCGCCCTGCGGCCTCGAGACATCAGCGCGAGATCCGGAACCGGATGCGCACGTTGGTGTGGTACTCGGCGATCTCACCCTCACGGACGATCGCCGAGGTCTCCAGCACGGTGAACCCCTCGACGTCACGCAGCGTCTTGGTCGCCTCGTCCAGGGCCTGATGCGCCGCATCCCGCCAGGACTCGGTCGACACGCCGACCAGGTCGATCGTCTTGATCACCGCCACCGTGCACCTCCGCGATCGGTCGGTCCGATCCTAGTCCGCGGGGGTAGCGGTGGCCCGGTGGCCCGGGCCTACCGCAGGTACATCGCGACGGCCATGCCGATGATCATGCCCACCGCAGCGACACCCGCGGCCGGCAGGCCCAGTCGGCTGCCCTTGACGTGCGCGACGAGCGCGGCGCCCATCCCGACCGGACCGGCCAGCGGTGCGAGCCCACCGAACACCGCGACGATCCCCAGCAGCGCCCCGACCAGCGCCAGCGGCGTCGCGAAGCGCGGAGACGCCTCGACGGGCGCGAAGGGATCGTGCCCGTCGGGCTGGCCGTCAGACCATCGGGTCACGGTGCGCTCCTCCGGGCCGGCGCTGACCTGGGCTCAGCGCCGCGTCACGAGGCTACCGGTGGCCGCGGCTAGGTTGCGGGCCGCCCCGAACTCAGGAGCGAGTGCGACCGTGAGCAAACTCAGCATGACCGACGACGAGCTCGACGCGTTCCTCACCGAGGAGCGCGTCCTGCGGTTGGCCACGCTCGAGGAGGATGGCTGGCCTGCGGTCGTGCCGGTGTGGTTCGTCTGGTTCCAGGGAGGCCTGTGGGTGTGGAACCTCACCCGCGCGAAGCGCACGGAGCGGCTGGCCGCGGGGACGCGGGCGTCGTTCGTGGTCGACGGCGGCTCGGAGTACGTCGAGCTCCGCGGCGCGTCCGGCCGGCTGTCCTACCGGTTCGTCGACGACGCGGACGTGCCCCTGGCGGTGCGTGCCGGCTTCTCCGCCAAGTACTTCGGCAGCGACCAGCCGTTGGAGCCCGCCGATCACCACGACTGGATTCGGTTCGAACCGATCGCGTTGGCCACCTGGGACTTCCGCAAGCAGTACGGCGGCAGCTGATGCCGACGCGCGCACCAGCCGCAGGCGTCAGCCCGCCACCCTCACGCCGTCAGCACCTTCAGGGCGGAGCGGGCGGCGTGGTAGCCCGCCATCCCGTGGACCCCGCCGCCGGGCGGCGTCGATGACGAGCACAGCCACACCCCCGGGATCTGGGTCCGGTACGGGTCGGGCGACAACCGCGGCCTCGCCAGTAGCTGCATCGGCAAGCTGGCGCCTCCGGTGATGTCGCCCCCGACGAGGTTGGGGTTGTCGGCCTCGAACTCGGCGGGGGTGGTGACGTGCCGGGCGACGACGCGCTCGCCGAACCCGGGGGCGAACCGTTCGATCTGGCCCTCGATCAACGGCGCAACGTCCTCGACGCACCCGTGGGGCACGTGTGCGTACGCCCAGATGGGCACGAGCCCGTCCACCTCGCGGCTGGGGTCGGCCACGTGCGGCTGGGACACGAGGGTGAAGGGACGCTCGACCAGCACCCCGTCGACGGTCGCGGCCTCGGCCGCGGCCAGTTCCTCGAAGTCGCCACCGAGGTGGAGCGTCCCGGCGCGACGTGCGTCGGGCGCGGACCACGGCACCTCACCGCGGACCACGAAGTCGACCTTCGCGGCCGCGGGCCCGTAGCGCCACCGTCCGGCCCGGCGGCGCTCCCGCTCCGGCAGGTGGTCACCGACGATCCAGGCGAGCCCGGTCGGGGTCGTGTCGAACAACGCCACGCGGGCGCGGGGGATGTCCGCGAAGGAGCCGACGTGGTGGCCGGTCACCACCTCCGAGCCGAGCTCCTCCAGCAGCGACACCATCGCCTTCCAGATCGCCTGTGAGCCGCCGCGCGCCACCGGCCAGCCATGGACGTGGCCGGCCGCGGCGAGCAGCAGCCCGACGGCCGTGGTCAACGGACGGTCCAGCCGCGTGACCGCGTGCGCGGCGATGCCGCCGAACAGCGCAGCGCCGGCCTGTGTCTCGAACGATCGGGCGGTGACGGTCGCCGGCAGCAGGGCCGGGACCCCGGCCCGGGCGGTGGCCAGTGGATGGCGAGGAACCCCGACGATGGGGCCGAGCAGGTCGTCGCCCAGCGCGTCGAACCGCCGAGCCGCCGCCCCGACCAACCGGTCCCAGGTCTGGCCGTCCGCCCCCAGCCCGGCGACCGTCGCCGCGAGGTCGCGGTGGACCACCCCCGCGGTGCCGTCGTCCAACGGATGCGCCGCGGCGATCGGTGCATGGCACCACTCGAGCCCGTGCTCACCCAACGGCAGGGTCCGCAGGAACGGTGACCCGGCGCCGAGCGGGTGCACCGCCGAGCAGTGGTCGTGCAGCAGGCCGGGGACCTGGGGGTCCTCGTAGGTGCGGGTACCGCCGCCAGGTTCGTCGTTGCGTTCGAGGACGGTGACCTTGAAGCCCTCGCGAGCGAGGGTCAGCGCGGCGGCCAGTCCGTTGGGGCCTGCGCCAACCACGACCGCGTCGGGCTCGCTGAGCCGGGTTCGGACCACATCATCCTCCGTCGTCGCTCACGGACCCTAATAGGTGCGCAACCCCCAGCCGGGCGCACCCAACCCGGTGCGTGCGCCCTCCCGGTCCGGAAGCATCACCCCCGTGAGGGTTCCTCGATGGCGTCGGTTGCAGGCGCCCGGTCGGCCAACCCGAGCCGCACGAACAGCAACGGTGCCAGCCCGCCGATCCACGCCCCGACCAGCCCGTAGCGAACGAACCGCAGGATCAGCTCCACCGGGCTCTCGCCACCGGGGAACACCGCGCTGAGCCCCAGGTAGATCACGGCCACACCGACCAGTCCGACCACCACGCGCGCCACCCGCCGACTGACGGACCCGCGGTGGTCGAACCCACCCCGTGCCACCAGCAGCGCGCCGGCGATCCCGAAGCCGGCCAGCGCACCCGCCGGACCGACGACGCCGCTGGCGCCGGTCATGGCGTCCGGGTCCACCACCCCGGGCCAGTCGAACGTGACGTTGATCAGCCGTGTGGACAGCAGCAGCGCAGGCGCGATCAGCGCGAACGACGCCCCCAACGACGCCAGCATCCGCTCCAGCGTGCCGACCCGCCACCACCACCGGGTCACGCGCCCCTGCAACGCCAGGAACGCGCCGAGCAGGACCAACCCGACCACCACCCCGACGACCATGTCCTCGAGGAAGTGCACCCCGAGGTGGATCCGCGACCAGCCGATGGCCGCGATCAACGCGATCAGGCCGACCCGGACCGGCCACGGACGCAGCAGCGCCGCCAGCAGCCCCCAGATCGCGGTCGCGTTCTGGGCGTGGCCGGACGGCAACCCGAAGCTGGTCTCGGTCACCCCGCCGAGCTCGGGGCGCAGGAAGCTCGGCCGCGGCGTGGTGAAGGCGAGCTTGAAGATGCCGTTGACCCCGGCGGTCAACAGCAGCATCACCCCCAGCCGCACCCCCAGTCGCCGGCTGATCGCCCAGTAGAGCGGCGGCAGCATGAGCAGGTAGAACTCCTCGTCGCCGAGGAACGTGATCACGGCCCACACCGGCGTCAGCCACGCCGCGGTGTCCTGCAGGCGTTCGGCGCGTTCGAGTTGGCCGTCGTACCGCCGCGGATCGGCCCCGTGGATCGCGCCCCGTTCGGCCGCGCGTTCCTCCACCACCTCGACGACCCGGTCGGGGTAGTCGGTGATGATCCCGTGCGCGCCGGCGTCGAGGATGCGGTGCATCTGGTCGGGGTCGTTGACGGTCCAGACCTGGATCTCGGTACCGAGCCGTTCGGCGGCGCGCACCGACCGTGGCGTGACGACGCGTCGGTCGCCGTGATCCTCGGGGATCTGGAACACCTCGCCGGGCGGCGACCACCACGGGTGCAGCCCGGCGTAGTGGAGGTAGAGGAAGACCTCCGCTTCCGACTCCGGCATGTTGGTCGGCACGTCCGGCAGCTGCTCGCGGACGGGCACCAGGTAGTCCTCGTCGAACGAGGCGACGATCACCGAGCCGTCGTCGCGCCCGTGCTCCTCGACCAGGTCGATGGTCGGTTGGATGATGTCGGTGCCACCGTCGGTCTTGAGCTCGATCACCAGCGGGGTGTCGGGGTACGCCTCGAACACCTCCGACAGCGCCGCGTGTTGCACCCCCTGGCCCGCGAACGGGGTGTCACCGTCCGCGTCCTGCCAGGTCGCACCGGCGTCCAACGCCTGGAGCTCGTCGAGGGTGAGATCGGCGACCGCCCCCGACCCGTCGGTGGTCCGATCGACCGTGCCGTCGTGGATCGTGACGATCCGCCCGTCGGCGGTGACCTGGAGGTCCATCTCCAGGGTGTCGGCACCGAGCTCCAGCGCGGCGTCGAACGCCTCCATGGTGTTCGGCGGCGCGTGGCCCTGCGCGCCGGCGTGCGCGATGATCGACACGTCGTCGCGGTGGGCCACCGCGGGCGGCGGCTCGATCGGGTCGACCTGGAGCCACGCGGCGGCGATCAGCCCGACCAGGACCGCCAACGTGACGACCAGCCGCCGGCGCGTCCGCCGCTGCGCGGTCGTGCCGTCGGCCGGGCTGCCCTCGCGCGCCATCGGTCCCCATCCCGCCAACTGCCGCGGAACCTACCGGGCCGCCACGCAGAGCGTCAGGCCACGACCCGCCACGGCTCGGTCGGGCCGTGGATCTCCACCAGCTCCCGCCGCGACCGCACCCCGAGCTGCCGGTAGATCGCCGTCAGGTGGTTCTCCACGGTCCGGCTCGACACGCTGAGCCGCCGCGCGATCGACCGTCCGTCGTGGCCGGCGGCCGCCAACGCCGCGACCTCACGGCGCCGGTCGCTGAGCTCGGTGACCGGGTGGCCCTCCACGGCGGGCGTGCGCGCGTCCGGGCACCGCGACAGCAGGCCGCTGGCCAACGCACCCGCACGATCGTGCCCCTGGCGGTCCGCGACGACCGCCACCTCGGCGGCGATCAGCGTCCGCCCGTCGGCGGCGAAACGCCGAGCCACCGCGTCGAGCTGGTCCGCGTCCC
>SKJX01000092.1 GCA_007121785.1 Nitriliruptoraceae bacterium
CCGCGGCCGGCCGCGGCTCGACACTGATGCGTTCGGCGACGTGCTCGAGTTCGACGCACACGTGGCCGTAGCGAGGCGCACGCAGCGCCAGCGCGGCGGCCAGGAGCACCGGTGGGCGCTGGTCCCCCACGATGGCGCCGAGCCGGACGGCCAACGAGACGTCCGCGTGCGTGAGCACCCCGGCGGAGACGAACGCGGCGAGCTCGCCCGCGCCGGGCCCGGTCGCGGGCGCGGCCGCGTTGAGATCACCCACGCTCATGGACGACCTCCGTCGAGGAGCCGGCTGATCGCGGCGACGAGGTCGCCGCCGGGGCGCAGGATCGTGGTCCCGCACGGCTGTCCGTCGACCACGGGCGTGTCCGGGCCGACCATGCCGCGCAGGAACAGGTACCCGGCACCGACCACGTGGCGGTCGTGGTTGAAGCCGTCCACGCGCCAGCGCAGGTAGCGGTGCGCCGCGACCAGGTACAGCAGCGCCTGCAGGACGTAGTGGTGCTCGCGCATCGCTGCCGCGAGCGCCTGCGGGTGGTAGTCGGTGACCACCGAGCGGTCGGTGTCACGGTCGCCCAGCCAGTTCGACTTGTAGTCCGCGACCAGGAACCGTCCGTCCGGCAGGCGGGCGAGCAGGTCGATGCTGCCGTTGAGGTAGCCGCGGACCTCGCGAGCGATCGCCGGGTCGCGCAGCCGTGGGGCGTAGGCACGCAGCAGCGGCTCGTCCGCGTCGTCGAGCAGGTCGGCGAGGGCGCCGAGGGTCACCGCCGCCCCCCGGGCGTCGTGGCCGCCGGCCAGCGGGAGCTCGAAGCGCAGTTCGTCGAGCCGGTCGCCGCGTGCGAGGTCGGCGAGCTTCGCCCCACCAGCTGCCGCTCCGAGCGGGGTGTCGGCCGCGGCCGCCAGCCCCCGCGCGACGTCGGGACGGTGGACCGGGTCGATGCCGTGACGACGTTCGAGCTGTTCGAGCAGGGGGTCCATCCCGGCCGGATCGTGCATCGCGGTCAGGTCGGCCTGTTCGAGCACGTCGTGGAGGAACGTGCCGGGGGCGGCCCCGCGCGGGAACCGGGCGAGGGGGACCTCCTCCAGCGCAGCCGCGTCGGGAACACCGTCCGGGGGCAGGACGCCGCCGCTCCCCCGGGTCGCACCGGCCAGTTCGACGTTCCCGTCGACGTCGCGGCCATCGGTGGGGTCCACCACCTCGACGGCCAACCGCCCCTGATCGGAGGCGTCACGGATCAACCCGGTGAAGCTGGTCCGCCGCCAGGACCGGTCGACGTCGCCGCGGTCGAACGGTCGTGCGGCCAGTTCACCGGCGTCGGTCGGCTCGGAGGCCCAGGTGGCGCCCCGGCGGAGCTCATCGAGCACGTGCACACCGATCGCTCCGTCGGTGGTGTCGGCGAACCGCTGCAGGTCGGCGATCAGGTCGTCGTCGGACGCCGACTCGACCCGCTCCTGGCCGCGTGCCAGCCGCGACCGTGCCCCGTCGGAGGCGGGGGTGCCGTGGAGGAGGCTCGCCAGCGCCGAGGTCGGGGCGTCGTTGAAGGCGCCCCACCACACCACGCAGCGGTGCTGGGCGCGGGTGAGCGCCACGTACGCCAGGCGCAGTTGCTCGGTCCGTTGCTCGTCGGTGGCGAGGTCGATGCTGCGGCGCTTGCCGTCGGTGGTCGGATCGACGTCGAGGTCGAGGGTGATCGCCGCCGCGGGATCGGACGCGTCCGGATCGTGGAACCGGGTGAGGTCGCGGTCCACCCGAAGCTTGCCGTCCCACAGGTCGGGACAGAGCACGACCGGGTACTGCAGACCCTTGGAGCCGTGGACGGTGACGACCCGGACGGCCTGCGCGTCCTCCTCGAGCCGCAGCTCGCTGTCGCTGCTGGGTAGGTCGCCGTCGGCGGCGTCACGACGTTGGGTGCGCAGCCAATCGAGCAGAGCGGTGGGGCGCAGATCCTCGAGCGACTCGACCTCGTGCAGCAACTCGAGGAGGTGGCGCAGGTTGGTCAGTCGCCGGTCCCCGTCGGGGGTGGCCAGCAGACGCTCGGGGACGCCGTCCTCGGCGAACGCCTGACGGATGGCGGCCATGACCCCGTGCGTGTGCCACCGGTCGCTCCAGCGGGTCAGGTGGTCGATCCACCGGTCCCACTCGGCGGCCCGTGCCGGGAGGTCCGGCGTGGAGTCGGGGTCGCCGGAGGCGGGCACGGCCGGCACCTCCGTCGCCGGATCGATATCCGGGGCGCGGGTCGCGCCAGCGGCCTGCCGATCGAGCGCGTCCCGCTGCGCGACCAGGGTCGGTGCGTCACGTCCGAACAGCAGGCTGGCGGCCGCCACTACCGCCGGCCGTTCCGCGCTGGGGCGCAGCAGGGCCGCGAGGAGTCGCTGGAGCGCGTCGGCTTCGTCGGTGACGAACACGCTGCCGCCGCGCTGGATCACCGCGGGGATGCCGGCGTCGCGCAGCGCCTGCTGGGCCGCGGTCGCTCGGCGGTTGGTACGGACGAGCACAGCCAGGTCGCGGGGCTCGATCGACCGGGGCGGGCCGCCCTCGTCCGCATCGATCGTCGCGCCGGAGCTCAGGAGGTCGGCGGCGACGGCGGCGACGTCGCCGGGCAGTGCCCGGTCGGCCCACCCCTTGGTCAGCAGCCCTTTGCCGGATCCGCCGGTCGCGACCGACCCGGCGTCACGGTGGACGTAGCGCAACTGCAGCGCCGTACCGCCCCGCGGATCGTCGAGCCGGTCGCCGTGGTGCGCGGCGACGCGGTGGTAGGGGATGTCGGACGTCCCGAACGAGTCCGGCTGCCCGAACAGGGCGTTGCAGGCCGCGACGTAGCTTCGGTCGCTGCGCCGGTTGGTACCCAACGTGCGGTGGTCATCGCGGCTGTCGCGCGCTTGGACGTAGGTGTGGATGTCGGCGCCTCGGAAGGCGTAGATCGCCTGCTTGGGGTCACCGATGAGGACGAACGGCTCGTCGTCGGCGAAGAGCGCGCGAAAGATGCGCCACTGGATCGCGTCGGTGTCCTGGAACTCGTCGATCAACGCCACCCGGTAGCGCTGGCGGATCGCGGCCCGGACCGCGTCGCGGGTGTCCTCGGACGCGAGCGCGTCCGCCAACCGACGCAGCAGGTCGTCGAAGGTCAGCACGGTGCGTTCGCGTTTGCGACGGTCGAGCTCGTCCCACAGGTACCTCGCGGCGCGGCGCAGGAAACGGGTGGCGGGCTCGGAGGCGGCCGCGAGCAGCCGTTGGGCCGCCTCCCACACCGGTGGGAACGCCGGCGTCGGCGCCCCCGCAGCCAGGTGCGGGGCGAGAGCGGCCGAGGTGAAGTACGCGAACGGGTAATCGCCGGCCTTGTGCAGGTCCTTGGTGGGCACCGGCCCGGGCGGCAGGTCTTGGTCCGCCGCCAGCCACGCATCCACCTTCGCGGCTTCCGTCTCCGCGCGGGCCCTGGTGTAGGTGCGCTGGCGCGGCTTGGCGAAGACGCCGGCGTCCTGCAGGTCGGCGACGTGGTCGATCGCCCGTTGCCGACCGCCCTGGGTCCAGGCCGAGCGGAGGTCGGCGAGCGCCCGATCCCACGGTCGCTGATCCGGCTCGCCGTCGGGTGGGGCGGGCGGCCACAGCTGCAGCGACGGCAACGCGGTGACCTCCCGCGCGAGCGCGGTGAGCCGATCGCGGTCGACGCCGGCGACCTGTTGCAGGTAGCGGACCCAGTCGGGCGATGCGGGGCGCAGCTCCCGAGCGATCAGGTCGTCGACCAGTTCGGCCAGCAGGTCCGCGTCGTCGTCGAGCAGCACCGCGTCGAAGTCGACGCCGGCCTCCAACGCCGCGTGCTGCAGCATCCGTTGGCAGAACCCGTGGATCGTGGAGATCGTGGCGTCGTCGAGCTGGGCGGCGGCCTGACGCAGGCGGTCCCGGCGGGCGTCGAGCTCGGCGCGATCCCCCGCACGGGCAGGCTGGCCGACGATGTGGTCGAGCACGGGATCGTCGGAGGACCACAAGGGGTCGGCGGACGCCTGCTCGATCGCAGCGAGGGTCTCCGCGATCCGGGTGCGCACCCGCTCGCGCAGCTCGGCGGTCGCGGCGCGGGTGAACGTGACGAGCAGCAGCTCGGGCAGTTCGACGTCCCGTTCGGCGAGGTAGCGCACCGCCAGCGAGGTGAGCGTCCACGTCTTGCCGGTGCCGGCGCTGGCTTCCAACGCGAGCGAACGCTCCGGCAGCGGCCCGGCCGGGCGGAAGGCCACGGTGGGGTCCTCGGCCTGGGCCGCGTGGCCGGTGGTCGGCGGCGACGTCGGGGACGTCTCAGGCGTGGGGGTGGGCGGGTTCATCGCTTGGCCTCCGCCGTGACGATCGGCGCCCACAGCCGCAGCACGTCGTCACCGAAGGACGTGGCCGCGGCCAGCTCCGCCAGATCGCGTTCCGTCCCGAACGCCTGCACCACGTAGGCGTCCTCCCGCTCCCCGGTGTGGTTGAACCCGGACTCCCAGCGCTTGGCCGCCGCGCTGATCGCGGCCGCGTGATCGCCGCCGCGCGCACACGTGACCGCGTAGGCGTGCGCGGTCTCCGGCAGCAGCGGCAACGGTTGCGTGTGGCCCCGCAGGTACAGCTCGACCAGGTCACCGAGCCACTGGCGTGCGAGCTCCTGCGCATCGAGGCTGCCGTCCCCGTCGTCGACGCCCGCGGGCCCGACACCGGCGTCCGGCGTGGCATCGGCCGCCACGGCAGCGAGCGAGCGCAGCGCGACGGCGTCGACGTCCGCGCGGTCCTTGCGGCCGAGCAGGAACCCGGACGGTTCCAGGGTCGGGTCCTGAGCGGTCGCGGCCAGCAGCTGCGTCCACACCGACAGCCGGTGCTTGGCCTTGAGCTTGGACACCGACGCGTGCAGCACGGTCGCCCCGCGCAGGTCCACCGAGCCAACGACCCGCCGGGCGGTACGCGCAGCGCCGCTCGCGGGGGCGGGCACCGTGACGTCGACGTCCACCGGCAGGGTCCACGTTTCCCCGTCCACCCGGGCCACCTCGGCGTCCAGCTTGGCGACGAGCTCCTGTATGCCGTCGAGCTCGACCTGGCCGAGGCCGCCCACCGGCACGGTGCCGGTGGCCAGGACGTGCTCGCGCCACCGGGCGCGGTCCGCCTCGTCCGTCCGGTCGGTGAGCAGCGCCTGGCCGAGTTGCCAGCGGGCGAGCCCGTCGAGCTCGGTCGGGTCGCGGTCGTCGAGCCGCCGGTCGTCGTCGCCGAGCGCGATGCCGATGCGGCGTTGTAGGAGCCACCGCACCGGATGGTCGACGAAGCGCACCAGGTCCGCGAGCTCCACCACCACGGGATCGAGTTCGTCGGCCGAGGGCGGCGGCAGCGGGCGATCGGCGGGGAAGAAGGCACCGGCCGGCGCGCGGTCGGCGACCGCGGCACGGGCGGCGGCGAGCTGGCGCTGGTCGAACGCCTGCGGGACGACGGGTTCGTCGCCGTCCGCCGGACCGAAGTACCGGGGGCTGTGCGGCTGGAGGGGATGGTCGATCACCAGCAGGTCACGAGGGTGGGTGACGGCGGGCTCGTCCCCGACGCGGAACGTGCCGTCGAGGACGTCCAGCAGTTCGCTGACCGGGACGGCTGGCTGCTGGACCTCGTTGGTGCGGGGGTCGTGGCCGGTGTAGGTGATGATCAGGTGGTCGCGGGCGGCGAGCAGCGCGTCGAGGAAGTGCTGGCGGTCCTCGATGCGCCGGTCGGGGTCGCCGGGTCGTGGCTGGGCGGCGATCAGGTCGAAGCCGTGGCGATGGGTGCTGCGCGGCAGCGCCTCGTCATCGAGGCCGACGAGGCACACCACCCGGTGTGGCACGTTGCCCAACGGCTCCAGCCCCGCGAAGGTGATCGCGCCGCTCCCGAACCGCGCCGAGCCGCTGGTCGACCCCAGCCGCTCCCCCAGCGCGAGGCGGATCTCCTCCAAGGTGAGCACGACCTCGGACGGGCGGCTGTCGGGTCCGACGGCGGTGTCGACGAGGACGGCCAGCGCCTCGCGCACCGCGGCCAGCTGCGAGGTCAGCAGCGGGTCGCGGCGCACCCCGGGACCGGGGTCGAACAGGGTGGTCACGGTCGCGTCGAGGGCCTCGCGCCACGCGGTGACGGTCCGAGGGGCACGCAGGTCACGCAGCCGGGCGAACAGCGCGTCGGTGGCGATCGTCAGGCGGCCGAGCAGATCGACCTGGCTGCCTTCGACATCGTCGTACGGCACGACGCCGGCGACCAGCCGGGTGCCGTCGTCGGCCATGGCGGCGCCGAGCGTGAGCCGATCGAGCCCGGCCCGCCAGGTGTGGGTGGCGTCCTCCAGGTCGATCAGCTCGCGCCGGTGGTCGCCGTCGATGCCCCAGGAGATGCCGGTCCCGAGCACCCAGTCCGGCAACCGCGCGACGTCCGTCGCGGTGAGCCCGAACCGGCTGGCCACCGGCGCGCTCCGCAGCAGGTCGAGGACGGCGGACGCCCCCACCCGGGCGGTGGTCAACTCGAGCACCGTCAGCAGCGCCTGCGCGACGTCGTTGTCGTCGCGGACCGCCCGGTCGGCGACGCGGAACGGCAGCGTCGGCACGCCGTGACGTGGGTCGTCGCCGGGGCGGTCGCCGTCACCGAACACGGCCCGGATGATCGGCTCGTACGCCGCGATGTCCGGGGTCAACACCGCGATGTCCCGTGGCTCCAGCGACGGGTCGTCGTCGAGCAGCCCGAGCAGCACCTCGCGGAGGACCTCCACCTGGCGCATCGCGCCGTGACAGGCGTGGACCTGGATCGAGCGATCATCCAGCGCGAGCTCCGCAGGCTCGACCTGACCGTCCCCACGCACCCGGTCGGCACGCAGATCGTGCTGGAGCACCGACAACGCGGTAGCCGTCGACGATGACTCCAGCCCCGTCGTCGCGGTGCTGCCGGTCCCCGCCGGCACGTCCGCGGCCCGGTCGACGTACGGGGCCAACGCAGCGGCCGCGTGTCGTGCACCGATCCCGCACGAGACCAGCAGGGGATGGCGCCCCGGCGACGCCTCCGACGATCCCCCGGCCGACCCCGCGTCCGGGTCCGGCGATGACGTCCAAGCCGGACACGGGGTGACGGCGAAGACCTCGACCGGGCAGTGGACGGAGAGCGCGTCCAGCAACGACAGGTGCAACGGCGGCAACGACAGCACCCCGAAGATCGTCACCTGCCCGGGCAGGTCGTCCGGTCGGGCGATGTCCCCCCGTCCGAGGGCGTCGCGTGCACGGGCGAAACGCACGTCCGGGCTCTCCACCTCGAGCCGCTCGGTCAACGTCCGCCACAGCACCGGCTGCCACGCCACGTTGCCCGCGAGCGGCTTGCCGTCCCCGTCGAGGTCCGGCGTGGTCGGGTCCGCCCAGCCGGCGACCATGTCCGCGCGGTACATCGCGTAGTTGTCGAACAGGTCGGCGATCCGTCGGGCCAGCGGGAACCGGCGCCGGTCCACCTGTCCGTCGCCCTCGCGCAGGTGGGCCCGTAACGGGGCGTGGACGGCGTCGCCCGGCAGGTCGTCGAGGTACGGCAACACCGGCCAGGTCAGCCGCGCCGACGACCAGGGATCGTCGTCGGCCACACCACCGAGCACGGACGCGAGCACCTCCCCGACGACCTTCCCGGGGAACCGGAGATCGACGTTGGCGCAGACCCCGGCCTCGCCCCCGACCGCGCCCAGCGAGTGGGCGAGGCGCTGGGTGAGCCAGCGTTCCATCCCACGGCTGGGCACCGCGATGCGGATCGGGGTCATGGGATCGATCGGTCGCGTCGCAGCCAGCGACCTCGTCAGCTCCGCCGCAAGCTCGTCGACGGACGGCGCGCGGACGACCCTCACCAGCTGCCCCTCACCAGCGCGTTCCTCCCACCGAAGAGATCGGTCCACCGAAGAGATCCGTTCCGTGCGCACGAACCGTACTGGCGGGGTGTGACGGCGCGGCGTCACCGCCAACGGCCGGTAGACCTCCGGGCCACCGGACGTCCTGGCCGCCAGCGCGTCGCTCAGGGTGTTCGACACCGTCTGGATGGGTGTCCAGGAGCGCGCCCGCGAGCTGGGACTGCTGACGGCCGTCGGCACGGACGCACGCCAGGTCGTCGGGTCGGTGTTCACCGGGGCCACCGGGGTGGCGGTGCTCGGGGATCTCCTGGGGCTATCGGTGGCCGATGCGCTGCGTGCGCAGTGACGGCCAGCCGATCGCCGGACGGGACGGGCCGTTGGTCTCTGCCCCGTACCGCCAGCACGCGAGATGGTGGTCGTGACACCTCGCCGAGCCGGTCGGTACCCCGGCAGCATCGTCGTGCCTGCACGGCCATGGCTGGCCCGACCCACACATCGGAGCTGTGAGGCCATGGACCTTCCCGACACACCGACCCTGGTGATCCTGGCGGTCGTCGGGGTCGCCTACGCCGTGGGCGTCACGGTCTGCCTGGTCGACCTCCGCCGGCGGAAGGTCAGACACCTCCCCAAGTGGGCGTGGGCGCTGATCATCCTGCTCGGCAGCTTCCCCATCGGGGCGATCATCTACCTGATCGTCGGGCGTGTACCGCCTGGGGAGGAGGACGCCGTCGCTGACCGGCCACCACCCGGATCGGCTGCCCCGCCGGTCGGACCACCGATCACCGTCGATCCCAGGCAGTCCCCAGCGGCGACGGATGACGGTGACGCGGTGATCCGCGCCCGCGGGCTCGGCAAACGCTACGGCGACACCGACGCGCTCGCGGAGGTGGAGCTGACGGTGCCGCGCGGGACGATCTACGGGCTGATCGGCCCCAACGGCGCCGGCAAGACCACGATGCTGTCGATCCTGGCCGGGTTGCGCCAGCCGACGTCGGGGACCTTCGAGCTGGCGGTACCCCGACGGTCGCTCGGCGTCCTGGTGGACACCCCGCAGTTCGAGCCCTGGCTCACGGCCTACGAGGTGGTCGACCTCGCTCGTGACCTCACCGCACCGCAGCTCCCGCCAGAGCGGGTCACCGACGTGCTGACCGAAGCCGGGCTCGGCGACGCGATCGACCGACGCACGGGTGGGTTCTCCCGGGGGATGTTGCAGCGGCTCGGCCTCGCCGCCTGCCTGGTCGGCGACCCGGAGGTCCTGGTGCTCGACGAACCCTCGTCCGCGCTGGACCCCGCCGGCCGCCGCGAGGTCCTGGACCTGATCGGCCGACTGGCCCACACCAAGACGGTGCTGCTCTCGACCCACATCCTCTCCGACGTCCAGCAGGTCTGCGACCTGGTCGGCGTCATCGATCACGGCCGCATGCGCTACGAAGGGCCCATCGCCGACCTGCTCGCCCACACCAGCACCGTCTACGCGCTCCACGTCCGGGGTGACACCGCCGGTCTCACCACCGCCCTGCGTAGCCAGCCCTGGGCCGCGGAGGTGCTCGAGCCAGCACCGGGGCGGCTGCGGCTGGTCGTCTCCGACGCGCAGCGGGCGGAGCACGAGGTGCCGGCGCTCCTCTCCGACCAGCGGACGTCGCTGGTCTCGTTCTACCCGGCGACCGACCTGGAGACGGCGTTCCTGGAGTTGACCTCATGAGCACCCTGACGCCACCGGCGCCCCCCACCCCGCGACCGGCGATGTCCCTGTGGCGGCTGGAGACCCGCCGGCTCCTGCGCACCCACCGGTGGACGGTCCTCGCCGGCGTCTACGTCCTCTTCGGGTTGCTCGGGGCACTGGGTGCCCGCTACCTCAACGAGCTCATCGCGCAGATGGGCGGTGACATCACGATCATCGCCCCGGACCCGGAGCCCGTGGACGGGCTGATCCAGTTCGTGTCCAACGTCAGCCAGCTGGGGCTGCTCGGCGTCGTGGTCGTGGCAGCGGCCGCCTTGGCGATCGACGCCCACCCGGAACGTGCGGCGTTCCTGCGCACCCGGGTCGAGCGGCCGGGCCGGCTCCTGGTGGCGCCGTACGTGGTCACCACCATGGCGACCATCATCGCGTTGATCGCCGGGACGATCTTGACGGTCGCGTTGACCACGGTCCTGATCGGGTCGCTGCCGCTCGTCGAGGTCGCGATCGGGACCGTCTACGGCGCGGTGTACCTGGGGTTCGCGATCGCGGTGGTCGCGACCGCCGGCAGCATCGTCCGCAGCCAGGTGGCGGTGGTGTTCCTCACGCTCGCGGTCCTGCTCGCGCTGCCGACGCTGGCCATGCTCGAGCCGCTGCGTGCCTGGCTGCCCAGCGAACTGCTCACCGCGGTGCTCGCGCTGGTGGAGGGCGCCCCGGCCACCGACTACCTGCGCGCGACCGTCGTCGCGCTGCTCGCCACCGCTGGGCTCCTCGCCCTGGCGATGATCCGGCTCGACCGTCGGGAGCTGTGACCTTCATGGGTGTCATCGGCAACCTCCTGCTGATGGTCGGCTTCGCCTGGGTGGTGCGTGCGCTACTCGGGACGCGTGAGGTGACGTGGCCGCGGTTGCTGCTGGCGGTGGTGATCGGGTCGTTGATCGGTGTGACCGTCGCCGCGCTGCTGTTGATCGACCTCACCGCCCCGGTCGAGCAGCAGATCGCGGATTTCGACCGGGTCCGCGACGGCCTGGTGACGCTGGCGCTGCCGTTCCAGGTCGTCGCGACGATGCTGGTCGTGGTGGTGCTCGAGTTGCTGTTCGCGCGCCCGGCTCGACGCGGCGGGCTGCGACCGGTCCGACCGTTGCGGTCGTTGCGACGGCGTTCGGGCATCGTCGTCCGCGCGCTGCAGGTGCTGCGGATCCTGATCCGTCACGGGTTGGCGCCCGCCCTCGGCCTGCGGCGCGGTGAGGTGGTGGCGCGCAGCCCGGAGGAACTTGCGCGGCGGACCCGCACCGCGCTGGAGGACGCCGGCGGCATGTTCGTCAAGCTGGGCCAACTCCTGGCCACCCGGCCCGACCTGCTCCCGCCGGCAGCGATCGAGGAGTTCGGGCGGCTGCACGCGGCCGCCCGGCCGTTGGATCGAGACGAGGCGGAACGCGCCGTCGCCGCGGAGATCGACCGGCCCCTGGAGGAGGTCTTCACCGACATCGACTGGACACCGCTGGGTTCGGCCTCCATCGCGCAGGTCCACGTCGCCCACCTGCAGGACGGCCGCGAGGTCGTGATCAAGGTCCGTCGGCCCGGGCTGCTCGAGCAGGTCGAGCGGGATCTGGCGATCGCCGTCTGGCTCGCTCGCGTCGCGCAGCGCCGCACCGACTGGGGGCGCATCTACGAGGTCGGGGCGATCGCGGAGGACTTCGCCGGTGCGCTACGCACGGAACTCGACCTGCGGGTCGAGGGCCGCCACGCGGTCGAGATGGCGTCGGCGGCCGAGCGACAGCCGCAGGTGCGGATCCCCGGCATCGTCACCGAGCTGACCACCGAGCGGCTGCTGGTCATGGACCGGCTGGTCGGCCGACCGTTGGCGAAGCTCGGCCCGGAGGCCCTGACCCCCGAGGATGCCCGCCACCTCGCCGATGCGCTGTGTGCCTCGCAGGTCGAGGCGATGCTGCGCGGCGAGCGGTTCCACGGCGACCCGCACCCCGGCAACGTGCTGCTGCTCGACGACGGCAGCCTCGGCCTCATCGACTTCGGCGTGACCGGCCGCCTGGACACCTTCGAGCGTGCGTCGGTGCTGCAGCTGCTGCTGGCCATCCGGCTGGGCGAGCCGTCCCTGCTGTACGAGTCGTTGGTCGCCGTCGGCGCGGTCGCGCCGACCCGCGACCCGGACGAGGTGGAGCGCCACCTCGCGCGGTTCATGGCCGCCCACCTCGGCGCCGGGCTGCCCTCGGCCGATGCGCTCACCGACCTGCTCCGGGTGACCACCCGGCTGGGCTTCCGCCTCCCTCCCCAGACCTCCACGATGTTCCGTGCGCTGGCGACCCTGGCCGGCACCCTCGAGGACCTCTGCCCGGAGTACCCGCTCATCGACCAGGTGGCGGCGCTGGGGGGTGCCGAGTTCCAGGAGCGGACCACGCCGTCGTCGCTGGCCGAGATGGTCCAGAGCGAGTGGGCGCAGCTGGGACCGTTGGTGCGACGGGCGCCCCGCCACCTCGACCGGATCGCGACCCTGCTGGAGCACGGCGGGATCACCACCCGGGTGCGGCTGTTCTCCGAGCCCGCCGACGTGGCCGTCGTCGAGCGGCTGGTCAACCGTGTGGTGCTCACGGCCAGCTCGCTGGGTCTGGGCCTCCTGGCCGTGCTGATGCTGGCGACCGACGCTGGTCCCGTCGTCGCCGGCACCGAGGTCCGGCTCCTGGAGGTCCTGGGCTGGCTGGGGCTGTTCGCTGGGACCGTCCTGCTGCTGCGGGTGCTGCTCGAGGTGCTCCGCCCCACACCGAGAGCAGACCGGGTGCCCTGATGAGCTGCCCGCTGCCCTCGGTCGTGTTGGCTGACGACCTGCGAGCACGCCAGGGCGGGTCCGGGAGTCGCCCGCCACGATGAAGGGACCACTTGGAAGGGAGGTTTGCCACGAGGATGGGACCACCTGGTCTCCGCGCTCACGAGCCCGCACCTGGTGGCAGGCCGTCCGGGCACCGTGGATCGCCGCCGTCTCGCTGGCCCCCTCTGCGACGCACACCCCCGACGACATCTCGTTCGGGACGTTCCTGGAGGGTTGGGGCCAGACCATCTCCGACGAGCGGGGGATGCGGGTCAGCTGCCTCTGGGGCGTGCTGTCGCTACCCGTCCTCGAGGTACTCGGCGCCTGGCTGGGTCGTGGGAAGCTCCTCCAAGGAGCGGTACGCCGATCGCGCGGCACCTGCAACTGGTCGGCGCCCATCTCGCCGGTGCGTGAAGGGCGGGAGCGCTACTCCACCAGCCCCTTGGCCTGCAGGTACGACAGTTCAGCCTCCAACACCTGCAGCGCGTCCGCCTCGCTGATGCCGAGGAAGCGGTAGGCGTCGGCCGCCAACTGCCCCTCGTCGATGATCCCCGGTGGGCTCTCGAACGTCTCCGGGTCGTAGTGCACGAAGGTGTGGTCGGGTGACTGCATGAGGCCGACGGCGATCAGGTACTCGTCATGCAGGTCCAGCACGCCGGCGATCACGTGGGGCTCAAGCGAGGTCATCGCCTCCGCATAGCGCTCCAACTCGGCGCGGTCGTAGTTGCCGTCGGCGACGACATCGGTCGGCCCGCCGTCCCCATGGGCATCCGGGTGCTCCTTGCGGCCGAACAGGCGCCGAACCATGGATGTCTCCCCCTCGTTGAGGTCGCCGTGGGCGCTGCGAAGCTGAGCACATCCGTGTGGGCGCGACCACCCACCCGGTCGGCCTTTCGGACCGGTCCGCCGGAGGCGGTCGACGACGCCACCGAGGGGTGCCCGGCGGTCGGGTCGTCGACGACGAGTCGATCGTGGACCACCAAGGCGCCCGGCGAGGTCCGGTCGTTCACGCCCATCCGCTCTGGCGGGGTCGACCCTCCCCAGCGAAGCGTCGACCTCAGCGGCGTACGGCCCGCACGATCGCGCTGTGCATCCCATCGGTGACGGCGTGGCTGGGTTCGATCGCCACCTCGGTGAAGCCGGCCGCCTCGAGCGAGCCCCGGTACTCGTCGAAGCTCAGCGCTCCAGCGATGCACCCGACGTGGCTGCCCCGCTCGGCGCGTTCCCCCGGCGTGAGCGCATCCTCGGCGACGACGTCGCTGATGGCCAAGCGTCCACCGGGCCGCGTGAGCCGGGCCAACTCAGCGAACACCGCCGGCTTGTCCGTGGAGAGGTTGATCACGCAGTTGGACACCACGACGTCCACCGCCCCATCGGTCAACGGGACGTCCTCCATCAGTGCCTCGACGAACTCGACGTTGGTCGCCCCGGCCTCGGTGGCGTTGGTACGGGCCAGATCGAGCATCTCCGGGGTCATGTCCACCCCGTACGCCTTGCCGCTCGGACCCACGAGACGTGCGGCAAGGAGCACGTCGATGCCGGCACCGCAGCCGAGGTCCAACACGCTCTCCCCCGCCTGCAGATCCGCGACCGCGAGCGGGTTGCCCGAGCCGAGCGATGCCCGGACCGCGGCCTCGGGTAGTCCCCGCAGGTCATCGCCGTACCGATCGCGGCCGAACCCCCTACCAGGGTCCACCTCGCCCCCCGACCCGCAGCAGTCAGCGTCCTCGGCACCCGTGGCAGGCCCGCAGCAGCCGACGTCCGCTGCACCCGCGCCGGGCCCGAGGCAGCCTCCGTCCCCTGCCTCGGGCCGCCCCGTCGCCACCGACGTCGCCATCGCCGCGTACCGCCGTCGTACCTCGTCGCGCTGCTGGTCCATACGCGCATCCTCCCGCACCGTGATCGGTCGCCGGGGTGGCCACCCCACTGATTGATCGACGCTCATCGATGCGAAGGTATCGGAAGCCCACAGATCGATGTCCATCGATGAATCGCCTCCGTGCGGGTACCGCCCGCGTCCGGGTACCGCCGGTCGTCAGGAGGCTCGGCGCGCGAGCACCTCGCCCAGCAGCCCTGCGACCTCGCCGCTGCGGACCAGCCGGGTGTGGCTGGCATCGACCTCGACGACCCGGATCCCGGCGTCCGGCGCCGGCCCCGCCACCGTGCCGGTGCCACCGGCCGAACGGGCTCGCACCAACGCGTCGCCGAACACCGAGTTGAGCGGATGCCGTCGCGCCGAGCGCAGCCGACCGACGACCAGATGGTGGCGGACCCCTTCGAGCAGCGGGTCGGTGCTCGGTGCGCCGGTGAGCAGGTCATCGATCGAGTCCCCCTCGAAGGCGTCCTCCTCGAGCGTCCCGTAACGCAGATCCTTGATGCCGCGGGAACGACCATCCACCAACGTGCCGATCGGAGCGCTGCGTGACTGCCGCCGCAGCACCCAGGTCGTGGTGTTGGCCACCTTCTCCAGCCACGACCCCGCGTGTGGGGTGCCGAGGTAGAGCACGTCGCCCACGAGCGACACCCAGCGGTGGCCGGCGGCGGCCGCGACCGAACCGGCGGCGCGGACGAGCAGACCACCCATGGAGTGGCCGACCAGGACCAACTCGGTCACCGGTACCGGCCAGTGCCGCACCAGTTGCTCGAGCCGTGCCGCGAGATCCGCGCCGTTTCGCCCGACCGGCCGGCCGGTGCCGTAGCGCACCAGCACGGGCGTGGCACCGTGGGCGAGCGCCAGGTCGGGCAGCGCATGGCCGGTTTCCGGGCGGGTGAACCACACCGACTCGGTGTCGACCAGCCCGTGGATGAACACCGTGACGCGGCCGTTCGCATGGGGGTAGGCAGCCCGGAGCCCGCCGGCATCGACCGACACCTCGCGTCCCTCCGCGTGCAGCGTGACGTCCAGGTCGAGCTCCGGCGAGAGCTGCATGAGCTCCTCTCCGACCACCCCGTGGGCGATCGCCCGGGCTTTCAGCGCCGCTGGCGACGGCAGGTCGGCCGGGACACCGACGCCTGGCGCATCGACGGCTGGGACCACGCTCGCGGCGGCACCCGCACCCCGGTCCGCAGCCGGCGCCGGGGAAGCACCCGCACCCCGGTCGGCCACGATCGCGCCGAGCTCGCCTGCGACGCGCAGCGAGCCGCGCACCACCTCGTAGACCAGGTCGGCGGCCGTGTCGGTGACGCGTTGCACCGGGCGCCCCACGGGACCGACCCACCGGTACGCACCGTCGCTGATGGCGCGGTGCATGTCCTGCACGGTGCCGACCAGCACCTGATCGGCGACACCGGCCAGCAGCCGGGACCAGCCACGCACCTCAGCACGGGGTGGCACGGCAGCTCCGGTCGGTTGGTGGGGTGACCCGGACGGTACCGGGCCCCGAGCCGCGACCCGCCCCGACCCGCGACCCGCCCCGACCCGCCTGGCTCGACCCCGCCCGCTACGAACCCCGGACGTCGAGGTGGCGCCGCAGCGCGCCCGGCCCGATGACCGTCGCTCCGGCGGCGCGCACGCGGTCGCGCAGCTCGCGATCGGCGGTGACGACCGTGTCGCTGGACGCGTCCGCACCGCTCTCGACCAGGACGACGAGGTGGTCGTCCGCGGCGTCGCGCCCGCGAGCCGACGCGTGCACCACCTCGACGTCGCCGTGGTAACCGGGAGCGAGCGCGTCGCCCGCCACACCTTCCACGACGATGATCACCGGGCCGGGGCGCGCCTCGGCCAGGGGCTGCAACTGCTCGACCAGCCGGCGGTAGGCGCCCTCCCGGTCGCGCCACCAGCCGTCGGGGCGGCTGGCCAGGACGTTCATCGCGTCCACCAGCAACCGACCCTCGCCGTTGAGCCACCCGTCGGCCACTGCGGCCGCCTCCCGCCTCGTTCGACGACCGACGGTAGCGACGACGCGATGCAAGCCAGGTTGCACCTTCGGACGTGTGCCGTGAGCGCGAGGAGCCTGGCGGCGGGCGGCGAGGACGGGGATGACGGCGCGGACGGGGACGACGTCGAGGACGCCGACGCCTCGGCGGACGTCGATGCCGACCCGTGGGTCGACGTCGATGGGGCGCGACGAACGGCGCGACGCATGCGAGCATGGGCAGGAACCCGCAGCGCAGGGAGCCCGTGAGCTTGAGCCCACTGCCCGTCGACGCCCGCTCGACCGACCGTGCCCGCGAGGTGTTCGTCCCGCTGCCGCGCCGCTACGACCGGCTGGCGGACGTGCTGTCGTTCGGGCAGAACGCCCGGTGGCGCCGCGCCATGGTCACCGCCGCCACCGCCGACGACCCGGCCCGCGTGCTGGACGTCGCGACCGGCACCGCCGGCGTCGCGCTCCAGCTGGCCGAACGCAGCCGAGCCGAGGTGGTCGGCGTCGACATCTCCGAGGAGATGCTGGCCACCGGTCGTCAGCGGGTCGCCGACGCCGGGCAGGACGACCGCGTCTCGCTGCAGGTCGCTGACGCGGACGCGCTGCCGTTCGACGACGCCAGCTTCGACGCGCTGACCTTCACCTACTTGCTGCGGTACGTCCCCGATCCGGCGGCGACGCTGCGCGAGCTGGCGCGGGTGGTCGAGCCGGGCGGACGCATCGCCAGCTTGGAGTTCCACGTGCCGCCCAACCCGGTTTGGTGCGCCGCCTGGGTCGGCTACACCCGGCTGCTGCTGCCGGCGCTCGGCGGACTTCTCGGCGGCCGCGGGTGGTGGCGTGTCGGCGCGTTCCTCGGCCCGAACATCGACCGGCACTACGCCCGTTTCCCGTTGGATCGCCACGTCGACCTGTGGCACGAGGCGGGCATCGTCGACGTCGAGGTGGAGCTGATGAGCCTCGGCGGCGGCGTGGTGATGTCGGGGCGTCGCGGTGGCTGAAGACGACGACCGGACGCGTCCCGACACGGGTGCAGGCCCGGATGCGCCTGCCGACGGGGAGGACGCGGGCGCTGCCGCGCCCGCGTCCGGGGAGGAGCCGCTCCCCCCGGCGTTCTACGTCCGCGAGCGCCGGGGACCGCTGGCGGACTGGTGGGCGGTGCTGCACCCGCCCTACACCGCCTGGCACCTGAGCTACGTGCTGCTGGGGGCCGCCGTCAGCGAGACGATCGATCTGCCGGTCCTCGCCTACACGCTGGCGGCGTTCTTCCTGGCCGTCGGGGTCAGCGCGCACGCGCTGGACGAGGTGCAGGGACGCCCCTTGGCGACGGGCTTGTCGGACCGGACGCTGTGGGCCGTCGCCGTGATCGCCCTGGTGCTGGCGGTCGGGGTCGGTGGCTACGGGCTGGTGCGGGTCGGGGCGTGGCTGTTGCCGTTCGTGGTGGTCGGCGCCTTCCTCGTCCTGGCCTACAACCTCGAGTGGTTCGGTGGCCGGGTCCACACCGACCTGGGCTTCGCGCTGGCGTGGGGCGCGTTCCCGGCGCTGACGTCCGCGTTCGCCCAGCAGGGCCGGGTGAGCGTCGCGGCGGTGATGGTCGCTACCGGCGCGACGGCGCTGTCGTGGGCGCAGCGGGCGCTGTCTACCCCCGTGCGGCACGTGCGCCGCCGGGTGCGCTCGGTCGAGATCCGCATCGTCGCCGCGGACGGCGAGGTGTCCCACGGCGACGCACGGACGCTCCTGGAGCCAAGCGAACGGGCGTTGCGCACGACCGCGTGGGCGGTGGTGACGTTGGGCGTCGGGCTGGTGCTGGCACGGCTGTGACCTGGCCCCGGAGCCGCTTCCGGAGCGGTGCGACGAGCGGCTGCACGTGTGTCACCTTGCTCGTGAAGGATCGACCCGCTCGGACGTCCCCTGATGGGGACAGGCGCTCGGCGACGACGGACGCCCGCCCAGCGTCGCATCGGAGACCGCCCGCGACTCGCGTCGCGAGCCCCGTCATCGGCCGGCTTCACCGGCGGTCAACGGTCCATCCCATGTGACCGTTGGGTCATCGCAGGTCCTCGGCTCGGCCAGCCATCTTCCCACGGAGCGCTTGGATCGCGCTGCTGCGCGCCCTCCTGGAGGTGATGGGCGCACGGTTGGTTGCCGGGGTCAGCGGCTGGTACCCGCGGCACCGCGAGATCCGCCGGCGGCACAGCTCAGCAGCGTTGCTGCGAGGTCGGCGGCCGCTGGGGTGTCGAGGCCTTGCTCGGTGGTCAGCGAGTGCCAGGTCCAGAAGCTGACCACGAGCCCCGCCGTGGCGTTGAGACGCCGGCGCGCGCGTCCCCGCACGCCTGATCCGGCCACCAGGGCGTCGGCGAACGCCTGGAAGGTCTCGGCCAGCTCCTGCTGGGTGGCCGCGGGCATGGCCTGGTGGTCGCGAACGATCGGCAGGAGCTCATCGCCGCACGCCTGGTACCAGCCGTAGAGCTCACCGAGCGCGTGTCGGCCCCGGGCCTCGAGGCCGGTGAGCTGACGCCAGCCGGTGGGGTCGGGTGGCGGGTGCAGCTCGGTCCAGCGCCGACCGCAGGCCACGAACAGCGACTCGAGGTCCGGGAAGTGGCGGTAGACGGTCAGCCGGGTCACGTCCGCCTCCTCGGCGACCCCGGTGATGGTGGTGTTGGCCGGCCCCACCGTCGTGTGGAGCTTGACGGTCGCGTCGACGATCCGCTGGCGGGTCTCCTCGACCTGCTCGGCGCGTTTCCGCATCCGGTAAGGACGCGATTCCGATGAACGGGACTGTTCACTCACTATTGACGCTCCACCGTCGTCATGTTTCAGTGTACGGACATGTTCACTGGAGGAGGGAGAGGCATGAGTATCGCCACACGCGCACCGAGTGCGCCGGGGCTCACGGTCGTACCGCCGGGGCAGGGACGCCGGGGTGCCCTGCTGCCTGGCGTGGACGTGGTGTTCAAGATCCACGGTGACCACACCGGGGGCGCGCTGTCGATCGTGGAGCACCCGTTCGAGGTCGGCGCGCTCGTGCCGCCGCATGTCCACACCTACGAGGACGAGTTCTCGATCGTGCTCGAGGGCGAGATCGGCTTCCGCTCGGAGGACCAGGAGGTGGTCCTCGGCCCGGGCGGCTACATCGTCAAGCCCCACGGCGAGGTCCACGCGATGTGGAACGCCGGTGACACCCCGGCGCGCATGATCGAGGTGATCTCCCCACCGGGGTTCGACCAGGACTTCTTCCAGCAGGTCGCCGACCTCAACGAAGCCGGCCCACCCGACCCCGCCCAGCTCGGCGAGCTCGCGGCGCAGGCCGGGCTGGAGATGGCCGAACCCGACTGGCTCGCCGACGTCATCGACCGCTACCAGCTCACACCACCCCCCGCGCCGTAGTGCCACCAGCCACCTCCTCGCCAGGCCCGCTCCTGCACCACCGGCCCGCCCCAGCCGCCCCGGTGCGGACGGCACCTCCGCGTCGAGGTGGGCAGGCGCCGCGAGCGTGGCATCCCCGGCCTGGGCCATCGGCCTCTACCCGTTCCAAGGGACGGGGCGAACGATCGCAGCATGTACACCTCCGAGACCTGGCTCGAGCTGTGGGGTGACGACCCGCGCCCGTGGCTGCTGTCCTCGTGCGAGGAACCCGCCCGCTGGATCGCGCTCCACGGACTGGCCGCGCGTCAGGTCGATGACGCTGCTCTGGATGAGGCACGCCGTGCGGCCGTGGCCAGCGCCACCGTCCAGGGCCTCGTCACCCGCTTGCCCCGTTGGGATGACGGGACGGGGGCCTCGGGCCACGAGAGCCCGAGCTACCTGCCCAACCTGCTCCAGCTGCTCGCGGACCTGGGGGTGCGCGCCGGGGATGTCGAGGCGGTCGACGACGCTGTGGATGCGCTCGAGGCCCACCAGTTCGATGATGGCCGGTTCGCGTCGTTCGGGCGGGCACCGGGCCGATCGCCACCGGTCTGGCATGCACTGCCGTGCGACACCCACAGCATCACCGAGGTGCTGCTCCGCTACGGCCGCGGGGATCGACCCGCCATCCGCAGGGCCCTGGAACGGATCGCGACGGACCTCCTGGCGACCAACCAGGGCCATGCGTGGGCGTGCGTCCCCGACCCCGAGGTGCGCTGGCGCGGGCCGGGACGCGTGGGTGACGTGTGCCCGCAGGTGACCCTGGAGGCGCTGCGCCTGTTCTCGCGCCTGGACCCGGCCGACCGCCCGGAGGGACTCGAACTGGCCGCGGCCACGATGCTCGACGTGTGGCGCCGTCGTGGGAAGGAGCAGCCCTACTCGTTCGGGCACGGGGTCCGCTTCAAGACCGTCAAGTGGCCCCCACTGTGGTACGGGATCTACTGGATGCTCGACACGCTCGGCCGCTACCCCCAGGCCTGGGACTCCGAGCGCGCAACGGACCGCACAGCGGTCGCCGAGCTGGTCGCCTGCCTGATCACCTACAACGTCTCGCCCGATGGCACGGTCACCCCGCGATCCGCCTACCGCGGTTTCGGCGGGTTCTCGTTCGGTCAGAAGAGGGCTCCCTCACCGATCGCGACAGCCCTGCTCGCGGTCGTTGCCCGCCGCTTCGCCGACCTGGTCGATGACGTGAACGACGTCGAGGTCGAACGGCTCGCCAGCTCGAAGGGAGGCAGCGGGGCACCCCGACCGCCGCGGAAGGATCCTCGGGGCACCGAAGCGCCGGCCTGACGCCTCCAGCGACCCTGATCCCTCCAGCGTGGAGGCCTCGTCATGGGTACCACCACGCCAGTTCGTCCGACGGCCATGCCTCGGGACCGGATGGCTGGCGCGGCACCCTGCTCGCCCTCCCGGGTCTGGTGGCGGGTGTCCCGCCACCGCGGGCGCGGCCGACCCGCACGACCATCTCCGGGCCCTGGCCGGCCGCTCCAGGTGCACAGGAGGCAAGCGGGCTCCTACAGTCGTGCCGAGTTGCTGCCGTCGACCAGGGGCGTGAGGTGTACGAGCGGATCATCTTGCCCATCGACGGTGCCCGACGGGCGTTGACGCCACTGCCGTTCGCTGAGGAGCTGGCGGCCACGTGGGGATGCCCGCTGGAGGTGGTGCACGTCACGGACGGGGACGAGCCGGCCGCGGAGGCCGAGCCGGAGGGCTACGAGGTCCGCCGGCTGCAGGGCGCCGACCCGGCAGCGACGCTGGTCTCGCAAGCCCGGGCGGATCCCCCGGCGCTGCTGTGCATGGCGTCGCGTGGTCGCAGTCCCGTCGGCGAGTCGCTCTTCGGCACCGTCACCGGACGCGTCATCCGCGAACTCCACGCACCGCTGGTGGTCACCGGCCCACACCTGCTGACCCCCAGCGGCCCACCGCGGGTGACACGGATCCTGGTGAGCCTGGACGGGTCGACGACCTCGGCGTCGATCCTGCCCACCGCCCATCGCTGGGCGCAGGAGCTCGACCTGGAGGTCGTGCTCACCCACGTCGCCTACCCGGTCGGGGACCCGGTGGCCGGTCCGCCCACCCTGCCCGAAGAGACGCGCGTCGTGCGGGCGGAGCTCAAGCGCACCGCCGACGAATGGAACGAAGCCGGGATCGACACGCGCTGGCAGGTCGTGGAGGACACCGACCCCGCCACCGGCATCGTGCGCCAGGCGTCCCATCGTCGGGTCGACCTGGTCGTGATGGCCACCCACGGCCGGACCGGCCTGGCGCGCCTCCTGGCGGGCAGCGTCGCCACCGGGGTGGTGCGGCGCAGCCCGGTCCCGGTCCTGACCCGACGTCCCGAACGCCTCCACTGACCCGGCCTGCCGGTGGCTCAGCCGGAGAAGAGCTCCCGCAACCCATCGACATCGGCTGGGTCGGCCAGCACGACGAGCCCGTCCCCAGCTGCCAGTTTGGTCGTTCCCTGCGGGATCGCCCGGTCGTCACCTCGCGTGAGCAACACGATCAGGGCCTGCTCCGGAAGGTCGAGCTCGAGGATCCGTCGGCCAGCCGCCGGCGCGTGCTCACCGACCTCAAGCTCCACGAGCTCGAGGTCGGTGACGTCCTGATGGACGGCCTCGACCGCCAACGGCTGCGCCGGGCTGAGCGGTGCGTCCACCCCGAGCCGGCGCGCCACCGGAGGGATGGTCGTGCCCTGGATGAGCACCGAGAGCAGCACGACGAAGAACACGACGTCGAAGATCGTTCCGGCTGCATCCACCCCGGCCACCATCGGGAAGGTGGCCAGCAGGATCGGGGCGGCCCCCCGCAGGCCGACCCAGGCGATCAGTCCCCGCTCGGGCAACGACCAGCCCCGCGGTAGGCACACCAGGACCGCGAGCGGCCGGGCGAGCAACATCAGCGCGAGCAGGATCACGACCGCTGGACCGGCCACGGCGGGAAGCTGCGTTGGGAACACCAACAGGCCCAGCGCGAGGAAGAGCACGATCTGCATGAACCACGCGACCGCGTCGTGGAAGTCCTCCAACCGTCGCTTGTGCGCGACGTCGGCGCTCCCCACGATCAGCCCCGCGACGTAGACCGCGAGGAACCCGCTGCCACCCACCTCGGCGGTCACGGCGTAGGTCAGCACCACGGCCGCGACGGTCAGGACCGGGTACAGCCCCTGCTGTTCGAGGTGGAACCGACGCAGCACCAGCACCAGCAGACCGGCCACCACCAGACCCCCGACGAGCCCCAGCAGCAGCTGACCCGCGAGCAGCCAGACCGCGCGAGCGGGGCCGACACCGTCCAGGGTGATCCACTCGATGAGTCCGATCGTGAGCAGGATCGCCATCGGATCGTTGCTGCCCGACTCCAGTTCCAGCACGGGCCGCAACCGTCCACGTAGCCCGATGCTGCGGGAGCGCAGGACCGAGAACACCGCCGCAGCGTCCGTCGAGGAGACGATCGCGCCGACCAGCAGCCCCACCGCCCACGGCAGATCCAACACCACGGTCGCGACCGCCCCGGTCACCCCAGCGGTGACGGCGACCCCGACCGTCGAGAGCAGCAACCCGCTGCCCAGCACCGGGCGGACATCCCTCCAACGGGTGTCGACGCCGCCCGCGAACAGGATGAAGGCCAGGGCGACGATGCCAACACCCTGAGCGACCAGTGGCTCGTCGAACGTGATGCCACCCGGGCCCTCGGAGCCGGCCAACATCCCCAGCCCCATGAACAGCAACAGGGCGGGGACCCCCGATCGGGCCGAGATCTTGCTGGCCACCACCCCCGCGGCCAGCAGCAGCCCGACGATGATGAGCATCGTCTCCAACTGGCCGAAGTCGAGCGTGAGCACCCCCACCTCCGATCGAGGGTGCGACGCTACCCCGCCCGCCGGCAGGGCTACCGTCAGCGACGCCCGTCCCGCGCTTCGACGCGCACGACCTCGCGGAAGCGCCGCACGGTGGTGGCCACCACCTGGTCGTGGCCCCACACGATCACCGGGCGCGCGACGTGGGCAGCTGCCCGCAACGCGGTGGCACGCATCTCCAGCTGCCAGGACACGGTGATCTCGCAGCCGTGCTGGGCCGGCTCGACCCCGATCCTCGCCTGCCCCGCGAGATCGCCGCTGAGCGTCGCCCGCACGTGCTGGGTCGGGACCACCTCGACGATGTGGACGTCGATGGCGAACGAGTACGGCACGGGCGGGACGACCCGACCGCGCAGCACCGAGCCGTCGGTCATCCCCCCGCCGAGGACCTCGAACTCCCGCAGCCACCCCCACCACTCATCGAAGCGCTCCGGTTCAGCGATCCGTGCCCAGACGTCGTCGACCGCCGCCGGGATCGGGTGGCGGCTGTGCTCGGTCAGCACGTAGCGCGAACGTCGCATGGGTTCGGTCTCGAGGTGGGCCGGGGACGAGTGGAGCATGTCAGCGGCCGTCTCGCAGCAACGGCGCGACCTCCGCGAGCCCGGCGACACGCACCTCCGGCCCCTCGTGCGGGGCGGTACCGAACGGGTCGACCCAGATGGCCCGGCACCCGGCCCGCACCGTCGGCAGGATGTCGTTGAGGTAGTTGTCGCCGACGCAGAGCACCTCGTCGGGAGTGACGTCGAACTCCTCGAGCACCTCGTCGATGCGACGTTCGAGCCCGAGCGGCTTGTCGACCCCGAACCGGACGGCGTGGAACCGGTCAGGCAGCCCCATCGATGCGACCAGCGGGCGGGCGAGGTCCTCGGGGGTGTTGGTCATCACCTCGCGGTACTCGAAGCGGTCCAGCTCGGCGAGCACGGGCGCCAACGCCGAGGTGTCCAGCAGCTCGTCCGCCGCGGTGTTGATCCGGACGCGGACGGCCTGGAAGGACGCCCGGCTGGCTTCCCGATCCACCCCGTGGTGCAGCGCAACGGCGCGGACGGCCTGCCACGCGTCACCGATGTACACCAACCCCTGGCCGTAGCCGATGCCGGTGCCGATCCGCAGGTCGTCGACCGAGCGGCCGTCCCAGTCGGTCACCTCGATGATCCGCCAGGCCGGTGCACGCAGCACCCGGTCGGTGGCCGGGTCGTAGAGATCGCCGACCCGCAGCCCGTGCACGCCGCCCAGGATCTGGTCGAGCTCGCCGCGGGCGAGCTCAGGGTCCAGGCCACCGTGTTCCTCGAGCTGTTCCAGGTAGGTGGGCACGAACCCGTCGCCCTCGTAGAGGGTCCCGTCGAGGTCGAAGATCGCGACGCGGACGCCGTCGGCGATCGTGCTCGGGTCGGCTGGCACCGGGTGCCTCCTGTTCGCGGATCGGCCGGCGCGGGACAGGCTACGAGCTCAGCCGGTGACCGTCCGCTGCGCTCGCAAGCCCGGGTCTGAGGGCCGAAGCCGGGGTCGCTACCGTTCGCGCCCATGTCCACGCCCACCGCTCCCCCGCTGCCGCCGCCAACGCGCGCCGAGGCCGACGCGCTCCACCTCGGCGACCTGGCCGTATGGCCACCGGTCGTGCTCGCGCCGATGGCAGGCGTCACCAACGTCGCCTACCGGACCCTGTGCCGACGGCACGGCGGCGGGTTGTACGTGTCCGAGATGGTCGGCGCCCGCGCGCTGGTCGAAGGCGATGCCAAGTCGCAGCTGAAGGCGTCGTTCGGTGAGGACGAGTCGCCCCGGTCGATCCAGTTGTACGCCACCGAGGCCGGCGACGCCGCCCGAGCGGTCGAGCGACTGGTCAGCCAGGGCGAGGTCGACCACATCGACCTCAACTTCGGCTGTCCCGCACCGAAGGTCACCCGCCACGGTGGCGGCGCGGCGCTGCCGTGGCGCACCGACCGCTACACCGCGATCATCGACCAGGCCGTCCGCACCGCCGGGGATGTCCCCGTCACCGTCAAGCTGCGGCTCGGGATCGACGCGGGCCACCTCACCTACCTCGACGCCGGTCGTGCCGCCGCCGACCTGGGCGTCGCGGCGGTCGCGCTGCACGCCCGCACCGCGGAGGCCCGCTACGGCCCGCCGGCCGACTGGGCCCACATCACCCGGCTGGTCGACGCGGTGGACGTACCGGTGCTCGGCAACGGTGACATCTGGGAAGCGTCCGACGCACTGCGGATGGTGGAGGCCACCGGCTGTGCCGGCGTGGTCGTCGGGCGTGGCTGCCTCGGTCGGCCCTGGCTGTTCCGCGACCTCGAGGCCGTCTTCGCCGGCCAGCCCGTCCCACGCGCACCGACGTTGGGTGAGGTCGCCGACCTGCTGCTCGAGCACGCCGGCCTGTTGGTCGCCCACCAGGGCGAGGACACCGGGCTGCGGGAGCTGCGCAAGCACACCGGCTGGTACCTGCAAGGCTTCGCGGTCGGCAAGCCGGTACGGCGCGCCCTCAACCAGGTGTCGACGCTGGACGAGTTGCGGTCGCTGCTCGCCGACCTCGACCGCGACCTGGCCTTCGACGAGGACGTGCGGCGCCAGGCCCGCGGCCACACCACCGGTCCGAAACGCGTCACGTTGCCCTACGGCTGGCTGGACGCCCGCACCGGTGGCAGCGATCTCGACGATGGCGCGGCCGAGGTGATCTCCGGTGGCTGATCCGCCCGCTCCCCGCCTGGTACTGGCCTCCGGCAGTCCCCGCCGCGCGGAACTGCTCGCGCGGCTGCGGCTGTACCCGCTGATCCGCCCCGCCGACGTCGACGAGTCCGCGACGGAGGGCGAGGACCCGGTCGCGCTGGTCACCCGGCTGGCGGCCGCCAAGGCGGCAGCGAGCGCGCAGGCGGCCACCGGATGGGACGAGGTCGTGCTCGCCGCCGACACCGTGGTCGTCCTCGATGACGTCGCGCTCGGCAAACCGACCGACCGTGACGACGCCGCCCGGATGCTACGTGCGCTCGCCGGGCGGACCCACCGGGTGGTCACGGGCCTGGCCGTGCGGTCCGGCCGCACCGCGCACCACGACACCGTCACCACCGAGGTGGTGTTCCGTGACCTCACCGACACCGAGGTGGCCTGGTACCTCGACACCGGCGAGCCGCACGACAAGGCGGGCGCGTACGCGCTGCAGGGGGCCGGTGCGGCGCTGATCGCCACGATCCACGGCTCCGACACCAACGTGATCGGGCTGCCGCTGACCGAGACGGTCGCGTTGCTGCGCCGCGTCGGGCTGGACGTGCTCACCCCCGGACGCGGCTGAGACGGGACCGGGCTCGGTTGGCGAGGGCCGAGCCAGCCGCCGAGGGCCGAGCCAGCTCATGTGATGGTGCGCGCCTGCCACAGGTCGGCGACCAGTTGCTTCTCGACCACCGGATCGGGCGGCTCGGGACGCCGGTGCAGTGCCACCAGCCGCGAGATCGCCGCATGCCGCGCGTCAAAGGCCCGCCGCTGCGACCGTGGGAGCGCCCGACGGGTCGCCAACGTGCGCCGCCAGTCGGAGAACGCCAGTACCTCCGCGGGGGTGAGGTCGTAGCGAGCGGCGACCTGCGGCACCAGCTGCGCGATCCGGTGCCGGTCCCGCAGTCGGGCGGCGATCAGCAGCCCGGCGGTGACCGCGAACAGCGCCACGAACCCGAGCACCACCAGCAACGTCAGCGGCGCCAGCGGCGTGTCGATGAGGAACGTCGCGCCGTTCCACAGCGCGTGCAGCACGATCGCCACCAGCAGCCCCGGCAGGGCGCCCAGCAGCGGGCTGCTCCCACGCACCACCGCTCGGCCGATCCCGATACCGATCCATACGGTGAACAGCGGGTGGGCGAACGGCGCCAGCAGCCCGCGCAGGATCACGGTGCCGAGCAGTTCACCTTCGCCGGCAGCGACCATGAAGTAGTCGACGTTCTCGACCGCCGCGAACCCGGCGGCGATCCAGCCGGCGTAGACCACCCCGTCGGTGACGGAGTCGATCTTGCGTCGCCGCACGGCGTAGAGGATGCCGGCACCCTTGAGGACCTCCTCGGTGATCGGCGCGGAGACCACCACCCCGGCGACCTCACCGAACGCGAAGAACACCGCCGAGTTGATGATCCCGGCCCCCGCGATCGCGACCGTGGCACCCCACAGCACGGCGTGGATGCGTTCCTGCCACGGCTCGGGCTCCAGCCGGTCGAACCACACGAACACCGCGAGCAGCATCAGGAACGTCGGCACCGGCAGCAGCGTCGCCACCGGCTCGAGCACCAGCGCCACCACCAGCAGCGGCAGCACCAGCGCCGCACCGATGATCACCGGCACGCTCAACCAGGCCGGCAGCCGAGGCCGCCGGCGGGCCCGATGGACGTAGCCGGTCCAGCCGTTGCCGTCCCACCAGCGCCACAACCCCTGGTCGTCGGGTTGCGGGTACCAGCCAGGGGGCGGC
>SKJX01000061.1 GCA_007121785.1 Nitriliruptoraceae bacterium
CCCCCGCGCCGGCCCCCGCCCCCGGTCGCGGTCACGCATCGGCCGCCGCGGGCGCCCCGTCCGCCTGCGCGTGGGTGGGCCGGGTGTCCTCCTCGGCGCGGACGCGACCCTCGAGGTGCTCGACCACCACCTCGACAACCCGCTCGCCAGCCTCGAGCAGGCTCATGTGGCCGACGTCGTCGAGGATGCGCAGCCGCGCAGCCGAACGGTCCGCCATCCGCTGCGACAGCGCCAGCGGGGTGATCCGGTCGTGGGTGCCGACCAGCAGCGTCGTCGGCACGTCGGCGAGCGCGTCGAGGCCGCCGTCCTCATCGACGCCGAGCACCGCCTCGAGCAGCCCGAAGATCACGTCGGTGCTGCTGTGCGTCGCCATGTGGCGGGTGAACGCGACCACCTCCGGGTCGGCGTCCGGGCCGACCCCGGTCCAGCGGGCGAGCAGGTAGGACAGGTCGGACGTCGCCGAGGTGAGCCGGTCGGCCGCCGAGGTCACCCGCGGGTGCCGCAACGTCGGGACCATCCGTCGGATGCCGCGGTCGAGACGTGCGGCGGCGCGGATCCCCCACTCCATCCCGAGCCGCTCGCCGTCCTCTGACCGGCCACCCTTGGCCGACGAGGTGGTGGACAGCAGGACCGCGCCGCGCAGCCGCTCGGTGACGCGGCGGTGCCGACGGACCGCGTTGAGGACGCTCATCCCCCCGAGCGAGTGGCCGCTCACGACCAGCGGACCGGGCCGCGTCGAGGCGTCGACGACCGCGGCGAGCGTGTCACCGAGCAGGTCGAGGTCGTACTGGCCGCTGGCGGGCGAGCTGGTGCGGCCGTGGCCGGGCAGATCGAAGGTGACGATGCGGTAGCGGTCCTTCAGCCGGCGCACCACCTCGTGCCACGCGCGGCCGGTGCAGACCCAGCCGTGGGCGAGGACCAGTTGCTGCGCGTCGGGCGGGCCGTAGGACTCGACGGCGACGTCGATGCCGTCGGGGCCGGCGACGGTGCTCGGTTCGCCACCGATGCTGCCGAGCGGGGTCTCCGAGGGCGGCAGGTCCGGGACCAGTCGGCTGCGGACCAGCGCCCGCTCCGCGGCGTAGCCGACCGCAGCCCCGCCGAGCAGCGCGGCACCGATACCGGCCGCCATCACACCTCGACGTGCCACGTGGATCGCCTCCTGGTCGTGATCGGGAACGGCCCGCGGCCGCCGTCAGCCGAGGTGGTGCCGTGGGAGGCGGACCGACAGCTGCGTGACGATCTCGTAGGTGATCGTGTCCGCGGCCGCGGCCCACTCCTCCGCCCGGATCGTCTCCTCGCCCTGCGAACCGAGCAGCACCACCTCGTCGCCCACGATCGGCTCGTCGTCGCCGCACCAGACCATCAGCTGGTCCATCGTCACGCTGCCGACCATCGGCCGGCGCCGGCCACCGAGCAGCACCTGCGCCCGGTTGGTCAGCGCCCGCGGGACCCCGTCCGCGTAGCCGATCGGCACGGTCGCGATCCACCCGTCGTCGGGAGCCCGCCAGCGGTGCCCGTAGGACACCGGGGTGCCGGCGTCGACGCGCTTGGCGTAGGACACCTCGGAGAGGAGGTGCAGCGCCGGGGTCAGGCCGTGCTCGGCCGCGTCGACCTCGGCTGCGGGGGACAGCCCGTAGATGCCGATCCCGGGTCGGACCAGGTCGTAGCGTGCGGACGGGTGCAGCAGGGTCCCGGCGGTGTTGGCGGCATGCCGCAGCCGTGGCCTCACCCCCAGCTTCGCCGCCTCATCCAACGCGGCCTCGAACGCGGCCAGCTGGCGGTCGGTGGTGTCGACGTCCGGTTCGTCGGCCCGCGCGAGGTGGGTGAAGATGCCCTGGACGTCGAGCCCGTCGGCGGCCGCGACCTGACGCAACCGCTCGGTGAGCTCGCCCGACGGGATCCCGACCCGGCCCATCCCGGTGTCGACCTTGACGTGGACCGGGATCGGCGCGGCTCGCTGTCGGCCCGCCGCGTCCAGGACGGCCAGGAACGGTTCCCGGTACGCGGTCGGGGTGAGTTTCGCCTCCAGCAGTTCCGGCACCGCCGCGATCGGTGGCTCGGAGAGCACCAGGATCGGTGCGTCGAGCCCGGCGTCGCGCAGTTCGATGCCCTCCTCGACCAGCGCCACCGCCAGCCACGTCGCGCCGCCGTCCAGCGCCGCGCGAGCCACCGGTGCCGCGCCGTGTTCGTACCCGTCCGCCTTGACGACGGCGCAGACCTCCGCGTCGGCCAGGGCGCCGAGGTGGTGGACGTTCGCGCGGACCGCGTCGAGGTCGACCTCGATCCGGGTGGGGCGCAGCCCGGTCTGGAACCGGACGGTGCTCGTGCTCACCGTGTCCCCTCCCCACCACGTCGCCGGTCGCGCTGGTCGCGGCCGAGGTCCCAGGGGAGCACGCCCGGCCGGGCCGTGCCAGCGCGCCAGCCATCCCAGGGCAGCACGCCCGGCCGGCCCCTGCCAGCAGGCGCCTCGCGCGCCGTCGCGAGGTCGCCCAGCACCGCCGGCAGCGCCGCGAGCAGA
>SKJX01000014.1 GCA_007121785.1 Nitriliruptoraceae bacterium
CGGAGGCCGCCGAGCAGGGCGCGACGTGGCTCGGGCTGCTCGACGTCCTGCACGACCACCTCGGCCGCGACGGCATCATCGCTGGCGACAGCGCCATGGCCTGCTACTACGGCGCGCTGGCGAACCTGCCGACCTACGCGCCGGCGTCGCTGCTCTACCCGACCGGGCTCGGCACGCTCGGCTACGCCGTGCCGGCCGCCACCGGCGCGAAGATCGGCCGGCCCGCCACCCCGGTGGTCGCGCTCAGCGGCGACGGCGGCCTGATGTTCACCATCGCCGAGCTGGCCGCCGCAGCCGACGCCCGCGTGGCCCTGCCCGTGGTGGTCGTCGACAACGGCGGCTACGGCGAGATCGACCGGGAGATGCGTGCCCGCGACCAGGCCACGATCGGGGTCGCGCTCGGCACGCCCGACCTGCCCGCCGCCGCCCGCGCGTTCGGCTGTCACGGCCGCGACGTCGCTGACCTCGTCGAGTTGGCCGACGCCCTGACCGAGGCGGCCGCCGACCGACCGACCCTGCTGCGCATCCCCGAGGACCGCTGCGGCCGGCCCTAGCCGCTGCGGCACCTCGCCCCCGTCCGCGTCACCCCTCCCGCGCGGCCCCCGTCCGCACCCCGACCCGAAGGCCCGTCCGTGACCGCCACCTCGACGCACCCGACCGCTTCCGATCCCACCACCTCGACGGTCGAGATCGCCGCACCCACACCGGAGCTCGAGCTGACCTGGACCGATCCGGTCACCGGCACCCGCGGCTACGTCGTGATCGAGCGGCTGATCGGAGGCCTGGCCAGCGGCGGCTTCCGGGTCCGCGATGGCCTCACCATCGACGAGGTGGCCGGGCTCGCTCGGGCGATGACGCTGAAGGAGGCGATCGTCTACGACCCCGACGACCGCTACCGGCCGTTCGGTGGCGCCAAGGGCGGGGTCGACCTCGATCCGGCCGACCCGCGGCTCGACGAGGTGCTCGAGCGTTTCTTCACCACGATCCGGCCGATCCTCACCGAGACGTGGGCGACCGGCGAGGACCTGGGCGTCGCGCAATCCACCCTCGACGCCGCCGCACAGCGGGTCGGGTTGGGATCGACGATCGAAGCCCTGTTCGCCCGGATGGACGACGCGGACGAGGCACGTGCACGACTGGCGGCCGCCTTCGACGTCGAGGTGGAGGGCGTCGACCTGGCCGAACTCGTCGGGGGCTACGGCGCCGCGCGGGCCGCGATCGCGCTGGCTGAGGCACGCGGGCGCGAGCCCGGGTCGTTGACGGCGGTGGTGCAGGGGTTCGGCTCGATCGGTGGCGCCGCCGCACGCGAACTCACCCGCGCCGGGGTGGCGGTGATCGGCATCGCCGACCGTGACGGCCTGGTGCTCGATCGGGACGGGCTGGACGTGGACGCGATGCTGGCGGCGCGGGACCGCTTCGGGGGCATCGACCGCGCGGCGCTGGACGACCACGTCGCCGAGCGCGACCGCGACGCCTGGGTCAACGTCGACGCCGACCTGCTGGTGCCGGCGGCGGTGGGCGGCGCGATCCACGCGGATAACGCCCACAACGTGCGTGCATCGCTCATCGTGGAGGGAGGCAACCTGCCCGTCACCCCGGCCGGTGATGCCATCCTGGCGGAGCGCGGCATCGAGGTCCTACCGGACGTGCTCGCCAACGTCGGGACCAACGCGTGGTGGTGGTGGATCGTGTTCGGCGACGTCGCGCCGACCGCCGACGCCGCGTTCGAACGCATCGACGCGACCATGCGTCGGTTGGTCGCTTCGGTGGTCGAAGCAGCCGATGCTGGACGAACCAGCCTGCGTGTGGCGGCTCACGGGTTGGCGGAACGCAACGCGCAGGCGGCTGCCAGCCGGGTCGGGTCACGCCGCTGAGCGCACCGTCGATCCGTTGCGGCGCGCTCGCTCATCGAGGATGGCGGCGCCGGCGGCTAGGGTTGGGAGGTGGCCATCCGGACAGGTTCCTACGACGCCGTGCGTTGGCGCGACCGACGTTGGCGACCGGTTCCCCACTGCGGTATCACTACCGCTGGAAGCGGCCAGGGTCGGCGGCTCGAGCCCGGGGGGACGAGGGCTCGCCTGACCCAGGCAACCCGGTTGGTACGGCGCAGGCACCACGGCGCCACGATCCCGCACGACACACCGCTGGCGGAGCGTTCGCCCACGACCGGGTGGCGCTCGAGGGCCGGCCGGGACCACCGACCACGCACAGACCTCCACGACCCCGACCAGGAGAAGGTAGAACGTGCGACGACCGAAGCATCTCTGGATCATCTCGTCCCTGTTGGCGCTCGCGCTGGTCGCCGCCGCCTGCGGCGACGATGAGACCGCCACCGACGACGCCGACGTCGAGGACACCGACGACGTCGACGACGACGCCGACGACGGTGATGCCGCCGCGGCCCCCGAGGGCATGGAGCTCGTCCTGTTCGACGGACAGTGGGAGAGCCTGTGGATCCTCAACGACATCTTCACGGTGATCGCCGAGGACGGCTACGGCCACACCGTGGACGCCCCGACCACCAGCACCGCCGTGATGCAGGAGTCCATGCCCACCGGCGAGATGCACGTCGCCACCGAGTTCTGGTGCATGAACATCCCGGACTGGTGTGAGGAGGAGGTGCTGCCGGACGACTCGTCGGTCGAGTACTCGGGTGTGGTCTTCGAGGACGCGGTGCAGGGCATCTTCGTCCCGCGCTACGTCATCGAGGGTGACGAGGAGCAGGGCATCGAGCCGGTCGCGCCCGACCTCAGCAGCGTCGAGGACCTCGAGGGTCTCGGCGAGGAGTTCGAGGACCCGGAGTCGCCGGGCGACGGCGTCTTCTACGGCGGGATCGACGGCTGGGAGTCCACCGAGATCCAGCGCCTGAAGCTGTCGGCCTACGGCTTGGACGACGAGTACAACTTCACCTCCGCCGGGTCCGGTGCCGCTTTCGATGCGGCCATCGTGTCCGCGCTCGAGGCTGGCGAGCCGATCGTCTTCTACTACTGGACCCCGGCTTGGATCCCGGGCGTCTACGACCTGGTCCAGCTCGAGGAGCCGGAGTGGAACGAGGAGTGCCAGGCCGCGACCGACGAGGCGCTCGCCGACGAGATCGACCCCAGCGACGCTGGTCCGGAGCTCGCCTGTGCGCAGCCGTCCGGTGAGGTCGGTCTCGGTGGCTGGGCGGGCCTCGAGGACGAGGCACCCGAGGTGCTCGAACTGCTGCGCGCGATGGACGGGTTCGGGATCGACACGATGAACGACCTGACCGCCTACATGGAGCTCGAGGAGGCGGAGCCGGACGAAGCCGCGCTCCACTTCTACGAGGAGTACGAGGACATGTGGCGCGGTTGGATCGACGACGACGCGGTCCTCCAACGCGTCGAGGACGGTCTGCGCGAACGCGGCGCCGACATCTGATCCACCCCGGCCCCGTCGCTTCCGCGGCGGGGCCGGTCGCATCACCAGCACCGGATCCGGTGATCGACGACCGACGACCGGATCGACCAACACTCGTCCCCTGCTGAGGAGTCCCCCGGATGTTCGCCGCGACCGCCTGGTGGCGTGAGGTCCCCGATGCCGTCCGACTACCGATCGACAGCTGGCTCGGCGACGGCGTGGACTGGTTCCTGGACACGTTCGACGCTGCCCTCGATCTGCTCCAGAACGTCCTTCGCATCCTGACGGTCAACACCGAGCAGGCCCTGATCGCGCTGCCGTGGCTGTTGATCGTGGCGGTGCTGGTGATCGTCTCCAGCGTCCTGGTCAACTGGAAGCTCGGCGCCGGTGTGGGCATCGGGTTGGTGTTCATCGCCAGTATGGGGCTGTGGGAGAGCTCCATGGAGAGCCTCGCCCTGGTGTTGGTCGCCACCGGGCTGTGCGTGGCGATCGGGCTCCCGATCGGCATCGCGATGGCGCGCCGTGAATCGGTCAACTCCGCGGTCCGTCCCGTCCTGGACTTCATGCAGACGATCCCGAGCATCGTGCTCCTGGTCGCCGCGGCCAGCGCGTTCAGCCTGGGACGCGTCCCGGCCCTGCTCGCGACGCTGATCTACGCGATGCCGCCGATCATCCGCCTGAGCAACCTCGGCATCCGCGGGGTACCGAAGGAGACGATCGAAGCCGGCCGGTCCTTCGGTGCCACCGAACGGCAGATGCTGTGGAAGATCCAGCTTCCCCTCGGCTTCCCGAGCATCATGATGGGGGTCAACCAGGTCATCATGATGGCCCTGGCGATGGTCGTGCTCGCCGGGTTCATCGGTGCCCCCGGGCTCGGTGAGGACGTCGCCCGCGCGCTCGGCCGGCTCGACACCGGACGAGCCTTGGCCGCCGGTCTGGCGATCGTGGTCCTCGCGATCATCGTCGACCGGTTGGTCGAGGGGATCGCCGCCAAGCGCGACCGCAAGAGCGGCGGCGGGGGCACCGCCGACGAGCACATCCCCACCCGGGCCGGGATGGACGGCTCCGCGGTGCAGTCGATGGCGACCAAGGACCGGGCTGCGGTCAGCGACGAACCGGAGATCGTGGTCAGCCAGCTGTCCAAGATCTTCGGTCCGAAGCCGGACGACGCGCAACAGCTGCTCGACGCTGGGGAGAGCAAGCAGGACATCCTGCGCAAGACCCGCTCGACCGTCGCGGTCCAGGGGGCCGACTTCGAGATCAAGCGTGGCGAGACCTTCGTGATCATGGGACTGTCCGGCAGCGGCAAGTCGACGCTGGTCCGGCTGCTGAACCGGCTGATCGAGCCCACAGCGGGCACCGTCGAGGTCGAAGGCCGGGACGTCACCGAACTCAAGCGCGACGAGCTCACCGAGCTGCGGCGTGAGAAGTTCGGCATGGTCTTCCAGCGCTTCGCGCTGCTGCCGCACCGCAGCGTGCTCGACAACGTCGCGTTCGGGTTGGAGATCCAGGGCCAGGACAAGGCCGACCGGCGCGAGAAGGCCAAGGAGGCCCTCGCCCTCGTCGGGCTCGCCGGCTGGGAGGAGAGCCGCCCCGACGAGCTCTCCGGCGGGATGCAGCAGCGCGTCGGCCTCGCCCGTGCGCTGGCCAGCGACCCGGACATCCTGCTGATGGACGAACCGTTCAGCGCGCTCGACCCGCTGATGCGGCGCCAGATGCAGGAGGAGATGATCGACCTGCAGTCGCGGCTGCAGAAGACGATCGTGTTCATCACCCACGACCTCGATGAGGCGCTGCGCCTCGGTGACCGCGTCGCGATCATGAAGGACGGCCGCGTCGTGCAGCTGGGCACCCCCGACGACATCGTCCTCAACCCGGCTGACGACTACGTCGCGTCGTTCGTCGAGGGCCACGACCGTTCGGAGATGGTCACCGCCGAGCACGTGATGGTGGCACCCGCGGAGCTGCTCCGCGGCGGGCACAGCCCGACCGTGGCGGCCCGCACCCTCGACCGGGCCGGGCTCGACCACGCGGTCGTGGTGGGGCCGAACAACCAGCTCGAAGGGTGGGTCAGCGCGGATGCGCTGGCCGACGGCGCCCGGGCGGGGCTGCGGGAGGTCCGTGACTGCGCGCTCGAGCAGCTACCGACGGCCGCGCCGGACGACACGCTGCGCGACCTGATCCCCATCGGGGCAGCCCAGGACCGTCCCGTCGCGGTCGTCGAGGACAACCGGCTGATCGGCGTCGTCGGACGCGGTGCGATCCTCAAGGGCTTGAGCGACGCGCTGGAGACCGACGAACAGCTCGCTGCCGCGAGCGTCGAACCGGTCCCGTCGGCGTGATCCGGCGTCGTCAGCTGACATGCAGCGGGTCGGCGGCCTGCTCGGGTGCGTCGGTCGGATCCGTGCAGCCGGCGAACTCCAGACCGTCGTGCTCACAGGCGGTCGCGTCGACCTGCTGCCACATCAGCAGCATGCCCAGCAGGGCCAGCAGACCGATGATGACGACGCTCGCGCCGGTGGTGCGTGCGGCGCTGCGATCCACGTGGAGCCCCTCCGAGCGGTGACGTCGCCGGCCCCCTGGCGCGCTGGTGGGGGCGGCACGACGTCACCGTCCCAGCCGGCCGGCGTGCGCGGCTTCGGTGAGCACCGACGCGGGGACGGTTGCCCGTCCGACCCCGGCCAAGGGTGGATCCCAACGCTCGGCGGTCCGCCGGGTCTCGGCGCTCGGCGGGGCGGGCAAGAGGACGATCTGCCGGGTGGTGCCCTCAGCCGATCCGCTCGCGTCGCACGATCTCGCCGTGGTAGACGCCCGCCGGCGAGGTCACGGTGACCCGGTCACCTTCACGGTGGCCGAGCACGGCGCGTGCCAGCGGTGCCTCCGCGGAGGTGCGGTGCTCGTCGATCCCGGCTTCCAAGGGGTGCACCACCAGGAACGTCTCGCGCGAGCCGTCGGGGAAGCGGAACTCCACCTCGTCACCGAGCTCGACGATCGTGGGGTCATCGGCCACGTCCCCGGGCGCGACCGCGTCGCGCAGCACCGGGACGAGCTCATCGATCTGCTGCTGCAGCTGGCGGCGCTCGGTGAGCAGCGCCTCGTCGCGTTCGACGGCGAGTTCCTGGTCGACGCGCTCCAGCCGGCGCCGAGCCCCGTCGAGCCGGGCCTGGAGCATCTGCCGCCCATCGGCGGTGAGGACCAACGGGAGAGTGCTGGACGTGGACGTGTCGGTACGCACGGCGGACTCCGAACAGGCGACAGGTGCGGCATGAAGCATCGCTTCATGGTACCTCGGACGCGTCCGCTACGCGCCAGGACCAGAGCACCTCGGCCGACGTCGGGCCGGGGTTGCTCCAGGCGGTCACGGTCGCCCGTGTCGCCAGCAAGGCATCCCCCTCGTGCAGCGTCTCCGGGTGGCCGTCGAGGTGGAGCTCCAGCACCCCCCGCACCACCGTGATCACCTCCGGCGCCTTCACGGCGAAGGGGGGATGGTCCCCGGACGCGCCCGGGTCGACCTCCAGCAGCCACACGTGGCCGATCTCCGCGTCCTTCAGCACCCGTTCGGCGTGCAGCCCGTCCTGGAGCTGCTCGTGGTCGCGGGCGCTGCGGCGTGAGATCGCGTAGCCGGGCTCGTCCTCAGGTGGGCCGAACGCGACCCCGAGGACCTCCCAGAGCCGCATCAGGGTGTCGCCCGACGGGCCTCGGACCCCGCGCTCGACCTGGGAGAGCGCGGAGGGGGAGATGCCGACGCGCCGTGCGACGTCCGCCTGCGCCAGACCACGCGCCAGCCGCTGTTCGCGGATGACGGTGCCCAGCCGCTCCCGGGTGCTGGTCAGATCGTCCAGCGCGTGCAGGTCGCCGTCCACGAGCTCCGCATGCACCGTGCGGCCCACCACGCTGCTCTTGCGCCCGTCGGCTTTGCGGACGGTGAGCTGGAGACGCCCGGCGTCGTCGGTGATCTCCACCACGACCTGGGTGATCTCCTCCAACCGACGCAGGAACGCCGGCCGGTGCTGGTCGCGGTTGACGGGCCACAGCGCGAGGCTGCGACGGCGGTACAGACGAGGGCAGGTGGACAGGAACAGCTCGAGCGCCGCGTCGACCCCCCAGACCGCCTGCACGGTGGACAGCCGGTCGACGACGAACACCGCGCCGCTACCCACGCGGTCGTCGACCTCCCGTAGCCCCGCCAGCGCGGCCTCGATCCCCTCGCCGGGGGCGATGCCGTCAGCGTGGGACGATGGTTCGCCCGTGATCGCCGGTGACCAGTCGATGATCGTCGCCGTCGCATCGCTCGCGACCGCCTCCGGCGGGTCGAAGCTCGCGATCACCAGCGGTGTCGCCGGCGGGGCGGCGGCGACGAACCGGTCGACGATCAGCGCCAGTGGTTCGTCGGTGTCCGCGGTGACGACCAGGTTGTCGCCGATGCGAACCTCGTCGATCAGCGTGTCGAACAGGTCGGTGCCGCTGGTCGGTCCTCGCACCGTCGTGGCCTCGCTGTCCGTCGCCGATCGGTCGTCGCGACCCTACCGCCGGCGGCGTCGACCGCCGGCGGCCGTCTCGGCGGACCGGTCGCTCAGGAGGCGAGTTCGTCGGTGGCGGCCAACTCGCGGCGGTCGAGCGCCTCCACGATCCGTCCGACGCCAAGCACGCAGGCCGCGGTGCGCAAGGTCAGGTCGCGCTCGGAGGCGACACGCCAGAGGTCCTCGAGGGCACGGTCCATCCGTGCGTCCAGACGCTCGGCGACCTGGTGCGCGGTCCAGCGTTCGCCACGCTCGTTCTGCTGCCACTCGAAGCACGACACGGTGACGCCACCGGCGCTGGCGAGCACGTCCGGGATGACGGTGATGCCACGGTCGGCGAGGATGCGGTCCGCCTGCGAGGTGCAGGGGCCGTTGGCGGCCTCGGCGATCAACCGTGCCTGGACCTGCTCGGCCTCTGGCGCCTCGATCGCTCCCTCGAGCGCCGCCGGGATGAGCACGTCGCAGGGCAGGGCGAGGAGTTCCTCGGTGGTGACGATCTCACCGGCGTGGTGGGTGACGGACCCGTGGGTGGCTTTGGTCTCGATGACCGCCGGGATGTCCAGGCCGTTGGGGTCGTGGATCCCGCCGCGGCTGTCGGAGACGGCGACGACCCGCATCCCGTCGGCAGCGAGCATGGTGGCAAGGTGTGCCCCGGCGTTCCCGAACCCCTGGATCACCACGCGGGCGTCGGTGGGCAGCCCCAGCCGTTCGGCGCTGGCGCGCACGACCGTCCGGCACCCGGCCGCCGTCGCCGTGTCGCGGCCGAGCGAGCCGCCCGCGGTCAGTGACTTGCCCGTGACGACGCCCGGGCATGGCCGGCCCGTGACCCGGCCGTACTCGTCCGCGATCCAGTCCATGTGGCGTGCGTCGGTGTTGACGTCCGGCGCCGGGACGTCCAGGTCCGGGCCGATGTTGGCCGCGATCGAGCGGGTGTAGCTACGGGTGAGCGACTCGAGCTCGGTCTCGCTGAGACCCTTCGGGTCGACCGTGATGCCGCCCTTGCCGCCGCCGAGCGGCAGGTTCATCAGCGCGGTCTTCACGCTCATCAGCGTCGCGAGGCCGGTGACCTCCTCCTGGGTGACGTCCGGGTGGAAGCGGGTGCCGCCCTTGGCGGGACCGCGCGCGGTCGAATGCGCCACCCGGTAGCCAGGTACGACGTGGACGCTGCCGTCGTCCGCGGTGTAGGGCACCTGGACCGCGGTGAGCCGCTCGGGGCGATGCAGCAGCGCCCGGTGCCAGCCGTCGAGGTGGAGATGATCGGCTGCGGCGTCGATCGTCTCGAGCGCGAGCTTGTGCAGGTCGATGGTCACCGGGGACCTCCAGATCTCGGGTCCGCACGGCGACGGCACAGCACGGCACGACCGTCCGGCCCGTACGGGCACAGGGATGACGCGCCGTTGCGTCACGAGGAGCATAGACGTGAAGCTCAGCTTCATCCAAGCGCAACGTCGAGGTCGCGGCGCTGGTCGTTGGCGCACTGCCTAGGCTGTCCTCGCATCGACGTCACGCCGCACGGACGCAAGGTCCCCGCATGACCACGACCGACCGTTACCAGGCCGCACACGTCATCACCCAGGACGCACAGGGCCGATGGCTCTCGCCCGGCGTCGTCGACGTGGTCGACGGACGCATCACCTGGGTCGGTGCGCCGGAAGACGCCCCAGCGTTGGAGGAGTGCCAGGTCCACGAGGTCCGTGGGGCGCTCCTGCCCGGCTTCGTCGACACCCACGCGCACACCCCGATGGTGCTGCTGCGGGGCGCGGGGGAGGGCCTGCCCGTCGACCGGTGGTTGACGGAGGTCATGTGGCCCAGGGAGGCTCAGCTGACCGAGGACGACGTCCGGGTCGGGATGACGTTCGGCGCCGCGCAGCTGCTCACCAACGGTTGGACCACCTCGGCGGAGATGTACTTCCACCCCGACGCCATGGCCGAGGGTGCCCAGGCAGCCGGGCTGCGCTGCGTGATCGGCCCGCCGTTGCTGGTCGCCGAGGGCATGGAGGCCCTGGGGCCCTGGGAGGAACAGCTCGAGAAGGCCGTGGCGTTCGCCCAGCGCTACCACGACCTCCCCACGATCGACGGGGCCATCGCCCCGCACTCGGCGTACGCGGTGTCGGAGGTGCCGCTGCGCGAGGCCGGCCGGGTGGCGGCCGACCAGGGCCTGCTGCTGCACACCCACGTCGCGGAGATGCAACACGAGGGTGATGCGATCACCGCGGAGCACGGCGTGACCGTCCCTCGGTACCTCGAATCGATCGGGGTCCTGGACGCGCAGGTGCTGGCAGCGCACGGGGTGTGGCTGACCGACGATGACATCGCGTGCTTCGCCGAGCACCGCGTGGGCGTCGCGCACTGCCCCGGGTCGAACGGCAAGCACGCCTCCGGCACGGCACCGGTCACCGAGCTCAAGGCCGCCGGGGTCCCCGTCGCCATCGCCACCGACGGGCCGGCGTCGCACGACCGCCTGGATCCCTTCGAGGAGATGCGCCTGGCGATGCGGGCGGCACGGCTGCGTGCCGGCAAGGCCGACGCGATGAGCGCGGCCGACGCCCTGGCGATGGTCACCCGCGACGCCGCCACGGTGCTCGGGCGCGACGACCTGGGTGCGATCGAGGTCGGCCGCCGCGCCGATCTGCTGGCGATCGACATCACCGCGCCGGACCTCGTGCCGGTCACCGAGCCGGCTGATCTGCTCACCCACCTGGTCTGGAGCGGGACGCCATCGCTGGTCCGCCGCGTGTGGGTGGAGGGCCGCGAGGTCGTGTCCGACGGTCAGGCCGTCGAGGTGGATGCCGCCGTCCTCGCCGCCGACGTCACCTCCCGGGCCCGGCGACTGGCGGTCGGATGACCCGCGCTACGGGCGGGTCTCCGGCGGACCCCGCCGACCGGATCGCGCAACTGCTGGAGCTCGTCCCGCTCGAGCACGAAGGGGGCCGGTACCGGCAGATGCTCCACGATGGCGCCGGCACGGCGATCTACTTCCTGCTGGGAACGGACGACGCCTCGGCGTGGCACCGGCTGCCGACCACGGAGGTGTGGCATCACTACGCCGGCGCACCGGTACGGCTCGGTGCGCTGCATCCGGACGGCACCGCGGTCGAGCACCGGTTGGGCGACGACCTGTTCGCTGGTGAGCGGCCACAGGTGGTGATCCCCGGAGGGGTGTGGCAGGGCGCGGTCTCGACCGGCGCCTACAGCCTGCTGGGCACCACCATGGCGCCGCCGTACACCGACGAGGGGTTCGAGCTGGGGCAGCCGCCGCAGCTCCGCGAGGCGTTCCCGGGCCTGGGCGACCTGATCGACACGATCGCGGACCGGTCCCGGCGCCTGTGGGCGGGCGAGGGGACGTCCGAGCGGTAGTTATCGGGCCACCGGGCCACCGGGTCGCCGCCCGTCGGACCGTGGGAGGGCGGCGTTCGGTCAGTTCACCGCGCCGCCCGCACGGTCGCCGGCCCGGCGCTCGCCGAGCGGGACCGACGCGAGCGTCTCGCCGCGGTCGAGCCGGATCACCCGCCGGTCGGTGACGATCGCGGTGATCAGGTCGGCAGGGGTGACGTCGAACGCCGGGTTGAGCGCGTCGGTGCCCGGTAGCGCGATCGGCGTGTCACGGACGCTGATGACCTCCGCAGGGCCGCGGTCCTCGATCTCGATCTCGTCACCGGTCGCGGTCCCCGGATCGACCGTCGACTCCGGCGCCACGATCACGAACGGCACCCCGGCGTACCGCGCTGCGAGCGCGAGGGAGAACGTGCCGATCTTGTTGGCGGTCGCCCCGTCGACGGCGATCCGGTCCGCGCCGGCGACGACCAGGTCGGCGCCGCCGCGGGACAGGATGAACGGCCCGGCGCTGTCGACCAGCAGCCGGTGCGGTGCCCCTATGCGGCCGAGTTCCCAGGTGGTCAGCCGCCCGCCCTGGAGCAACGGGCGCGTCTCGATCGGCAACGCCTCGACGAGGCGGCCACGCTCGTGGAGTTCCTCGATCACGCCGAGCGCGGTGCCGCGCTCCACGGCGGCCAGTCCACCGGTGTTGCAGACGGTCATCGCCCGCACCGCGCCGCCGACCAGTTCCTCGGCCAGGTCGGCGCCGTAGGCGCTCATCGACCACGACGCGGCCACCTCGTCGTCGCGCAGTGCCCGTGCGGCGGCCAACGCGCCGTCGGGTCCGTCGGCCGCAGCCGTGACCGCGAGGTCCACGCCGCGCGCGAGGTTGACCGCGGTCGGGCGTGCGTTGCGCAGACGGGCCACCTCGACGCCGAACGTGTCGGGGTCGGTCGCCGGGGCGTGCGCCCGTGCCGCGAGGACCACCCCGAAGGCGCCGGCGACGCCCAGGGCCGGGGCGCCGCGGACGGCGAGCCGGCTGATCGCATCGATCAGGTCGTCCACCTGCGTGATGCGCAGGACGACCTCGTCCTGGGGTAGGCGGGTCTGGTCGATCAGTTCGACCGCATCATCGACCCAGTCGATCGTGCGGGCCATGATGCCTCGCTTCCGATGCGGTCGCGTCCGGTCGCGACCGGGGAGGTGAACTTGTCTGACAACTTCGCGCGAACGGTATCGCGGCGTCCACGACCCGGTCAACGGGTCGGAGGGTCAGCGGGTCCGTACCAGCGAGAAGCGGAAGCGCCCCTCGAGGTAGTAGGTCCGGGACCAGGCGACCGCGTGGCCGTCGATCGTGCGGTGGACCTGGTCGAGCAACACGTACACCGCATCGGCGGGTCGGTCGCCCCATCCGATCCGCTCGCCGGCGGCCGCGTGGACCTCCGCGGTCGCCCAGGCGACGTCCACGCCGACCGTCATCAGCAACTCGTAGAGCGATCCTTCGATGGTCGCCGGAGCGAGGTCGTCGGGCAGGACCGTGCCGGAGAGCACGTCGTAGGAGAACGCCACCGTCGTGTCGTCCGCTCGCAGCTCTCGCTCGGTGACGAGGACGCGGTCCCCCTCGGCCAACCCGAGGTGACGCGCCTGTTCGGCGTCGGCCGGGACCAGCTCGCGGCGGCGGTAGCTCATCGACGGGACGGCACCGACCCGACGGATGGTGGCGGTCATCGAGTCCAGGTGGCGCAGGTCCGCGTGGATCCCGGACCCGGCGCCGGTCGCGTAGGTGCCCGAGCCGTGCCGGGTCGCGGTCAACCCTCGGCTCTCCAGCGAGCGCAGCGCCGTGCGGATCGTCGCGCGAGACACCCCGTAGGTCTCCGCAAGGCGGACCTCGCCGGGCAGCCGCGTGCCTGGCGGCCAGACGCCGTCCTCGAGCTGCCGTCGCAGGTCATCGGCGACCCAGGCGGAGCGGGTGCTGTGGTCGCCCGTCAGACGACCGGGCCGGTCCACGGTTGCTGCCCCCGGTGTTGACGCTCGATCGGACGGCATCCTAGCGTCACGCACCGGCTGGTTGTCAGACAACTTCCGGGAGCGGGTCGTGCAGGACCGTTGGGATGATGGCGAGGCGGCACGGTTCGACGGCGCCGTCGGCGCCTGCGTGTACGGCTCGCGCCTGATCGGTCGTGAACCGACCCTGGTGCTGCACGGCGGCGGCAACACCTCGGTCAAGGCGCCGTGGGAGGACGTCACCGGGGCGACGATCGACGCGCTGTACGTCAAGGGCAGCGGCTGGGACCTCGCCACCATCCGGGCGCCGGGGTTCGCGCCACTGCCGCTCCAGCGGTTGCGCGACCTCGCCGCGCTCGACGAGCTCAGCGACCCGGCGATGATGCGTGAGCTGTCGGCCGCGCGCCTGGATCCGGCGGCACCGGCGCCGTCGGTCGAGGCGCTGTTGCACGCGGTCCTGCCTCACGTGGCGATCCAACACAGCCACGCGGACACGATCCTGGCGCTGACCAACCTGGACGACGGCGAGCAGCGGGTCCGTGAGCTGTACGGGGACCGGGTGCTCTACGTCCCCTACGTGATGCCGGGCTTCGACCTGGCCAAGGCCGTCGGTGAGCGCTGGGAGGGCGAGGGTCGCGATGACCTGCTCGGGATGGTCCTGCTCAACCATGGGCTGTTCACCTTCGGTGCATCGACCAAAGCCGCCTACCAGGCCCACGTCGAGCTGATCACCCTGGCCGAGCAGGAACTGGAGCGCTCCGCACCGCTGCGCGTCCCGGCCACCGACCCGTTGCCGCCAGCCGATCCGATCGAGCTCGCGGACCTGCGGCGTGAGCTCTCGCGGGTGGCCGACCGGCCGATGGTCGTCCGCCGCCACACCGGTCCGGCCGCTCGGGCGCTCGCTCAGCATCCCGACCGCGAACGCATCACCCAGCAGGGTCCGTTGACCCCCGACCATGTGATCCGGACCAAGCGCCGGCCGCTGCTCGGCCGCGACGTGGACGCGTTCGCCGACGCCTACCGCGAGGAGTTCGCCCGGTTCGAGCACCGTGGTCGCACCGAACTGGCGATGCTCGACCCGTGTCCGCGTGTGGTCCTCGACGACCACCTCGGCATGCTGACGGTCGGTCCGTCCGCCAAGGACGCCGCGATCGCCGCCGACATCTACCACCACACGATGGACGTGCTGCTGCGGGCGGAAGCGCTCGGCGGCTACCGCGCGCTCGACCCCGAGCACTACTTCGACCTGGAGTACTGGGACCTCGAGCAGGCCAAGCTGCGCCGCGCCGGTCCGCCCAAGCCCCTGACCGGCGAGGTGGCGCTGGTCACGGGGGCCGCCAGCGGCATCGGCCGGGCCTGCTGCGACGCGCTGCTCGACCGCGGCGCGGCCGTGATCGGTGTCGACGTGGCCCCGCAGGTGGTCGACGCCTTCGACGGGCCCAGCTGGCTCGGCGTCGCCGCCGACCTCACCGACCAGGCCGCGCTCGACGAGGTGATCCGGGCCGGCGTCGACCGGTTCGGTGGGGTCGACCTGGCCGTGATCGCCGCCGGGGTGTTCGGGGCGACCACCCCGATCGCCGAGCTGGACCGCGACGCGTGGCGCTCGGTCCAGGCGATCAACCTCGACGCGACCGCCGCCATCCTCGCCGCGGTGCACCCGCTCCTGGGTCGCGCACCGCGCGACGGCCGCGTCGTGCTGATCGGTTCGAAGAACGTCGACGCACCGGGGCCGGGTGCGGCCGCCTACTCCGCATCCAAGGCCGGCGCGACCCAGCTCGCACGGGTCGCGGCGTTGGAGTGGGCGAGCGATCGGATCCGGGTGAACGTCGTCCACCCGGACGCGGTGTTCGACACCGCGCTGTGGACCGACGAGCGGCTGGCGGAGCGGGCGGAGCGGTACGGGCTGTCGGTCGAGGCGTACAAGCGGCGCAACCTGCTGGGCACGGAGGTGCGCTCGGCCGACGTGGCCCGGGTCGTGACCGACCTGCTGGACCCGGCCTACCACGCGACGACGGGCGCGCAGGTCCCGATCGACGGTGGCAGCGACCGGGTCGTGTGAGCGGCCACGCGGGCCGGTCCTCGACCGGCGCCGTCACGACACCGACCTGACGGAGGTTCCAGCCCGTCCACGGCCGCACGGAGGCTCGAACGCCTTCCGAGAGCACGTCGAACGCCCGGGCGCGTGTCGGCCCGACCGAAGCTAACCGGCGTGCGGCGACGCCGAGGCGAGGAGTCCCTGTGGCGCAGGCTGCCGTCGACGTGGTGAGGAAGCCGACCATCGCGGACGTCCGGGCGCGCACGCTGTCCCTCTGGCTCCTCGGCGCGGTCGGCCTGCTCGCGCTGGTGCCCGAGGCCCTCACCGGGCCCGTTACCTGGGCGGTGCTCGCCATCGGCCTGCTCGTCGGGCTGCCCCATGGTGCCGTCGACCACCTCGTCCCCGAGTGGACCCTCGGCCGAGAGCTCCCGCGTTCGATCTTCGTCCTCATCGTCGTCGCCTACGTCACCGTGGCCGCGCTCGCTTTCGGCCTCCTGCTGGCCCAGCCCGTCCTGGCGGCCTCGCTCTTCCTGGTCGTGTCGATCCTCCACTTCGGCGCCGGCGACGTCGAGTTCCTGGAGGTCTCCGGACGATTGCGGTCGTGGCAGCGTCCCATCGCCGTCCTGGCCTTCGGGCTGACCCCGGTCGCCCTGCCGATCGCCGTCCACGCCGAGCAGGCCCGCCCGGTGCTCGTTGGCCTGGCGCCCGAGTTGGTCGTGTTGACCGCCCCGACGGTCCGGACGACGGCGCTGCTGGTCACCGTCGCACTGGTCGCGGTGACCGCCTGGAGCGTCACCGTCCAAGGTCGCCTCCGCATCGCCCTCGACCTCGCGGTGCTGTGCGTGGCCTTCGTGCTCGCCCCGCCGCTGCTCGCCTTCGCCGCGTACTTCGGCGGCTGGCACGCCGCGCGCCACATCGCCCGGCTGCTGGCGCTCGACCCGCGCAACGCCGCCGACCTCGCCATCGGACGGACCGGCCGGCCGTTGCTGCGCTTCGCCCGTTCGGCGCTGCTACCCACCGTTGCCAGCGTGGTCGTACTGCTCGGCCTGTGGTGGGGTGCCGGGGGCGTCGAGGGCTTGGTCGCCGCCCACCTCGGTCTGCTGGTCGCGCTCACCATGCCGCACGTCGCGTTGGTGTCCTGGCTCGACCGACGCCGACGCAACAGCCGCGTCGAGGTGATCGCATGACCGAGCGTGTCGTGATCGTCGGTGCCGGCCTCGGCGGGCTGTCCGCCGCCTGCCACCTCGCCGGGAGGGGGGTGCCCGTGACCCTGCTGGAGCGATCCCACCACCCGGGTGGCCGCGCGGGCCTCCTCGAGCGTGACGGCTACCGATTCGATACCGGCCCGGCGGTGCTGACGATGCTCGGGGTGATGGAGGACACCTTCGCCGCTGCTGGCGCGGCACTGCACGACCACCTCGACCTCGTCCGCCTCGACCCCGCCTACCGGGCGCGGTTCGCCGACGGTTCCAGCGTGCTGGTCAGGTCGTCCCAGGCGGACATGCGTGAGGAGCTGCGCGTCTTCGCCGGGGACGGTGCCGCGGACGGGTTCGACGATTTCGTCACCTGGCTCCAGCGGCTGTTCGAGCTGGAGTTCGCCGACTTCATCGACCGGGACTTCAACTCGCTCGCCAGCTTGCTCCGCCAACCCGCCGCTCTGGCACGGCTCGCCGCGGCCGGTGGCTTCGGTCGCCTGCAGCCCGCGGTCGACCGGTTCTTCGACGATCACCGCCTGCAGCGGCTGTTCTCCTTCCAGGCGATGTACGCCGGGATGTCGCCGATGCGGGCGCTGGCGCTTTACTCGATCATCACCTACCTGGACACGGTGCAGGGCGTCTACTTCCCACGAGGTGGCGTCCACGAGCTCTCCACCGGGCTGGCCCGCGCGGCTCGGGACGCCGGCGTCGATCTACGGCTGGGTGTCGAGGTGGAAGCGATCACCCCCTCGGGCAGCGGTGTCCCCGCCCGGGTCCGCACGAGCGACGGCACCTTTGAGGCCGAGGTGGTCGTCGCCAACCCGGACCTGCCAGCGGTCTACGACCAACTCGTCGACGTCGACGCGCCACGTCGGCTGCGCCGTGGGCACTACTCGCCCTCCTGCCTGCTGTGGTTGGTCGGGGGGCGACGCCCCGAGGGCGCCGATCCCGCCCACCACACGATCCACTTCGGCGGGGCCTGGTCGCGCACCTTCGCGGAGCTGCTCGACGAGGGCCGTCCACAGTCGGATCCGTCGCGGTTCGTCACCACCCCCAGCGTCACCGACCCCGACCTGGCGCCGGCTGGAGGTGACGTCCTGCACGTCCTCGAGCCGGTGCCCAACCTGCTGGCCGATCTCGACTGGCGGGCGCTGGAGCCGCAGCTGACGGACCGGATGCTCACCTGGCTCCAGAGGTCGGGGCATCTCGCAGGCAGCCCCGAGGTACTGCACACGATCTCGCCCGTGGACTGGGCGGCGGAAGGCATGGGCGCGGGAACGCCCTTCTCCCTCGACCACCGCTTCACCCAGACCGGCCCCTTGCGTCCAGCGCTGACCGACCGGCGGCTCCCCGGCGTGGTCTTCGTCGGCAGCACCACCCGTCCCGGGGTCGGGGTACCGATGGTGCTGATCTCCGGCCGGCTCGCCGCCGACCGTGTCGTCGAGTGGTTGGGGCCGCGCCCCGCCGGCTCCCACCGGCCGGGGTGGCAGGGATCGACCGGCGCCGTCGCGGACGACAGGGAGAACGCACGTGCGAGTTGACCGGCGACCTTCGATAGCGCCCCAATCGCGCGCCCGCGAGCTCCAGGCGAGCTACGCCCGCTGCCGGCGGCTACACCGCGCCAACGGCACGACCTACTACTGGGCGACGCGGGCGCTACCGCGGGCCGACCAACCCCACGTCCATGCTCTGTACGGGCTGTGCCGGTACGCCGACGAGATCGTGGACGCGCCGGGACGTGGCGACATCGCCCAACGGGCCGCGACGCTCGACGCACTGCGCGAACGGTTCCACCAGGACGTGGCCACCGGCCGCAGCGACCACCCGGTGCTCGCCGCGGCGGTCGACACGGTGCAGCGCCTGTCCATCGACCCCCAACTGCTGCTGCGGTTCTTCGGCTCGATGCAGATGGACCTCGCGGTGTCGACCTACCGCACCCACGCCGAGCTCGAGCGCTACATGGACGGCTCCGCCGCCGTCATCGGCGAGCTGATGCTGCCGGTGCTGCGACCCCCAGACCCCGACACGGCCCGGCCTGGAGCACGTGCCCTGGGCATCGCGTTCCAGCTCACCAACTTCCTGCGCGACGTGGACGAGGATCTCGACCGTGGTCGCGTCTACCTGCCGTTGGAGGACCTCGAGCGGTTCGGTGCGGACCCCTGGCGACGTGTGGTCGATGCCTCATGGCGGGACTTCAGCCGGTTCCAGATCGCACGCATCCGCGCCATCTACCGCGAGGCTGACGCCGGCATCGACCTGCTGCCCCCACGGTCCGCAAAGGTCATCCGTGCCGCGCGGGTGCTCTACAGCGGCATCCTCGACCGCATCGAGGACGCCGACCACGACGTCTTCTCCGCACGCGCCAGGATCGCCACGCCCCTCAAGGTGGCGGTCGTCGGCCGCGAGGTGGTCCGGCGTTCACCGCCCGTCGCGGTGGCGACCGGCGCGTTCGGCCAGGTCGGAGCCGCCGGCGCGGTCGGCCGCTCCACCCGCGCTGCCGTCAGGCCCGCCACGCGCCCCACGTCGTCGAGCCCCCTGCCGGCCCCACGGTGAGGCCGTGATGGAGCCCTTCCACTACCTGCTGGTTCTCCTGGCCTGCCTGGCCATCACCGCGCCTTTGGAGTGGGTCGTCGGTGCGCGGGTGTACCGCCGCCCCCGACGGCTCACCCTCACCCTGGTCATCGCGATGACGCCCTTCATCGTCTGGGACCTGGTCGGGATCGCGCGGGGTCACTGGGACTTCTCGTCGCGCTACACCCTCAGCATCGACCTCGGTGGGGTGATGCCCCTGGAGGAACTGCTGTTCTTCGTGGTCATCCCCATCTGCGCGCTGCTGACCCACCAGGCCGTGCTGCGGCTCGGTGCGCGGGTGTGGCCACGAGGTCGCTTGGCACGGGAAGCCAGGGAGCTGGGGGCGGTCGCTCCATCGACCTCCGAGGTGGAGCAGGGGGCACCCCGTGCCTGAGTACACCCTGCTGACGGTCCTCGCGATCGTCGTGGTCGTCCTCCTCGACCTCGTCGTGGCCCGCACACGGCTGCTCGCCACCCTCGGCTTCTGGCTGGCACTGGCGATCATGTGGGCCTTCCAGATCCCCGTCGACGGGTGGCTGACCCGGCTCGACGCGGCCATCGTGCGCTACGACGACCGCCACTTCAGCGGGGTGCGGCTCTTCCTGGACTCGCCGATCGAGGACTTCGCGTTCGGGTTCGCCATGGTGTTGGCGACCCTGATGGTGTGGACCGTGCTGGCGCGCCGGGAGCGGTCCTCGGTCGAGGACGCCGGCCCGTCTCTCGACGGCCGGCGCCTCGGTGACGATGGAACTGCCGGGTAGCGTCCAGACCGAGGCGCCGGTCGACGGCACGATCGAGGCGTGGTGCCGCGCGGAGGACCGTCGGCTGTGCACCGAAGATCCCCGGTTGACGGGCCCGGACCGGCGCCGTCACGCGTTCATGTGGCCGACCGCAACCAGGTACTCAGCGGGGAAGACCACGTGATCGGCGTCCGGGGCGCGGTGCTGCTCGAACAGCTGGCTCAGGTCGTCGCGCAGCTCACCGAAGCGTCCGTCCGCCTCGGTGAGCTGTCGGGCTTCGACGAGCGGTCCCAGGCTGGTCGTGTAGCACTCGACCGCCGCCGGGGCGGAGTCGTGGCCGATCTCCCAGTGGTCGTGGTGGAACTCGAGGGACATGCCGGTGCCCTCGAACAGCTCCCGCACATGGGCCTCGTCCCCCCAGAGCAGGGGTGGGTCCACGAACCCCGGGTCGGGAGGCAGGTAGCCAGCCACGATGCGGAAGAAGTCCCCGAACACCCCCTGCGGCGACCAGCTGCACACGCCCATGCGGCCGCCCGGCCGCAGCACGCGGGCGAGCTCCTCAGCGGCGACCTCGTGCCGGGGCGCGAACATGCAGCCGAACGTCGACAGCACGACATCGAACCGTCCCGCGTCGAACGGCAGCTGCTCCGCATCCCCCTCGGTCCAGGTCACCTCGACATCCGCCGACCTGGCGCGCTCACGCGCGACGTCGAGCATCGCCGGGCTCAGGTCGACCCCGGTGACGTCGGCGCCGGCCTGTGCGGCGGGGATGGCGGCGTTCCCCGTCCCGCAGGCGATGTCCAGCACCGCGTCACCGGGCTGGATTCCCATCCGACGGACGAGCCGTTCCCCGACGCCGTACAGCTGCTCCTGCCGCATCATGGCGTCGTAGTCGCCCTTGGCCCACGTCTCCCGGGCTTGCTCCTTGTGGCCGGCCACCTGCTGCATGGGTGCGGTCCTCCTCGTGTCGGTCGTACGGACACCCGGGAGCATGGGCGACGCTCGGGTCGACGACTTCGCCGGTCGAGGCCAACTTGAACGGGGATCGTGCATGGCCCGAACAGGCCACCCGGCGCTACAGCAGCCCGGCGCGCGTCGCTCGGCCGGCGCGTCGCTCGGGGCGACGCGGCGCTACAGCAGCCCGGCGCGCGTCGCTCGGGCGACCGCCTCGGCACGTGACGAGCAACCCAGGCGGGCGTAGATGTTCGCGACGTGCCGGTGCACGGTGTGCGGGCTCAGCACCAGCTGCTCGGCGATCTGTCGGTCCGACCGGCCGCGGGCGATCAGCGCCAGGACCTCCACCTGTCGTGAGGTCAGGGACGGGTCCCCGTCCGTGCTCGCCCCGTCCGGCGATCCGAGCCGCTCGAGCAGGGCCTGCGCCCGGGTGCGCTCCACCTCGGCGTCGGTCTCCGTGAGTCCGGCCAGGGCGAGCCTGGCCTCGCGACGGGCCGCATCGTGTCGTCCGAGGTCGGCGAGGATCTCGGCCAGGTCGGTCCGCGCGGACGCGGCCTCTACCTGGGCGCCGCTGCGTCGAAGCCGGTCGGCGGCTTGTTCGAGGTGCTCGCACGCGTGCTCGGGTGCCCCGGTCACGAACGCGAGCGCGCCTTCGCACCGGTGGACCGCGGCCCAGAGCGCATCGGTCTTCGCGGCCTCGGCGATGACGCGCAGCTCCGAGAGGGTCGCGGCGGCGGTCTCCTGTTCCTCAAGGGCGATGAGCGTCCGGACCATCGCCTCCAACACGTCGGCGCCGGCGACGCCGTCGGTGGTGGCGGTGTGCCGTCGCGCTCGTTCCAGGAGCTCGAGGGCCTCCGAGGGCCGACCCGTGTCCAGCCGCACGGCCGCCAGGCCACGCAACCCGGGTGGCCCGGCCTGCTCGAACAGCGCCTCCGCCTCATCCCACCGTCCCTGCCGACGGCGGAACTCCCCGAGCCGCGTCAACGCGTCCGCTCGCCACGAGGGGTGTTCGGTCCCCAGCGAGGTGAGCGCGCCGACGAGCTCGCGTTCCGCCTCGTCCCAGTCACCCTGCCAGGCCCGGACCACGCCGTAGTGGGAGCGGCACACGCCCCGCAGGAACCGAGCGTCCATCCGCTCGCTGAACGCTTCGACCTGACGGCACCACTGGCCCGCCCGGTCGTAGTCGCGGAGTTGCTCGCACGTCGACAGCAGCAGGCAGGCCGCCCATGCCGCCGGTGCCAGCTGCTCGTACTCCCCGCTGAGCGCGGCGGTGACGGCCTCGTCCAGGCATCGCAGCCCCTCGACGATGTCGCCCTGCTCGACGCGGACCACACCCTCGGTGGCCACGGCGAACATCTCGAGGGCGACCGCGCCGTGCCGCCGGCCGTGCTCCTGTGCCTCCCGCGCCAGCGTGGACGCCGTGCCCAAATCCGCGGCTCCCAACGCCGTGTGCGCGTCGAACACCGCCAGCCACCCGTGCTCCGCACACGGCTCGACCTCCTGCAGCAGGCGTCTGGCGCGCGCGAACCAGCCGTCGGCGACCGCGTGCGCGCCCCGGAACGAGGCGTGGTCGTCGCCGAGCCACAGCGCCATCCTCGCGGCCGACCGCCGGTCGCCCTGCTCGCGGTAGCCGTGGTAGGCCCGCTCCCGGGCGTCCAGGCAGCCGGGGACGTCCTCCAGCCACCAGGCGGCCCAGCTGAGCTCCTCGAGCGCATCCGCGCCGGCCCCCAACGACACGGCCTCCTTGAGCCGGTCATGCGCCTCTTGCCACGCGCCCCGCGCCAGCGCGTCGCGGCCCGCTGCCAGGTGCTCGTCAGCCCGGGAGTCGCCACCCATGTCGCGAGCCTACGGGACCGACGGGGCGCCGACCGTGTAGGCGTCACCTGGTGACGCGATCGCCGTCAGCGACGCTCTTCTCCTGGTTCGATGGGAGCAGCCTCAAGGCGGTCGACCCGAGCCAGACCAGCACGGTGGCGATGAACAACCGCTGGTGCACGCCTGCGGCGAACGTCCCGGGGGCGATGGCCGTGGTAGCGAGCCACGCGACGACGAACGCCAGCGTGACGATCCCCGTCCAGGCCGAGAACCTCGCGAAGGTCGTCCACCCGGCTTCGGAGCACATCGCACGCCAGACGAGCACCATGGCGACCATCATCGATCCGAGGCCAGTCAGCGCTGCCAGACCATGGACCACGTCGGTGACCGTCCCTTGCGCACAGCCAGGTGTGCAGGGCGTCACACCCTGGATCGCCAACGTCGCGCCGAAGAAGCCGATCAACCAGGGGCTGGCTGCGGTCCGACGCCCGATGTCGCTGCGGGCCAGGCGAGACGCGAACGCGATGACGAGCAGGCCGGTGACGACGAAGTTGGTGTTCTGGACGATCGCGAAGGGCGCTTCGGCGCCGCCGAGGTCGCTGACGTTCTGGGTTCGGTGGCGGTACCCCGGCCAGGTCAGACCCGCCACGACGACGCCGAGGCTGAAGACGACCGGTGCCAGTAGCCCGGCGAGCACCGGCATCCGCTCTCGGTTCGAGTTGGGGCGTTCGGGCCGGTGCGTCACGTCGGTCTCGATCCGGGGGACATCGAGGTGGAGCTCAGGGACGGGCCCCAACGAACGTCAGGAGCCGGTCGGCGACGAGGTCCGGTGCGGTGATGTCGGCGGTGTGGCCCTGACCTTCGAGCACCGACACGCTCGCGTCGGGTATCGCGTCGCTGACGACCTCGGGTTGCCAGTCCAGCGCCTGGTCATCACCGACCAGCAGGCGGGTGGGCACGGTGACCTTCGCGGCGTCCGCGGGGTCGAAGGGTGTCGCCAGGAACGCGCGCTCCTCGCGGAGGATCGTGTGGGCGGCCGCGACGCGGGCTGGCCATGACGGCTGCTGCCGGTAGGCCTCGACCTGCTCGTCGGTCATCCTCACGTACTCGCGCAGGAACGTCTCGACGAGCCGCTCGGGGTCGCCGTCCTCGAGCATGGCTTCCAAGCGCTCCAGCAGCCCCTCCGGTGGGGCCCACGCGGCCGGGTCGACCGGTGGCCACCCCTCGTACAGCACGAGCCGGCTGATGTTGGACGTGAGCGGGGCGGCGCCGAAGGCGCAGGTCCCGCCGAACGAGTGCCCGTAGACACCGACGGGGTGCCCCGAGGTGGTCGCGATCGCATCGATCACCGCGGCCACGTCCTCGAACTCGCGCGCGAGCTGGTACTGCGGGTGATCGCCGCTCGCGCCACGGCCCCGCCGATCCATCGCATGGACGGTGACGTGTGAGGTGAGCAGCGGCCGCAACGCCTCCCATCGCGTGTGGTCACCGAGCCCCCCGTGCACCAGCAGCACGGGTGGTCCTTCGCCGCTGCTGTGGTAGGCGATGGTGGTGCCGTCCGGCGACACCACCTCGGACCGGGTCGTGGTCGTCGTGACCATCGGGCGTCCCTCCCTCTGCGCCGTCGATGTGGACCGTCCGCCGGCAACCTACGTCGCGGCGTCGGTGCCGACCATCGGGAACCCCCCGCGTCCGGTCTACGGGGAACCCCGTAGCTGTCAGGTCAGGGAGCTGACCCGGCCGAGACCAGCTCCATCGCGACCGCGGCCCGCGTCGCGTCGGCACGCCCGCCCGCGCCGAGCTTGCGGTAGACGTTGGTGACGTGCCGCTCGACCGTCTTGGTCGCGATGTCGAGCGTCGCCGCGATCCGCTCGTTGGTCGCCCCGGACGCGATGTGACGCAACACCTCCCGTTCGCGGGGTGTCAGGGAGGCGTGCGGTGGCTCCGGCGTCGTCCGTGGGGCGATGGGGCGGCCGGCGACGAAGTCGAGGATGACCTCCACGATCGATCCGGAGTCCCGGAGGAACGGGTCGTGTTCGTTGCCGTCGAGCAGGTGTCGCCGGGCGCCGGGGATGGCCGCGGCGAGCTCGTCGGCCGCGGAGGCGGGGATGACCTGATCGTCGCGGTCGTGGACGACCAACGTCGGCGCCTCGATCGCCGCCAGGTCGGCGCGCACGTCCATGGCCCACGTGTGCTCGAGCAGCCGCGCGGCCATCTCCGGCTCGGCGGCGACCTGCTGGAAACGGCTGAACCAGCGGAGATCCTGCGAACTGGCGTTGGGGAGCATGTGCGTGGCCAGCAACCGAACGGCCATGTCCCAGTCCGCACGGATCAGTTGCGTGCTCGCCTCCAGGCTGTCCCGGGGCATCATGGCCTGGCCGCGAGCGAACCCGGAGTAGAGCAGGAGCCGGTCCACCCGCTCGGGGTGACGGGCAGCGAACCGTGCCGCTGGGGGCACGCCGAAGGAGTACCCGACCAGGTTGGCCCGCTGGATCCCGGCGGCGTCGAGGACGCTGGCGAGCTGCTCCACGTCGTTGTCCAACGACAGCTCGAACCCGTCGCGATCCGACAACCCGCACCCGAGCCGGTCGTACCACACGAACCGGTGCGCAGCGGACAGCTTCTCGAGCGCGCTGGCGGCGGCCGGATGGCTCCAGTTCAGCTCCAGGTGGCACAGCCATCCTGGCACCATCACCAGCGCCGGACCCTCACCACGGCTCCCGTAGGCGACGCACGACCCGTCGGTGAGCGTGGCGAACCTGGCCACGGTCGCGGTCCCACCCATGCCGTCCCCTCCGGCCGGCCACCCGGAAGCACACTCTACGCGTGGCCTGCGCGGGGCGGAAGGCAGCCCGCCAGTCGATGCCGGCCGCGCCCGACGTGGCCCGTGCGTCGTCGCGGTGGTCCCGCGCTCAGCGGGCGTCGGCGACCAGGGCGGTGAGCGCGGCGGGGATCATGGCGGCCTTCGCTTCGGTGACGATCGCCCGGTCCGGGTCGTAGTCGCTCATGTCGGCCTCGGCGTGCAGGAGGTTGCCGTCGACGGCGAAGATTCCGCTGGCGGCGATCCCGTGCCGCTGGGCGATCACCAGCATCGGCGCGAACTCCATCTCGATCGCGAGCGCGCCGAGCCGGTGGTACGGCCGCCACCGCTCCTCGGCATCGTCCGGGTTGGGGTAGAAGCCAGCCGAGGTGTAGACGACCCCCGTGTGCGTGGTCCGCGACGAGGTGGTCGCGTCCCTCGCGAGCGTCAGCGTGAGCGTCGGATCGGCGGTGGCGGGCCACGCCAGCGGTGCGAGCCGTTCGCTGAGACCGTCGTCGCGGACCGCGGCGGTGCCGACCACCAGATCCCCGTCGACCACGTCGGGCTGCAGCCCCCCGCAGGTCCCGGCCCGGATCAGCCGGGTCACACCGGCGCGACCGAGTTCCTCGAAGCAGACGCCCGCACCGCCCGCGCCGACCCCGTGCGAGCTGACGGTCACCTCGACGCCCTCGAACCGGCCGGTGCAGGTGACGTACTCGCGTACGTGGCCGACCTCCTCGACGTCGTCGAGGTGCTGGGTCGCCATCGCCACCCGGTGGGGATCACCGACAACCAGCGCTCGGGAGGCGATCCGGTCGGTGCGGGCACCGAGGATCGGCAAGGTCCCGGCGTCGCGCTCGCTCACGGGTGCTCCTTCGTGGTCGGATCGCGCGCTTGACGTCGTCCGGCGGCCTGACGAGACTCGCGCCTGATCGAGTTGTCAGACAAGTGTGGGTGTGCGCAGCCTAGGCGTGCGGCCGTTGACGGACCACCAGGGCGACCGAGGAGTACCAGGTGACACCGACGTCGACCTCCCGGCGGATGATCCTGGACTGCGATCCCGGCCACGACGACGCGATCGCGATGCTGTTGGCGCTGGCGCAGCCCGTGTGGACGGTGGAAGGCATCAGCATCGTCGCGGGCAACACCACGCTGGACAACGCGGTCCGCGCGGCCGGGCAGGTGCTGACCGTCGCTGGCCAGACGCACGTCCCGGTCCGTGGCGGGATGGCGCAGCCGCTGGTCCGTCCCCTGCGCACCGCGCCGAACGTGCACGGCGAGACCGGCCTGGACGGTCCGGTGCTGCCCGAACCCGCCGTCGCCCCGGTCGACGAGCACAGCGTCGACTGGATGCTGCGGCTGCTCGGCGAGGCTCGCGACGCCGGGGAGACCGTCGAGGTTGCCGCGACCGGCCCGTTGACCAACGTCGCCGCGGTCCTGCGTCGCGACCCGACCCTGGCCCACGCGATCGAACGCCTCGTGGTGATGGGGGGTGCGATCAACGAGGGCAACACCACCCCGGCGGCGGAGTTCAACGTCCTGGTCGACCCGGAGGCCGCGTCGATCGTGTTCGACGCCGACACGGAGATCGTGATGGTCGGCCTGGACGTGACCCACAGCGCGATCTTCCCGGGCGCGCGGTTCGACGAACTGCGAGCGCTGAACACGCCGGTGGGGACGATGGCGGCCGATCTGCTGGACTTCTTCCTGCGGTTCCACCGGCAGCAGTACGGGTTGGACGGGGTGCCGATCCACGACGCCTGTGCGGTCGCGGCCCTGCTGCGGCCGGAGATCCTGCAGACACGCCACCTGCGGGTGGACGTGGAGACCGCGAGCACGTTCTGCGATGGCCGGACGGTCGTCGACCTGTGGGGTGTCACCGGCCGCGAGCCCAACGTGCACGTGGGCACGTCGATCGACGTGGACGCGTTCACCGACCTCATGATGGAGAGCCTGGCCAGCTACTGAAGGGTCCGACGAGCGGGTCCTACGAGGTGGCGGCCAGGTCGACGAACGTGCCGGGGGCGGTCGCATCCTCCAGCAGCGACAACCCGGCTTCGACCACGCGCCGCTGCGTCGCCCGGTCACCCACCGGTCCGATCGTGCGACCCATGGGCTGTGTGGTGACCACCGCCCGTGGTACCTGCCGTTCCACCCACCGGTGGCGGAACGCGCGGACACCGACGCTGACCGTGGCGATCCCGGCGGCTTCGAGTGCTCTGGCGACGAGTCCGACCGACCCGTGGCACACCGGTCAGGTGGCGACCAGGAACACCACGTCCACCTCACGTGCGGCCATGTGCTCCGCCCATGCCGGCGCGGTCTGCTTCTCGAGGCGTCGTTGCGAGGTGGCGCCCGTGAAGGCGTAGTGGGTGTCCGCGAGTCGGACGCGTCCCTCGCTGGCGAGGTCCCGTAGGTGGCCGAGCGGGAACACCGTCTGCGGGTCGCGCTGCGCGGTGCGAGCGTCGTACCCCGGATGGCGGGCCGTGAGCGTGTCCGTGGGGGTGTCCGACGGGATCTCCGACAGCATCGCCGGCCCGCGGAGGAACTCCTGGATCAGGTCCAACGACTGGCCTTGCGTCGGCCCGTCCGGTCCCATGGGGTCGTCGCCCTGCACGAACACGCCGCCGGCGGAGAGCAGCGCCAGCTGTGCGTCGGCCAGCGACGTCGACAGCGGGGTGAACGGCGCGTCCTCGACCGTCGGCACGGGCGGCTCGTCCGGTTCGTAGCCGCGGATCTGCGCGTCCGTCACCACCTGACGGAGCCGGTCGAGGTCGCCGGTGTCCACCACCTCGCCGACCGTCTGGAGCATCTCCGCGATCGCGTCAGCGGCGTCCTCGTCCGTCATGCGGGCGAGGTACTTGAACTGCATGTCCGCGTGGTCGCCGTAGTAGAAGGATCGGCGGAAAGCCTCGAAGGTCATGGCCTCCGCCGTGGCATCCTGATGGTCGTCGGGTTCGCTCACCGGGGTGGTCCTCGTCGCGTCGTCCGGGTCAACGTCGATCGGCCCACAGCTGTTCCGCCCGCTTGAACTCGTCGTAGCTGCGCGGTCCGTTGCGGCGGAGCCGTTCGTCGAAGGCGTCGCGGTCGACGTCGCGGTACTCGATCTGCTCGCTGAGGTACGGAGCGACCGACCCGGACGGTGGTCGGCGTTGCCGGCCGCGTTCGTGGCGTTCGAGGAACGCTTCCACGTTGGCGGCGGAGGTCCAGTCGGCCCGGTAGAGCACCCGTCCGCCGCGGCCGATCACCCAGGTCATGTTGGGCATCGCACCGTAGGCGCGGTGAGCGGTGCCGACGAGGTCGTCGACCAGGATCGGGCGCCGGATACCGATCTCGTCCCGGAGCAGGGCCGCGTTGGCGAGCTTGACGTCGAACGAGGTGTGGTGGCCAACGTGCTCGCCGGGGTGGGCCTCGCGCGTGTACACGAAGTACCACGCGACGTCCGGGTGGCGGTCAGCCGCCTCGTCGAGCAGAGGACCCTCTGCGGAACAGTACGGTCAGGTGAAGGATCCGAACTCGACCACCACGGCGCGGCGCTTCCAGATCGAGGACAGCGCGATCTCCGCGCCGTCATCGAGGGCGGTGCCCACGATGTCCGGGGCCAGCTGACCGGCATGGAGGTGGCCCGGCCACGCGGCGAACTCGTGCTGCTCGTGCCCGCCCTCGACGTAGCCGTCGAACGTCGCGTCGTTGTAGGTCGCGGTGTCCACCGAACCTCCGGCCGTGATGTCGCCCCGTCGGCTGGAGCCTACGGGGTCGGGTGCGAGCGCGGGTCCGCCGTCGGCGGTCGCGGTGACGATCGTCCGCCGCGGATCGCCATGGAGGAGCGTCAGCTCCACAGACGTCGGGCGCGTCGGCCGAGCTCGGCGCGGGCCGCGGGCAGGTCCAGCCCCAGCACCTCGCCGTCGCGCACGACCGGTACCCCGCCGACGTGGACGTGGCGGGCGCGGCGGTCGGGGCCGAGCACCAGCCCGTCGATCGGGTCGGGCACGTCGACCAGGTCCTCGCCGGGCCAGGTCACCAGGTCCGCGCGGGCGCCGACCTCCAGCCGGCCGATGTCGTCGACACCCAGGCAGGTCGCACCGCCGCGGGTGGCGAGGTCGAGCGCCTGGTGCGAGGTGAGCGCATCGGCCCGTCCCGTGCGTTGCCGCGCGGTGAACAGCGCCTGGCGCAGCTCCGGCAGCAGCGTGCCCTGCTCGTTGGACGCGACCCCGTCGACCCCCAGGCCGACGGGCACACCCGCGGCGGTGAGGTCGGTCACCCGGCACATCCCGGCCGCCACGCGGGCGTTGCTGGATGGGCAGTGCGCGACCCCCGCGCCGCTGCGGCCGAGCCGGGCCACCTCGGCGTCGTCGAAGTGGATGCCGTGGGCGAACCAGACGTCGTCGGCGACCCAGTCGAGGTCCTCGAGCACCGCCAGCGGGCGCTTGCCGAAGCGGGCCAGGCAGTCCGCTTCCTCCTCCCGGGTCTCGGCCAGGTGGGTGTGCAACCGCAAGCCCCGGGATCGGGCGAAGGAGGCCGATTCGCGCATCAACTCCGGGGTGACGCTGAACGGGCTGCACGGCGCCACGGTGACGTGGATGCGGTCGGCGTCGTGCCATCGGTCGGCGACCCGCTCCGACGAGGCGAGGATCGCGTCGAGACCCTCGACCACATGGTCCGGGGGGAGGCCACCATCGGACTCGCCGAGGTCCATCGAGCCGCGGGCCAGGTGCAGACGGATGCCGAGCGTCAACGCCGTCTCCGCCAGCGCATCGAACACCGTGTCGTCGCCCCGCGGGACCAGGTAGTGGTGGTCCGCGGCGGTGGTGCAGCCACTCAGCAGCAGATCCGACAGCCCCACCTGTGCCGCGGTGGCGACGTCGTCGACCTCGATCCGGCCCCAGACGGGGTAGAGCGTCGTCAACCAGGTGAACAGGTCGCAGTCGGTCGCCCACCCTCGCGTCAGGTACTGGTAGAGGTGATGGTGGGTGTTGACCAGCCCCGGGGTGATCACGTCGCCGTCGACGCGCAGGTCGGTGTCGTCTGCCAGCGACGGGACCTCGCCGATCGCGACGATGCGGCCGTCGGCGACCGCGACGTCGCCGGGTTCGCGGGCACCACGCAGGACCAGGCGGCTCACGGGGACTCCAGGGGCAGGCGCGTCGGGTCACGCAAGCCTACTGCGGATCCTCGCACGACCCGCGGGGTTGACAATCTGTTGAAGTCGGACGAGGGTTCGTCGCTCGACCGGCCGCTGACCCCGGAGCCGACCTGTGACCTACCCGATGGGCCCGAACCGCTACGGCAAGTCGGGTATCCGACTGGCCACCGTCGCCCGTGACGGCGACCGTCACACCTTCCGGGACCTCGACATCGAGGTCCGGCTCGAGGGCGCCTTCGAGGCTGCACACGTCGACGGGGACAACGCCGCCGTGCTCCCCACCGACACGATGCGCGGCACCTGTTTCGCCCTGGCCCGCGACGGGATCGACACCGTCGCCGGCTTCGCGCGCCGGGTCGCCGACCGGCTGCTGGTCGCCTCCCCGGCCGTCCGCCAGGTGACCATCGAGGTGGTCGCGCACCCGTGGGAGCGCATCGAGGTGGACGGGCGCGGCCACGACCACGCCTTCCGGCCGGCACCCGGCGGGGACCAGGTCATCGTGCTGACCCAACCTCGTGACCAGGCGCCGGAGATCCAAGGCGGCGCACGCGGCGTCCGCGTGCTCAAGACCACCGGCTCGGCGTTCTCCGACTACCTCGTCGATGAGCACACGACGCTGCCGCCGACCCGCGACCGGATCATGGCCACCACCGTGGAGGCGCGCTGGGGGACCACCGGCCCGGACGTGGAACACGAGCGCCTGGCCACAGCGGTGCCGGCGTCCTTCGCGGCGACCTTCGCCGAGCATGACCAGAGCGAGTCGGTGCAGCACACCCTGCACGCGATGGGCAGCGCGGTGCTGGATGCGCATCCGGAGCTGACCTGGATCCGGTTCCGCATGCCCAACGAGCACCACAACCTCGTCGACCTCTCGCCGTACGGGCTGGACAACCCCAACGAGGTGTTCGTCGTCGCTGACCGTCCCTTCGGGGTGATCGAAGGGGTCGTCGCCCGCGACGGCGTCCAGCCGCCGGAGCTGCCCGGCTGAGCCAGCGGCTGACCCGGTCGGGCGCCGCGCGACCGGGTCAGCCCGGTTGACGGTCGATCAGTTCGTAGGCCGGCAGGGTGAGGAAGTCGACGAACGACTCGTCGAGCGCGACCACCTCGAACAGCTTGGCGGCCTCACGGACGCGTGCGGCGGTCGCCTCGTCCGGGCTGAGCTCCACCAGGCGGGTGACCTCCTCGTCCAGCACGCGGCGGACCAGCGCCTGGTCGACCGTGGTGCCGTCCTCGAGCTGCACGCCGGCGTGGACCCACTGCCACAGCTGCGCGCGGGAGATCTCCGCGGTCGCCGCATCCTCCATGAGGTCGTTGATGGCCACGGCGCCGAGCCCGCCGAGCCACGCGGCGAGGTACTCCACGCCGACCGCCACGTTCGTCCGCACCCCCTGCCGGGTGATCGAGCCGTCGACGCAGGCGATGTCGAGCAGGTCGTCCGCGCCCACCTCGACGTCCTCGCGGGTGCGGTGGAGCTGGTCGGTGCGGCCCTCCTCGAACGCGTCGGTGAAGACCTCCGCGCACAGCTCGACCAGGTCCGGATGGGCCACCCAGGAACCGTCGAAGCCGTCGCCGGCCTCCCGTTCCTTGTCCGCGCGGACCTTCTCCAGCGCCTTCGCGGTGACCTCCGGGTTGCGACGGTTGGGGATGAACGCTGACATCCCGCCGATCGCGTGAGCACCGCGGCGGTGGCAGGTCCGCACCAGGAGCTGGGCGTAGGCGCGCATGAACGGCACGCCCATCGTGACCTCCGCCCGGTCGGGCAGGATCATCGAGGGGCCGGCCGAACGGAACACCTTGATGAGGCTGAACAGGTAGTCCCAGCGGCCGGCGTTGAGACCGGTGAGGTGCTCGCGCAGCTCGTAGATGATCTCGTCCATCTCGAACGCGGCCGGGATGGTCTCGATCAACACGGTGACGCGGACGGTGCCGCCGGGGATCCCGACGGCTTCCTCGATCGCGGTGATCGCCTCCTCCCACAGACGGGCTTCGAGGTGGCTCTCGAGCTTCGCGAGGTAGAGGTACGGGCCGGACCCGCGGTCCAGCAGCGTGTGCGCGTTGTGGAGGACGTACAGCGCCGCGTCGACCAGGCTGGCCGAGACCGCCTCGCCGTCGACGGTCACGTGGCGTTCGTCGAGGTGCCAGCCGCGCGGGCGGGTCACGATCACCGCCCACCGGCCGTCCTCGCGCAGCCGGTAGGTGCGTCCGTCCGCGGACGTGTGCTCCAGCGTGCCGCGGGCCGCGTCCTGCAGGACCACCTGGCCGCCGACCACGTTCGCCCAGTGCGGGGTGTTGGCGTCCTCGAGGTCGGCCAGCCACACCTTCGCGCCCGAGTTGAGGGCGTTGACGGCCATCTTCGGTTCGGTCGGACCGGTGATCTCCACCCGACGGTCGGCGAGGTCGGCTGGCGCCGGCCGCACCTGCCAGGTGTCGTCCTCGCGGATCGCGCGGGTCTCCTCCAGGAAGTCGAGTCGCCCGGTGGCGTCGATCCGTCGCTGCCGTTCGGTCCGGGCCGCCAGCAGCTCACGCCGGCGAGGCTCGAAACGACGGTGCAGGTCGGCGAGCAGGGCCAGGGCTTCGGGTGTGAAGACGCGGTCGGTGCCGTCGACCTGGGGGCCGGTGACGACCGCGGGCGAGCTGGTGGCGGCGGACATGGAGGGCTCCTCGTCTCACGTGCCCGGCGGGGCCGGCTGGTCGGCGTCGGTGTCGTGGCCGTCACGCTCGCGGTTGAGGTAGTTGTAGACCGTGAAGCGCGAGACGCCGAGCAGTTCGGCGACCTCGTCGACCGCCTTGCGCAGCACGAACGCGCCCCGGCGGTCCAGCAACTGCACCGCCCGCTGCTTGTCGCGCCGGTCGAGTGCGTGCAGCGGCGCGCCGAGCTGGGACTCGACGTCGTCGACGAGCTGCCCCAACGCGTCCTGTAGGCCGGGCAGGCGGACCAGACCGACCAGCCGGCCTTCCCACATCAGCGGCACCTCGCGGTCGCTGGTCACCTCGGCTCGGCCGGCCAGGACCTCCCCGTCCCGGTCGACCAGCGACGCGCCGATCGCGTCGAGCAGCGGCCGGACACCGTCGACGAACCGTCGGGCGTCCGCGGTGAGCCCCGTCGGGGTACCGGCCGTGGCGCTGGCGTCGGTCGGGGCGGTCGCGTCGGTCGGGGATCGGGTCATGACGGGTGCCGGTTGACCTGGAGGGACACGCGGCTCGCGCCGGCGCGGAAGGCTGCCCGCGTCAGGTCGCCGACCGCGGTGGCGACCTGGTCGCTACCGCCGTCGATGCGGGTGCCGAAGGGCTCCACCTCGACGTCCAACCCGGCCTGCAGGCACGCGTCGATCGCGGCCTGGACGTGTGGGCCGGGGTCCCCGGGCACGAACGGTTCGATCGTGAACTCCGCAGCGACCGCCGGCAGCTCGGAGGGGAGGTCGGTGTCCGGCACGGTCGGCTCCTCAGCCATCGTGGGCCGACGCCAAGGCGATGTCCTCCGGGTGGATCGGGACCCGCGGCAGCTCCAGCCCGGTCGCGGCACGGACCGCTGCGGTGACCGCTGGCGTCGAGGAGATCGTCGGCGGCTCACCGACGCCTTTCGCGCCGAACGGAGCGCCCGGTTCGGGCTGCTCGATCACCGTGGCGAGCACCTCCGGCATGTCGAGCGCGGTCGGGATGAGGTAGTCGGTGAACGACGGGTTCCGGACCCGGCCGTCATCGAGGACGATCTCCTCCATCACGGCCAGCCCGACCCCCTGTGCGATGCCGCCTTCGATCTGGCCGACCACCGCGCGGGGGTTGAGCGCCCGGCCGACGTCCTGCCCGGTGGCGACCTGCACCACCCGCACCACGCCGAGGTCCGGGTCGACGTCCACCACCGCCCGGTGGGCAGCGAACGCGAACGAGACGTGGGCGTTGCCCTGCCCGTCCTGGTCCAGCGGGTCCGTCGGCGCGTGCCGGTGCACCTCGGTGCGCTCGATCGGGCCCTCCTCGAGGAGGTCGACCAGCGGGATCGAGCCCGAGCCGCCGACCTCCACCACCTGCCCGTCGCGCAGGTCGAACAGCGGATGCTCGGCGTCGTCCAGCGCCAGGTGGCCGTGCGCCACGGCGCGTTCGAACAGCGCCTCACGGACCGCGTCGCAGGCGAGTTCGACCGCGCCGCCGCTCATCCAGGTCTGGCGAGACGCACTGGTGGAACCGGCGGAGCCGATGGCGGTGTCGGCCGGGCGGAGCATCACCTGCTCCACCTCGAGCCGCTCACGGGTGATCTGCTGTGCGAGGGTGACGAACCCCTGGCCGACCTCCGCGCTCGCGCAGTGGACCGTGGCGATGGGCTGGCCGTGGCCGTCCAACTCGAGGAGGACACCCGCGGTCGAGTAGTCGTCGAACCCTTCGGAGAACATCAGGTTCTTGATGCCCACCCCGAACCCGACGCCGCGGTGGACGTCGCTTCGTTCGGCGGTGAGCCCGGCCCCCCCGGGCAGGGCGATCGCCGGATCGTCGTCCGACGGCTCGGGCGGCAGGGGATGGGCCACCGCTGCCTCGATGACCTCGCGCACGGGAGCGGTGCCGGTGATGATCTGCCCGGTGATCAGTTCGTCGCCGGGCTTGAGCGCGTTCTTCAGCCGCAACTCGACGGGGTCCATCCCCAGCGCGTCCGCCAGCTTGTCCATCTGCGACTCGTGGCCGTAGCACGACTGGACGACCCCGAACCCGCGCATCGCGCCGCACGGCGGGTTGTTCGTCCGGACCGCGTAGCCGTGGATGTGCGCGTTGGCGACCCGGTAGGGGCCGCCCGCGAAGCAGACCGCGTTGGCGATCACCGCGCTGGACGTCGACGCGTACGCACCGCCGTCCAGCACGAGCCGGGCCTCGACCTTGACCAGATGGCCGTCGCGGTCGGCGTGGTGGCGGAACCACATCCGGGCGGGGTGACGGTGGACGTGGCCGAAGAAGCTCTCCTCGCGGGAGTACAGCATCTTGACCGGTCGACCGGTGCGAAGCGCCAGGAGGCAGACGTGGACCTGGAGGCTGACGTCCTCGCGGGCGCCGAACGCGCCGCCGACCCCAGCCAGGGTCATCCGCACCTGGTCCGGGGGCAACGCGAGGCAGGCCGCGACCTGATCACGGTCGACGTGCAGCCACTGGGTGGACATGTACAGCTCGACCCCACCGTCGTCGGCGGGGATCGCCAGACCGGACTCCGGCCCCATGAACGCCTGGTCCTGCATGCCGACCTCGTAGGTGCCCTCGACGACGACCTCGCCGGTCGCCTCGATGTCACCGTGGCGCAGCGGCAGGTGCCGGAAGACGTTGCCGTCCGGGTGGATCGGCTCGGCCTCCATGGCTCGCTCGGGGTCGGTGACCGGTTCGAGGACCTCGTACGTCACCTCGATGGCTTCGATCGCCCGCACCGCCAGCTCGGGGTGTTCCGCGGCGACCGCGGCGATCGGCTCCCCCTGGTAGCGCACCACCTCGCTGGCGAACACCGGCTGGTCGGCGTGTTCCAGCCCGTAGGTCGCCTTGCCGGGCACGTCCGCGGCGGTGACGACGGTGGTGACCCCGGCCATGGCTTCCGCGGCGGAGGTGTCGATCGACACGATCCGGGCCGCCGGATGCGGGCTGCGCAGCGTCCGGCCCCACAGCATCCCGCGGGCATGCAGGTCGCTGGAGAACGCGAACGCGCCGGTCACCTTCGGGGTGCCATCGGGGCGGTCGGCGTCCTGGCCGAGCCCGTCGCGGACCCGGTCGCGGGTGGTCGTCGAGGTGCGACTCATCCTGCCGCCTCCCGTCGGGCGCGGACGTCCTCGACCGCCTGGAGGATGCGGCCGTAGCCCGTGCAACGGCACAGGTTGCCGCTGATCGCCTCCCGGACCTCCAGCTGGTCGGGGGTCGGGGTTCGGTCGAGCAGATCGTGGACGGTGGTGATCAACCCGGGGATGCAGAAGCCGCACTGCACGGCGCCGGCGTCGAGGAACGCCTGTTGCACATCGGTGAGCTGGTCGCCGTCGGCCAGTCCCTCCACCGTGTCGATGCGCGCGTCGGTCGCGTCCGCGGCCAGCACGCAGCAGGAGTTCACCAGCACGCCGTCCAGGAAGAGCGAGCACGACCCGCACTCGCCCTGTTCGCACGCGTTCTTCGCGCCGGGCAGGCCGAGGCGTTCGCGGAGCACGTACAGCAGGCTCTCGCCCAGCCAGGCGGACGGGACCGAGCGGGTGCGTCCGTTGATCGTGAGCTCGTAGGCCTCCGGATCGGGGACCGGGGTCGGTTCCGTCGGGGTGGGGTCGGGGTCGCTCATGTGGCCAGGCACCTCCTCAGCGATCGGGCGGCGAGGACGCCGACGGCGTGCCGCCGGTAGTCCGCGGTGCTGCGATGGTCGGAGATCGGCTGGCTCGCGTCCCTGCAGGCATCAGCGAAGCGCGCGATCGCCTCGTCGGGGCAGGTCAGTTCGTCCCAGTCGATCGCGTCCGACACCTGCTGTTCCGCGTCGCTCGCCCGGATCGGCCGTGGACCGACCGACCCCAGGGCGGTGCGGACCCGCCGGTTGGTGGTGTCGACGATCACGGCGGCCATCGCGACGGAGATCACCATCGCGTTGCGCGGTCCCAGCTTGGCGACGTGCTGCGGTCCCTCGACGCGGGGGACGCGGACCGCGGTGATCAACTCGTCGGGTTGGCGGGCGGTCTGTTTCGGCCCGGTGATGAAATCCGCGAGGGGCAGTTGCCGCGGTCCGCGGACCGAGCGCAGTTCGACCTGCGCATCCAGGGCCAGCAGCCACGGCAGCGTGTCACCGGCCGGGCTGGCCGTCCCGAGGTTGCCGCCGACCGTCCCGGCGTTGCGGATCTGGGGTGAGCCGACGGTGCGGGCTGCCATCGCCAACCCCGGCGCGACCGTCGCGAGGTCGCGCTCCATCTGGGTGTAGGTCAGCATCGCCCCGAACGTGAGCTCGTCGTCGTCGACCCGGTGCCCACGCAGCTCGGGGAGCCGGCGCAGCGCGATGATGTGCTCGGGTCGACGCTGGTCGAAGGTGATCTCGACCATGGCGTCGGTGCCGCCGGCCAGCAGGTGCGCTGACGGCACCTCCGACAGCGACGCCAACGCACCATCGAGGTCGGTCGGGCGGGCGATGGGCACGGGCTCTCCTCCCGTTCGCGCCGGGCGGGTGCGGCGATCTCCCGAGAGGCCGCTGGACGAGCAACGACGTAAGCTATCAACAGAACGTCAACGACGGTACGGGTCCGGGGGCCGACGGACGACGGCCCGGTCGCGGCTCGCGGCTGTGGCGGGTGGCCCCGGGTGACCAGGCCGATACGGCCAACCCGGCCAACGCTGCTCGGTTGACAGGCTGTTGACGTTGCAGGACGGTTCGCTGATGGCCATCACGCTCGCGCTCGCCAGTTCACGGATCGTCACGCCCGACGGGCAACGTGCCGGGGTCGTGCTCGTTGAGGACGACCGCATCGTCGACGTCGTCGCCCCCGCCGACGCTCCGACCGACCACGAGGACCTCGGCGACCTAGTGATCCTGCCGGGGCTCGTCGACAGCCACGTGCACGTCAACGATCCCGGTCGGGCGCACTGGGAGGGCTTCGACACCGCCACACGGGCCGCGGCGCTCGGCGGGATCACGACCGTGGTCGACATGCCGTTGAACTGCCTGCCGCCGACCACCACCGTCGACGCGTTGGATCGCAAGCTCGCGGCCGTCCATGGGCGCTCGCACGTGGACGTCGCCTTCTGGGGTGGGGTGGTCCCCGGCAGCGAGGTGCACCTCGACGGCCTGGTCGCCGCGGGCGTGCTCGGCTTCAAGGCGTTCACCTGCGACAGCGGGGTACCCGAGTACGGCTCGTTCCCACCGGCGGACACCGCCGGGCTCCTCGCCCGGACCGCAGCGCTCGACGTGCCGCTGATCGTGCACGCTGAGGACCCGGCAACGCTCGTGACGGCGCCGGACGGCGCCGACCCACGTCGCTACCGCACCTGGCTGGACACCCGACCGGCCGACGCCGAGGTGGCCGCGATCACCACCCTGCTCGACGGGGTCCGCGCGACCAGCGGTCGGCTGCATGTCCTGCACCTGTCCGCGGCCGACGCCCTGGCACCGCTCGCCGACGCCCGACGCGCTGGCTTGCCGGTCACGGTGGAGACGTGCCCGCATTACCTCACGTTGGCGGCCGAGGACGTCGCCGACGGCGCCACCGACCACAAGTGCGCCCCACCGATACGCGACCGTGCGAACCAGGACCGCCTGTGGGAGGCGTTGGCCGACGGGACGATCGACGGTGTCGTCAGCGACCACTCGCCCGCGCCGGCGGAGGACAAGGGACTGGCTACCGGGGACTTCCTGACCGCGTGGGGTGGCATCGCGTCGCTTCAGCTCGGCTTCCCGGTGCTCTGGACCGCGGCCCGCAGCCGTGGGTTCGGGCTCAGCGATGTCGCCCGGTGGCTCGCGTCGGGTCCCGCACGCATCGCGGGGCTGCGCCGCAAGGGCGCGATCGTCCCCGGCGCCGACGCCGACCTGCTCGTCGTCGACCCCGACGACGCCTGGACGGTGGACGCTGCCGACCTCGCGCACCGGCACCCGATCACGCCGTACGACGGCCGCAGGTTGACGGGAGCCGTCCGGCGCACCTACCTACGCGGTCGGTGCATCGCCCGCGATGGTGAACTGCTGCGGCCGGCGACCGGCCGGCCACGACGAAGGGATGAGGTGTGAGCCACTCGGAGGCGACCCGCTTCTCCGCGCAGATCGACCTGGCAGCGCGGCGGCTCGGTGGGATGGTCCTGGAGGCAACGGACGAGTTCTTCGCGCCGAAGGAGAACCTGCTCGAACCCGCGCCCCCGGTGTTCGACCCCACCAGCTACGGCGACCGCGGCAAGCTGATGGACGGATGGGAGACCCGACGCCGTCGCGGTGACGGGCACGACGTGGCGGTCGTGCGCTTGGGTGTCGCCGGGGTGATCGAGCAGGTGGTCGTCGACACGACCCACTTCCGCGGTAACGCGCCGGCGTCCTGCTGGCTGGAGGGTGCGGACACCGGGGGCCACCCCCCGGACGGGTCGACGTCGTGGGCCCCGTTGCTCAGCGACACGCCGCTGCAGCCGCACCAGCAGCAGGTCATCGGTACCCAGCGGGCGGTTCGCGTCACCCACGTGCGGTTCGCCATCGTCCCCGACGGCGGTGTCGCCCGGCTGCGGCTGCTCGGCCGGGCCCTGCCCGACCTGTGGGCGGAAGCCGACCCGCACGGTCGGCTCGACCTCGCCGCGGCGGTCAACGGCGGCCGGGCGGTGGCGTGCTCCGACGAGTTCTTCTCGTCGCCGCACAACCTGCTAATGGTCGGCGACGCCAAGGACATGTCCGACGGCTGGGAGACCCGGCGCCGTCGCGGACCTGGCGAGGACTGGGCCATCATCGAACTGGCGACGACCGCGACGCTCGATCGCATCGAGCTGGACACCACCAACTTCAAGGGCAACTACCCCGACCGGTGCATCGTGGAAGGGGTCCACGCCCCCGGCGTGGACGTCGCGGAACTGTCGTCGCAACGCTGGGAGGAGCTCGTGCCGGCGACCGCGATGCAGCCGCACGCACGTCACCGCGTCGAGGTGGAGCCGGACGGGCCCGTCTCGCACCTGAAGCTCCGGGTGCTGCCGGACGGTGGCGTCGCGCGCCTGCGGGCGTTCGGCACGGTCGACGACGACGGTTGGCGGCGCTACGGGCTCGCGCGGCTCAACGCGGTGGATCGGGTGCGCGCCGAGGCCGACCTGCTCGCCTGCTGCGGATCCAGCGCGTGGGCGAGCCGGGTCGCCGACCGGCGCCCGTTCACCGACGTGGCGCAGCTGCTCGAGGTGGCGGATGCCGTGTGGACCGACCTCGGCGCCGACGACCACCTGGAAGCGTTCGCGGCCCACCCCCGGATCGGGGAGCGTTCCGCCGCCCGCTGGTCGAGCCAGGAGCAGGCCGGCGCCGCGTCGGCCGAGCAGACCACGCTCGCCGAGCTCGCCGAGGGCAACCGTGCCTACGAGGAGCGCTTCGGCCACGTGTTCCTGATCTGCGCCACCGGCTTGTCGGCCGAGCAGATGCTGGTGTCGCTGCGTGAACGGATGGGCAACGACCCGGCGACCGAACGTCGCGTCGCCGCGGAGGAGCAACGCAAGATCACCCACCTGCGGCTGGACAAGCTGCTGCGCGACGGCGGCGCCGGCTGACCCCGACCACTCTCGACGAGGAGCACCACCATGAGCCTGTCGACCCACGTCCTCGACACCGCCGAGGGCCGACCTGCGGTCGCGGTGGACGTGACCTGCGAGTTCCGCGACGGTGACACCTGGCAGGTGCTCGACCAGCGCGCGACCGACGTCGACGGCCGCATCGGTGGCCTGGTCGAGCGCGACGACATGCGGGCCGGGACCTACCGCCTCACCTTCGCCACCGGTGCCTGGGCGCGGGCCCAGGGACGTGACAGCTTCTGGCCGGAGGTCGGGATCGTGTTCGAGGTGACCGCTCCCGACGAGCACTATCACGTGCCGCTGCTGCTCAGCCCGTACGGCTACAGCACCTACCGCGGGAGCTGAACCCAGTGGAGCCACGAAGCAACCCCGCGACCGTCGAACGGCTGCTCGCCGGCGTCGAAGCCGCGGAGGACCGGTACCGGGCCGGGTGGCCGGGAGCGCCGGAGACACGCCAGCCCGTCCAGGTGCTGTACGTCCCGGCCGACCGGATCACCGCCGATCTGCCGACGGCCCTCGGCACGGAGGCCGGACGGCTGCTCGACACCCATGCCCCGGACGCGCCAGCGTTCGCCGAGGCGATGGGCATCGAGGTGGGTGCCCTGGCCGAGGACGTCCGCGCGCGGGTCGTGGCCAAGCTCGGTACCGAACCGATCGAGGACCTGCGGGTCGACCTCGAGGACGGGTACCTCGGTCGGAGCGAGGACCAGGAAGCGCTGGACGCGGTCGCGTCGGCGCGAGCGGTCGCGGGGTGGGTCGCCGCCGGTACCGCGCCGCCGTTCGTGGGGTTGCGGGTCAAGTCGTTCAGCGATGGCCTGGCCCGGCGCAGCGTGGCGACGCTCGACCGGTTCGTCGGGACGCTGCTGGAGGAGCTCGGCGACCTGCCGGCCGGGTTCGTCATCACGTTCCCCAAGATCGTCACCGTGGCGCACGTCGCGGCGTTCGTGGAGGTGCTCGACCACCTCGAGGACGTCCACGACCTGCCGCGCGGGCGGTTGCGGTTCGAGGTGCAGATCGAGACGACACCGTCGGTGCTCGGCCCCGAGGGCCGCGTCGAGCTTCGGGCGATCCGCGAGGCCGGCGCCGGCCGCATCTGCGCCGCCCACCTGGGCGTGTACGACTACACCGCCGGCCTGGGACTACCGCCGAGGGAGCAGCGGCTGGAGCATCCGGCCTGTGACTTCGTCCGCCACCTGCTGCAGGTCACGTTCGCGGGCACGGACGTGCGGCTCTCCGACGGCTCCAACAACGCCGTGCCGACCGCTGACACGCGACAAGAGCTCCACCGGGTGTGGTCGCGACACGCTGCGGCCGTCCGGCACTCGCTCGCGCACGGCTACGTGCAGGGCTGGGACCTGCACGTCAGCCACCTGGTCAGCCGGTACGCGACCGTGTTCGCCGACCTGCGGGCCGGCATCGACGAGGTGCTCGAGCGGCTCCAGCGGTGGTACGCCGACGACCACACCGGCGGGGTGCTGGACGAACCCGCGACCGTGCGACGGCTCGAAGCCACGGTGCAGCGTGCCGTCGACGCCGGGGCGCTCGGCACCGACGAGGTCCGGGTGCGGACCGGACGGTCGGTCACGCCACGTCCCGCCACGCTGCTGGCGTCGTAGGCCGCGGCGCGGCGACGGCAGCGGGCGGATGCGTGTCGCGCGGCCGGGCGGTGACGACACAGAGCTGTAACACGGCTACGCCAGACTCCCAGCCGATCGGCGTGGGACGCGCCGGTCGGACCCGGAGCACACGGATGCGTCTGACGACCCCGGAGTTCGAGGGGCTGCTCGTCCACGTCGCGGCGGACGTCGCGACCCGGCGGCGCGAGCGCGGCCTCAAGCTCAACCACCCGGAGGCGGTGGCGATCCTCACGGCGTTCGTGTTCGAAGGTGCCCGCGACGGCCGCACCGTCGCCGACCTCATGGAGGCCGGTCGCGAGGTGCTCAGCCGCGACGACGTGATGGACGGGGTCGCCGAACTGGTCGGCGAGGTGCAGGTCGAGGCGACGTTCCCCGACGGCACCAAGCTGGTCACGTTGCACGATCCGATCTCGTGAGCGGGTCGAGCCTGCGGCGCCCTCCGGACCCGTGCCGTCCCACCGCGCCGCTGCGCATGACCGCGGAGGTCGTCGATGGAACCCGGTGAGGTGCACCACGCCGACGGGCCCGTGCGCTGGGTCCCGGATCGTCCCATCCGGACGCTGCGGGTCACCAACACCGGCGACCGTCCCATCCAGGTCGGCTCCCACTTCCACCTCGCCGAGGCCAACCCGGCGCTGGACCTCGACCGGGCTACGGCGCACGGCTGTCGGCTGGCGATCGCCTCGGGCACGTCCGTGCGTTTCGAACCCGGCGTCGCCCAGGACGTCGAGGTGGTCGCGTTCGGCGGTGACCGCATCGCGGCGGGGTTCCGGGGCGAGGTCGCCGGACCGCTCGCAACCGGCCGCGACGCCGACCTCGACGGACCCGGGAGCTGACGATGGCTGCATCCGACCGCGCGCGCTACACCTCGCTGTTCGGTCCGACCGTGGGTGACCGGATCCGACTCGCCGACACCGACCTGTGGGTCGAGATCACCGAGGACCGGTCGGCCGGCGGCGACGAGGTCGTGTTCGGCGGCGGCAAGGTGATCCGTGAGTCGATGGGGCAGGCCACCGTCGCCCGAGGTACGGACGTCCCCGACACCGTGATCACCGGCGCGGTCGTGATCGACCACTGGGGGATCGTCAAGGCGGACGTCGGCATCCGGGACGGTCGCATCACCGCGCTGGGGAAGGCCGGTAACCCGGACACGATGGACGGCGTGCACCCCGACCTGGTCATCGGCCCGTCGACGGAGGTCATCGCCGGCAACGGCAAGCTGCTCACCGCTGGCGCCGTCGACGTGCATGTCCACCTCACCGCGCCGCAGCTGCTGGACGTCGCGTTGAGCACGGGCATCACCACGATCGTCGGCGGCGGTACCGGACCGGCGGAGGGCACCAAGGCCACCACGGTCACCCCGGGAGCGTTCCACCTGGGCGCGATGCTGCAGGCGCTGGACGACCGCCCCATCAACGTCGCGCTGCTCGGCAAGGGCAACACCGTCTCCCACGCGGCGCTCGAGGAGCAGCTGGTCGCCGGTGCGTCCGGGTTCAAGCTGCACGAGGACTGGGGGACCACCCCGGCGGCGATCGACGCGTGCCTGACCGTCGCCGATCAGCAGGGTGTGCAGGTGGCGATCCACACCGACACGCTCAACGAGGCCGGCTACGTCGAGTCCACGCTGGCGGCGATCGCGGGTCGGGCGATCCACACCTTCCACACCGAGGGCGCCGGCGGCGGGCACGCCCCGGACATCATGACGGTCGCCGCGTTCGATCACGTGCTGCCCAGCTCCACCAACCCGACCCGGCCGCACACCGTCAACACCGTGGACGAGCACCTCGACATGCTCATGGTGTGCCACCACCTCAACCCGAGCGTGCCGGAGGACCTCGCGTTCGCGGAGTCGCGGATCCGCCCGTCGACCATCGCGGCGGAGGACCTGCTGCACGACCTGGGTGCGATCTCGATGATCGGTTCGGACAGCCAGGCGATGGGTCGCATCGGGGAGGTGATCGCACGTACCTGGCAGACCGCCCACGTCGCCAAGCGTCGGTGGGGTTCGCTGCCGGGTGACGGCGCGGCGGACAACACCCGCGTCCGGCGTTACGTCGCCAAGTACACGATCGTGCCGGCGGTCGCGCACGGGCTGGCCGGCCAGGTCGGGTCGGTCGAACGCGACAAGCTCGCCGACCTCGTCCTGTGGGATCCGCGGTTCTTCGGGCTCAAGCCCGACCTGGTCCTCAAGGGCGGGTCGATCGCCGCGGCGCAGCTCGGTGACCCCAACGCTTCGATCCCGACACCGGAGCCGGTGATGATGCGGACGATGTTCGGTGCGGCGCCGGCGTTGGCGGCACGGTCGAGCCTGACCTTCGTCAGCCAAGCCGCGGCCGACGCGACCGTGGGGGAGGAGCTGGGGTTGCGCAGCCAGGTCGTGGCGGTCGACGACTGCCGTGGGGTGCGCAAGGCCGACCTGCCCAACAACACCGCGACGCCGACGATCGAGATCGACGCCGACACGTTCACGGTCACGATCGACGGCGAGGTGGTCGACCCGGACCCGGCCGTGGAGCTGCCGCTCGCGCAGCGCTACCAGCTGTTCTGATCGTGGATCCCCGGACGCACCTGCCGGTCGAGGTGTTGCTGCTCGCCGACGGTCGGCTGCCGGCCGGCGGCCACGTCCACTCGGGCGGCATCGAGCAGGCTGTCCACGAGTCGGTGGTCGACGACCTGGCGTCCCTGACCGCTTGGCTCCACGCCTGGGTGCCGACCGTCGGGGAGGTCGACGCGACGTTGGCTGCGGCAGCCGCTCAGGGGGCCCTGCCGTGGGAGACCCTGCTCGCCGAGCACGATGCCCGGGTGCCCGTCCCTTCGCGACGCGAGGCCGCGCGCGCTCGCGGCCGCGCGTGGTTGCGGGTGGCCGATGCCGCGTTCGGGCCCCTCGCCCTGCCCGTGGCCGCGCACCGCTCCGGGTGGCCGCTGCCGATCGTGACCGGCGCCGTGCTCGTCGCGATCGGCCGGTCACCGAACGACGCCGCGGTGCTGATCCTGCACGGCGGTGCATCCGAGTGCGCCACCGCGGCCATCCGGCTGCTCGGGCTGGATCCGGTCGGGGTGACCAGCGTGCTGGCGTCGCTGGTGGAGCCGATCGTGGACACCGCCACGCGTGCCGTCGCGGCGTCCCTGCGGCCAGCCGAGGCGTGGCCGGCGTGGGCGACGCCGGCCCTGGATCTGGCGACGGCCGCCCACCACGGCCGTGACGACCGCTACTTCGTGACCTGAGGAGCCCACCGTGTCCCACGACCATCCGCATGACCACCTCCAGCAGGCACGACCGGCGGTCGCGCCGACGCGGGACGGATCGCTGCCGCTACGGGTCGGGATCGGGGGTCCGGTCGGAAGCGGGAAGACGGCCCTGATCGCGGCCGTGTGCGCTGCGCTCCACCGACGCTGGTCGATCGGCGTGATCACCAACGACATCTACACCACCGAGGACGCCGACCGGCTCCGTGCCGACGCGGTGCTCGCCGACGACCGGATCGTCGCCGTCCGGACCGGCTGCTGCCCGCACACCGCCGTCCGCGACGACGTCACCGCCAACCGCGACGCGTTCGAGGGGATGCTCGAGACCCACCCGGATCTCGACCTGGTGCTGTTCGAGTCCGGTGGCGACAACCTCACGCTCACCTGGTCGCAGGCACTGGTGGATCACGAGGTGTTCGTCCTGGACGTGGCCGGGGGCGACGATGTCCCCCGCAAGGGCGGCCCGGGCGTGAGCGGCTCGGACCTGTTGGTGATCAACAAGACCGACCTCGCGCCGTACGTCGGCGCTGACCTCTCGCTGATGGCTACGGACGCGGCCCGGGTCCGCGGCGGCGGCGACACCCTGCTGGTGTCGCTGGTGAGCTCCGACGGTGCCCGCGACGTGTCGAGGTGGCTCGATCGGCGGCTGGCGTCCCGGTCGGTGGATCGTGCGCCTGGACGTGGTGCAGCGACCACCGCGGGCGGGTCGCCCCCACCCGTGAACGCCTCGACCGGTGATCTGCCACCGCTGCCGTGGGCGGAGATCCGGCCGTGACGTCCTTCCGGGTCGCCGACGATCGAGCGGGGACCCCGCCGCGGATCGATGGGGGCACGCCGAGGTCGGCGATCGGACCGGCCGAACCGGCGTCGCTGGCCGGACGTGCTGCCGTCGCCGGCGACCTGGCCATCCGCGCCGTCACGTCGGCTGGCCGAACGCGGCTGACCGGCCTGCGATCCGCGTTCCCGATCGCGCTGCGCCGGACCGGTGCCCATCGGGTGCACCTGGTCGGTACCGGTGCGTGGCCGCTCGGCGGCGACCGGATCCGGTTGAGCGTCGAGGTCGGGCCGGGCGCACGGCTGGACCTCGAAACGGTCGCGGCGAGCGTGGCCTTGCCGGGGCGGGTGTCGGCGCCTTCGCAGCTGGAGGTGTCCGTCCGGGTCGCGACCGGCGGTCGGCTCCACCTCGATCTCGGGACGATGGTCCTGGCGGCGGGCAGTTGGCACCGGGGGAGGGTGGACGTCGACCTCGGTCACGATGCGACGTTCGCCTACCGGGACCTGGTCATCCAGGGGCGCGAAGGCGAACGCGGGGGTCGAGGTGAGCTGCGCCTGGACGTCGTCACCCCGGAGGGGCCCGTCGTGCGCGAACGGCTGGATCGGTCAGGTGGGGTGGCGTCACCTCTGGTCGACGAATCCGCGCGAGCGCTCGGCAGCGTGGTCGCCGTCGGTGGTGGCCCGCCTCCGGCGGATCCCGCGCTTGCCCGCGGCAACGTCCCGTCGCCCGGTCGTGCCGCCTCCGCGACGGTCGGGCCCGTCGGTGCCCGCGGTGCGATCCTGGACCTGCCGATGGACGGGTGGCGTGCGGTCGCGCTCGGCTCCGACGTCGCGACCGTCGACGCCTGGCTGGAGGATGTCTGGACAGCCGCGTGTCAGCCCGTCGCCGCGCACCGCTAGCTTCGGCGTCCATCGACGCGGCATGTCCGCCGGGTGAGCGTTGCCGTACGTGGGAGGTCGTGGCATGGACGGGCTCCCGCGGCTGGTGGTGGCCGGCACCCGTTCCGGCGTCGGCAAGACGACCGTCGCCACCGGTCTGATGGCCGCCCTGACCGCTCGCGGCCTGACGGTCTCCAACCACAAGGTGGGCCCGGACTTCATCGACGCCGGCTACCACGCGGTGGCGACGGGTCGACCGCCCCGCAACCTCGACGCCTTCATGCACGGGCCCGACCGCATCCCCGGGCTTCTCGCGCACGCGGCTGCCGGTGCCGACGTCGCGATCGTGGAAGGCGTGATGGGGATGTACGACGGTCGCGGTGCCGGCGACGAGGCATCCACCGCGCACATCGCCCGGCTGCTGCGTGCCCCGGTGGTACTGGTGGTCGACGCCGCGGCCGCCTCGCGGTCGGTCGCCGCGGAGATCCACGGGTTCGCGACCTTCGATCCGACCGTGCGGATCGGCGGGGTCATCCTCAACGGGTTGGGATCCGAGGCCCATGAGCAGCTGGTCCGCGATGCGCTCGCGCCGCTCGAGATCCCCGTGATCGGGGCGCTGCACCGCCACGACGACCTCGCGGCACCGTCCCGCCACCTCGGGCTCGTCCCCGCCGCGGAACGATCCGAGGCGGCCGATCGCACCGTCGCCGAGCTCGGCCGCGCCGTCGAAGCCGCCGTGGATCTGGACGCCGTCGTGCGGTTGGCGCAGGCCGCGCCGGCGCTGGCCGACGACCCTTGGTCGCCGGATGTCGCCGTCGGCACGCCGGTCGCGGGCACGCCACGGATCGCCGTCGCCGGCGGCCGTGCCTTCACGTTCGTCTACCAGGAGCATCGCGAGCTGCTCACCGCGGCCGGCGCGGAGGTGGTCACCTTCGATCCCCTCATCGACGAGACGTTGCCGCCCGACACCGACGGGGTCTACCTCGGCGGCGGGTTCCCGGAGACCCACGCATCTGAGCTCGCGGCGAACGTGCGGCTGGCGACCGAGCTGCGGGCGCTGGCCGCCGCGGGTGGCCCGATCGTCGCCGAGTGCGGGGGGCTGCTGTACCTGTGCCGGGAGCTGGACGGGCAGGCGATGGTCGGGCTCCTGGACGCCACCGCCACCTTCACCGACGGGCTGACGTTGGGCTACCGGGAAGCTCGCTCGCTCACCGCCGGGGCGCTCGGCCCGGCCGGAACCGTCCTGCGTGGCCACGAGTTCCACCGCACCACGGTGACGCCTCGCGCCGGTGAGCGGCCCGCCTGGGAGCTCGAGGGGCGGGCGCACCGCACCGCCGAAGGGTTCGTCGCCGGCAGCGTGCACGCCAGCTACCTGCATGCGGCCTGGGTCGGGGCGCCGCACGTCGCACGGTGCTTCGTCGCCGCCGCGTCCGAGCCCGCTGCCGGACGGCCAGCGACGTCCGCTGATGCCTCGAGGTGAGCGGCGCTACCGGAGGATCACGACCGGGCAGCGGGAGTGGGACACGCACTTCTGCGACACCGACCCCAGAAGCAAACCCTTGAAGCCGCCGTAGCCGCGGCTGCCCATCACCAGCAGGTCCGCGTTGCGGCTCAGCTCCACGAGCACGTCCGCCGGGTCGCGGGGGACGACCAGGGTCTCGACCTGGCCACGCTTCGGTGTGTCGACGACCGACTCGAGGATCCTCGCGGCTGCGGACTCGGCGTGCTGGCGGACCTGCTCCTCCTGCTGCTGCCGCCACTCGCGCTCCTGCTCACGCAGGTCATCGGTGAGGGTCCCCGGCATCGCCGAGTAGGAGTAGGTGTATGGGCTGCGGACCCGCGCCGGCTCGTAGGCGTGCACCATGGTGACCCGTGCGTCCCGTAGCTGGGCCTCCTCGATCGCCCACCGAAGCGCACGCTTCGAGTGCTCCGAGCCGTCCACTCCGACCAGGATGCGTGCCAAGATCGCTCCTCACGTGCGGTGTGGCCACACCGTGGCTGGCCCCGAGCTACACGACAAGGGACCAAGGGCCGTACTGCTCGCGCACGAGTCCCGGATCCCTGGGCCCATCGGCGGATGGGAGGTGGACGTCGAGGTGGTGTCCGGCAGCCACCACCTCGATGGCCTCGCGGAGCCCGGCATCAGCACCAGCTTGCACCGGTGCGTCCTGGAGCAGGTCAGGGGCCGTCGTCCGCGTACTCCTGGGCACGGGACGCCTGGAGCTCGTGCATCCGCTGTTTGCCCGGCATGAAGAACGCGCCGATCAACGCCAGGACCGAGAACCCGAAGGCGACCTGGAACAGCCGGTTGTAGGCGGCTTGTGCCTCCAGCAGTTGGCCCGCGTCGCTGACGTTCGGTGCGACCGCTCCGAGCTGGGCAGTGAGGATCGCCGCGAGCACCGCCGTGGCGAGGGCGCCGGCGACCTGACGGTTCAGCGAGCGAAGCGCTGCGGCATGGGTGATGAAGCGGTTCTGCAGCGAGTTCATGCCGGCGACGTTCAACGGGATCCGCATCAGCCCGGTTCCCAGCCCTTGGACGAGGAGCACGAGCACGATCCACGACGCTGGCGTCTGCGGCTGCAACGTCGCGAGTTGCCAGGTCGTGAAGCACAGCACGGTCAGGCCACAGACCATCGGGACGCGGGCACCGATGCGGTCGGCCAGCCACCCGCCGAGCGCCATCGTCAGCGCCACACCGACGGCCGCGGGCGCCAGCATCAGCCCGACCTCCTGCGCGGAGGCGCCCCGGACGACCTGCAGTTCGATCGGGAGGAAGTTCAGGCGGGCGAACTGCACGATGGTGATCAGCCAGACCATCAACAGCGACAAGCCGAAGATCGGGACGCCGAACAGCCGCAGTTCGAGGATCGGGTGGTCGTGGCGGAGCGTCCGGCGGGCCAGCCAGGCGAGCAGGACCGCACCGGTCAGCGCGACGCCGACGGTGGCCGGTGACGCGAAACCCCAGCTCGGTGCCTGGCGAGCACCGAGCACCACCAGGCCGATGCCGGTGAACGCCAGCGCCCAACCCACCGCGTCCAACGGGCGATGCTGCCGCTTGCCGGGGTCCTTCAGGAGCCGGGCCGCGAGGACGACCGCCAGCACCGCGATGGGGACCAGCACCGCGAAGATAAGGCGCCAGCTGCCCTGGGTGACGAGGATGCCTCCGATCGGCGGGCCCAACGCCGGACCGGCCATGATGGCCACGCCACGGATACCGAGCACCAGGCCGCGCCGGTGCGGAGGGAACTCGCCGAGCACCATCGCCATGCCCAGCGGCATCAGCGCACCGCCACCCGCTCCCTGCACGAACCGGGAGATGAGGAGCGTGCCGAGCGTCGGGGCGAGCGCGCAGGCCACCGAACCGACCGCGAACAGGGCCAAGCAGGCGAGGTAGAGCCGTTTGTGGCCCAGACGGTCGGCCAGCCAGGCGGTCGCAGGCTGCACCGCCACGACCGCGAGCAGGTAGGTGGTGATGACCCAGTCGACGTCCAACCCGCCGACCGTGCCCAGGTCCTGGGCGATGTCCGGCAACGCGACCCCCAACACGGTGGTGTTGAGGACGACGAGGTAGCTGCCGGTCAGCACGACCCCCATGACCACCCACGGGTACCAGCCTCCGCGCGGCGCGACGGTCGCGTCCACGTGCGCTGAGGGGTCGTCTCCGGCTGGTCTGCGGGGTCGGCTTGGTCTGCGGGGTCGGCGCATCCTCCCGAGGCTACTGCCCTCGTCCGGCGCTCCCTCGCACGCCGGCGACGGGGCGCGGCCCGTCCAGACCGGTGTCGGACACGAGCCGGTGACCAACCAGCGGGGAACGGCTGGCCGGCGCCCCCGTCGGATCGCCGGCCTGCCGCAGCCTCACGCACGTCGCCCCTGGCTTGAGGTTCACCGCCCCTCGGTCTCGTGCTGCCCTCGGATCCGGCGCGACGTCACCGGCTTACTGAGCAGCCTCAGCAACCTCATCGCAGTAGATGGCGAGCACGCGGGAGTAGACGCCAGGCCCCTCCTCGATCGTGGCATCCTCGATGCCGTACGTATCTTCGAGGAACGTCTCGTAACCATCCGGAACGCTCCCCGTGACCGCGGTGTCGGAGGTCCATTCGCCGATGAGAGGGAAGTTCTCCCCGCCGTCCTTAGCCCACATCGACCACTCCACGCCGATGTACGGACAGCCCTTGCCCTGAGAGTCGGGGTCTGCCGCCTGGCCCTGGGCGGCCGCCGGTGCGGCCATGGCCCCCATGAGCAGACCAACGGCCATCATCAGTCCGAGCATCCTTCTGCGCATCACGTGCCTCCGATCTCGTCGTTCCCCCCGGCGGCCGCACCGAGAGTGGCTCAGACCGCCTCTTCCTCGTGTGGGGGAGTTCGTGCCGGGCACGATGGACGCGACCGCTTCGAGGACGCTCAACGACCGCTCAACTCCCTCGTTGAGCGCCCCAGGAAAGCGCTCGCGCGCTCACCCGCACGGGCAGTCGGGGCCGGTGTGCCGGTGAGCGCGGAGAGCGACCCCGCGCGGCAGAGGCCGGTACGGTTGGGGACGGGGACGGCCCGATCGTGCGTGGGAGCGACCGGGTGGGACCGAGGAGATGGTCCTCACGATCCCGCGACTGAGCCGAGCCGCCCTGCGAGGGGGTGGTGGAGCAGAGGGTCGACGTGCGGTTCCTGGTGCTTGGGCCGGTGGAGGTCACCACGGCTGATGGGGACAGCCTGCCGGTAGGCGGCCCGAAGCAACGGCTGGTCCTCGCGCTGCTCGTGGTCGCTGCTGGTCGGGTGGTGCCGATCGACCGGCTCGTGACGGCGTTGTGGCCGGAGGATGCGCCCGCGGACCCGCGCCGCTCTCTGCAGGTCTACATCTCGAACCTGCGGCGGACGCTGGACGGTGACGTCGACGTCGAGCACCGCGACGACGGCTACGTCCTGCACCTCGATCCCGAGCAGGTCGATGCGCTGCGCTTCGCACGCCTGGTCGACGAGGGCGAGGAGCGACTCGCGGACGATCCCGACCACGCCGCGACGACGCTGCGGGAAGCGTTGGAGCTGTGGCGGGGTCGGCCCTTCGGTGCGCTCGCGGACGAACCGTCGTTGGTCGCCGAGGTGGAGCGGCTGGAGGAGCTGCACCGACGCGGGGTCGAACGCCGCATCGATGCGGACCTCGCGCTCGGCCTCCACGCGCAACTGATCGGTGAACTGCGGGAGCTGACCGCGAGCTTCCCCCTGTGGGAGCACCTCTGGTTCCAACTGATGACCGCGCTGCACCGCTCCGGACGGCAGGCCGAGGCGCTGGACGCCTACGAGCGCGCGCGGCAGACCCTGGCCGAGGAGCTGGGGATCGACCCCTCACCTCGGCTCCAGGAACTGCACACCAAGGTGCTCCGCCAGGTGCCTGACCCGGGCCGACCGGAGAGCGCTGACGAACCGTCCCGCGTCGTCACCCCACCGTCGACCACGCCCGGTCCGACGCCCCGCTCGGCACGCAGCTACGAGCTGCTCGAGGAGGTCGGTTCCGGAGGCTTCGGGGTCGTCTACCGGGGCCGGCAACCCGGCATCGACCGGGACGTCGCCGTCAAGGTGATCCGTCCGGAACACGCCAACGATCCGCGGTTCATCCGACGGTTCGAGATCGAGGCCCAGACCGTCGCCAGGCTCGAGCACCTGCACATCGTCCCGCTGTACGACTACTGGCGTGAGCCGGATGCCGCCTACCTGGTGATGCGTTGGTTGCGCGGCGGCAGCCTCGCCCAGGCGCTCCGGCGTGGCCCGTGGAACCTGCGCCCGGCCACGGACCTGATCAGCCAGGTCGCTGCCGCGTTGGACGTCGCGCACCGTCACGGCATCGCCCACCTCGACGTCAAGCCGGCGAACGTGCTGCTCGACGAGGAGGACCACGCCTACCTGTCCGACTTCGGCATCGCCCGCGGCATCGAGGATCCGCCGGTCAGTCCCGGATCCCATCCGTACCTGACACCCGAGCACGTCAGTGGCGGCCCACTCACCGCGGCGACGGACATCTTCGGGCTGGGACTGCTCACCTTCGAGCTGCTGACCGGCCGTCACCCCTACGAGGGAGAGGCGCCGGACTCGTTGTCGCAGCGGGTGCTGCGCCAACCGCTGCCGACGCTGCGGGAGCTGCGCAGCGACCTTCCGTCGTACGTCGAGGACGTCCTGTCGCGTGCGACCGCCGTCGACCCCAACGAACGGTTCGCGGGTGCCGGCGATCTCGCGGCCGCCCTCCGGGACGGCCGACGCGAGGAGCCAACGCCGGCTCCGGCGGTCATCTCGGCCCGGAACCCGTACAAGGGGCTCCAGGCCTTCCAGGAGGCGGACGCCGGCGACTTCTTCGGCCGTGAACACCTCGTGCGGCAGCTCATCGACCGGCTCGGTCACCACGGCACGTCCGGACGGTTCATCGCCGTCATCGGCCCCAGTGGGAGCGGGAAGTCGAGCCTGGTCCGGGCCGGCCTCGTACCGGCTGTGCGACATGGTGAGATCGCCGGCTCGGACCGGTGGTTCGTCACCACGATGGTGCCCGGTGCAACGCCCGTGGCGGAGCTCAAGCGCGCGCTGATCGATGTCGCCGTCGCCGATCGCGACGAGGTCCGCGCTGCCCTCGCTGATGGCGACGCTGGCTTGGCTCGAGCGGTTCAGCTGGCCCTGCCTGACGACGGCGGCCAGCTCCTGCTCCTCATCGATCAGTTCGAGGAGCTCTTCTCGGTCGCGTCGGCAGCGGAGCGGGAGAGGTTCGTCCGGCTGCTCCAGCATGCGGTCACGGATGCTCGGTCACCGCTGAAGGTGGTCGTGACCCTGCGAGCGGACTTCTTCGACCATCCGTTGCTCGATGCACGGCTCGGTGAGCTCGTCGCCAGCCACACGGTTCCCGTGGCGACGCTTTCGGTGGAGGAGCTCGAACGCGTGATCGTGCAACCGGCGCGGGCGGTCGGCGTGCACGTCGACCGTGATCTCGTGGCCCAGATCGTCGCGGACGTGGTCCAGGCACCCGGTGCCCTCCCGCTGCTGCAGTACGCCTTGACCGAGCTCTTCGCCCGACGATCCGGTGATCGACTGACGCTGGACGGCTACCGCGCCATCGGGGGGTTACACGGCGCCCTGGGTGGCCGTGCCGAAGCCCTGTACGCATCGCTCGATGCTGCCGGCCAGCAGGTGTGCCACCAGGTGTTCCTCCGCCTGGTGACGATCGGTGAGGTCAGCACAGGGACCCGACGGCGGGTGACCCGCGAGGAACTCGCCGGCCTGGCCAGTCCCGACGTCCTCGACGAGGTGCTTGAGACCTACGGTCGTCACCGCCTGCTGACCTTCGACCGCGAGCCGGCGACGCGCCTGCCGACGGTCGAGGTGGCACACGAGGCCCTGCTGGAGGCCTGGGATCGCCTCCGCGGGTGGATCGACGTCGCACGAGACGATCTGCACATGCATCGGCGGCTCGAGGCCGCGGTCGAGGAGTGGCGGGCTGCTGAGCGCAGCGACGGCTACCTGCTCGAGGGGCTGCGCCTCTCGGCGTTCGAGGAGTGGGCCGATCGATCGCTCCTGTCGCTGACGACCGACGAACGCGAGCTGCTCACCGCCAGTCGCGACGCGGCCGCGAGCCAGGCTGAACAGGAACGAGCGCGACAGCGACGCGAGGAGCAGCTGGCGGAACGATCGACGACGCGGCTGCGAGCGCTCCTGGTCGTGTCGCTGCTCGCAGCGGTCGTGGCCAGCAGCCTGGCGGCCCTGGCGTTCGGGCAGCGGGAGCGGGCGGTCGAGGAGGAGCGGATCGCGACGGCCCGCGGTGTGGCCTCCGCCGCCATCGCGGAGCTCGAGGTCGATCCCGAGCGCAGCATCCTCCTAGCCATCGAAGCGGTCAACGCCACCAGGCAGGCAGATGGCAGGGTGCTGGCCGAGGCCGAGACCGCGTTGCGGCGCGCGCTGATGGCTTCACATGTCGAACAGCGTCTCCCGGGCGGCGGCCAACTGAGCATCGCCCCTGACGGTCGGATCGCCACCGTCGGTGCCGACGGGACGCTGGCCGTCCGTGCCCCCGAGCAGCCGGAGACTCAGCTCGAGCTCGAGGGGTACGCGTTCCACCCGGAGTCCGGGATCGAGGAGCGCCGGATCGCGCAGGCCGACGACATCGACGTCTCGCCCGACGGGTCATCGATCGTCGCCGCAGACGCCGACCTGCAGGGGGCGGTCCTCGACGCCGCCACTGGGGACGCCCAGGTCCGCCTCGATGGTGAGGTCTACCGACCCGCGTTCGGCACGGACGGCGACCTCGTGGTCGGGCTCATCCCGCAGCGTACGGACGGCGGTTGGGAGGCGGCCCGCAGCGTGGGGGTCTGGGATGCGACGACGGGGGCCCTGCTCGAGCAGGTCGATGGCCACCTCGACCAGGTCCACGCCTACGCGTTGAGCCCCGACGGTTCCTGGCTCGCGACCGTGACGGAGATGGGAGGGACGCGCGTCTGGGACCTCGGGTCGGGAGACCTGCGGTGGCACGTGCCCCCGACCGACGAGACGCTTCCCGTCTACTCCGTCGTGGTCCATCCCGAGGGCGACCGGGTCCTGCTCGGTAGCCAGGACGGTTCGATCCTGGTCCGTGACGCTGCGGACGGGGACCTGCTCACGGTCCTCACGGGCCACACCACGCTCGTGAACGACCTCGCGGTGAGCGCCGATGGTGAGCGGGTGCTGTCCGCCTCCAACGTGAGCGCACGCGTGTGGGACAGCGGCACGGGGGAGGAACTCGTGGCCCTGCGCGGGCACGAGGGCAGCCTCGCGGGAGCCGCGTTCCATCCGGATGGCGCCCGGGTCGTCACCACCAGTCACACAGACGACACCACCCGGGTCTGGAACGTCGACGGCGTCGGAGGCTTCGAGCATGCCGCGTTCCCCGGAACCGACCAGCGGGTGCTGGCGGGTGCGAGCTTCAGTCCCGACGGTCGCCACATCGCCATCGCCGGACCGGACAACGCCGTCCACGTCCGTGACGTCGCGACCGGCGCGGACGTCCTCACGCTCGAGGCCGAGCATCCCGTCCGCCTCGTCACCTACAGCGCGGACGGGAGCGCCATCGCCGCCAGCTCGGTGACCGGCGACAAGGAGGACGCACCCGAGGAGCGGCAGGAGCAGGTCCACGTCTGGGATGCCACGAGCGGAGCCGCCCGCGGCGACAGTGTGACGGAGCTCGAGTACCCGCTCTGGGATCTCGCTCTGAGCGAAGACGGCGACCGTGTCGCGGTCGCGTCGGGTGCTGGCCTCCTCCAGGTCGTCGAGGTGGACGACGGCACCGAGGTGTTCGCCTACGAGCACGACCGCGGCCCGGTCTACCACGTGTCGTACACACCGTTGGGCGACGAACTGGCCGTTGGAGCACAGGAAGCTGCCCTGGTGCTCGATGCCGAGACGGGCGATCTGGTGCATGAGCTCGACGTCGAGCGGTCGGTCATCGACATCGCCTTCCTCGATGACCAGCGCAAGGCGACCAGCGAGGTGCACGGGCTCGTGCGCGTGTGGGACCGTCGCACCGGTGAGGTGGTCGAGACCCTGACGGAGGCCGCCGGTGCCAGCGTCGCCGCTGCGGGCGATGCCCTGGCGTACACCGACGACGACGCCGTGGTCGTGCGTGACCTCGACGGTGGGACGCCCCGCTTCGACGTGCGCTACGGGGCCGATACGGCACGGGTGCGTCTGAGCCCGGATGGGCGCTACCTCGCGACGGTCCTCAAGGAAGGGCCGGTCCATCTGCACGTGGTCGACACGGATGATCTGCTCGACCTGGCTCGTGACCGGGTCACGCGATCACTGACCGAGGACGAGTGCGCGGAGTTCCTGGCCACCTCCTGCTGAGCATCCGGAAGCTCACGACCAGCCGCGGGGGAGCCCCTTGTGGTGTTCGAGGATGGCCACCAGTGCTCAGTGGGGGTCGTCGAAGTCCGTGTCCAGCAGGTGGCGGCTGGCGCTGGATGCCGATCCGTTCCGACCAGGCTCGGGGACGTGACCGTGCTGTGCCTGGCCTACCTCGACGAACACGATCTTCCCACCGGCACCGTCGGGCCCTAGCGGGTGAGCTTTCACCTCAAGCCGGGTCTGCGGTTCGTCGACCGCGATCAACGTCGCTCGGTCGTCTGTCACGCGCTCAAGGATCACCTGGCCTGTCGTCCCCGCGTCATCGTTGGACCCGGCGATCGGCCCGCGGCTCCTCTCCCACCGCGAGTTCGATGACCACCTCATCGTGCAGCGACAGGTGAGAGGTCACCAGACGGACCTCGGTGTCGTCGTCGAGTTCGAGGGCATCCTCGGGTGGGCGCCATCGCCGGCGCCAACACTCAAGACGAGCACCAGCACGATCCCGAAGGGTTGTTGGACGCCACGGTCCATGACGCTGTAGGGGCTTGATCGCGCCGGGGGAGTGCCACGGCGCGGGCACCGCGATCGACGGACGCGGACGGCGACCGGGGACGAGCGACAGGTGGAGCGCACCGACCATGCCGACGCCACCACCTGGTTCAGGCGTGGTGTTGGCAATGGCTGCAACGCTCACCCCGGTCGCGCGGCCCCTCCACCGATTCCGACCAGGCAACAACGTCCGTTCGCGGTTCACCGATACACACGCGGCGTCGCACACTCCCCAGTTGATGACCGGTTCGAAAGCGCTTGTCGCGCCTGCTGTTGCACGCTACAACCGGTAGCCCGACCGCGGCCCGACCCCCGCGGTGGCAGGAGCCGGCATGCACCCGCTCGCTTGGGTGGTGCAGGTCGTTCTCGGCATCTACTTCGTGGCGATCGGCGTCATGCACTTCGCCGTACCCGAAGGACTGCCTGACCAGATGGCCTGGATGTATGACCTGCCGACCTGGCTTCACGTGGCCAGCGGTTCGGCCGAGATCCTGGGAGGGCTCGGCCTGGTGCTCCCTGCCGCAACACGGATACGCCCCTACCTGACCCCGCTCGCGGCGGCAGGGCTCGCCGTTGTGATGGTGTTGGCAGCGCTGTGGCATGTGCCACGGGGCGAGGTATCCAACGTCGTGGTCACCCTCGTCCTGGCGGTCATCCTCACCTGGCTGGCCCGGGTGCGGTGGCGGTCGCATCCGATCGCCCCTCGACAGAGCGTCGACGCCGCGTGAACGGTCCGCTGACCCCCGACACGGTCAGCACAGATGGCGCCCTGCCGGACGATCTACATCGTGCCAACGCACGACGGCCGCAGGTCTACCGCCGATCGACATCATCACCGTGACAATCTGGAGCCCGCATCGGGGTGTAGCTGACGTGGGCTCGATTCAGCTGCCGCGGACGGGCGCGCACCGTGTTCCTAGCCTTGGGCACGCCGTCGCCCGATCGGAGGGCTCCACGATGGCTGGAACACCCGATGTACGACCGGTGGGAGATCTCCCGAACGAGATCGGTAAGACCGCGGCTCGCGAGCTCTCCCTCAACGGGATCACGAGCCTCGAACAGGTGGCGCGCCACTCGCGGGATGAGCTGTTGGCGATCCACGGAGTCGGCCCCAAGGCGATCCGGATCCTTGACGGGGCGCTGGCTGCGGAGCGTCTCGGCTACAAGGACTCCTGAGCGAGTTCCCGTCGGGCACGCCGCGAGGACCGCGTCACCGGGGTCGCATCGGAGTTGGGCTGGCCGGCTATCGGTGTCCGTCCCAGGTGGCTGCCGTGCACACGAACCGTGACTGCGACGCTGAGTTGTTCATGGCTCGGTGATCGGCAACGCCCGGACCCGAACCCGCCGCTCCTCGACAACGACGATGGCACCGCCGTGCAGGTCCGCCTCGACCGAAGACAGGTTCGCGAGCAGCAGCGCAGCCTGCTCCCGTGGACGGCGACCCGTCTGCCGGTGGAACAGCACCACCGACGGCTGCGCGGCCCGCCGAGCGGCCAGCCGTTCACCGAAGTCCGTATCCGCGGCCACGATCACTCGAGCCTCCTGAGCAGCGTGCTCGAGGATGTCCACATCCGGGGCGTCAAGCCGGAGCACCTCACCGATGTGGACCGCGTCGTGCCCAGCCACGCGCAGCTCCCGCACGACCACCGGCGAGGCCTGCTCGCGTCGACCAGAAACCTCATCCCACCGGACGCAATGGCAGCTCACGCTCTCGGACCGCCTCGGCGTCGTAGTGTAAGGCCTCGGCGATGTCCTCGGACTCCAGATAGGGAAAGTCGGCCAGGATCTCCTCGACGGTCATACCGTCCGCGACCATGCCAACCACGGTTGCCACGGGCACCCGCAGACCACGGATGCAGGGCACGCCCCCCAGCACCTCAGGATCGGTCGTGATCCGTTCGAACGTCATGGCCGGCCTCCTCACCCCAGAAGCGTACGTCCTCACGAGGCTCGTGAACCCGCGAGTTGTATGCGCCTGGGGATCGCTCCACCTCGGACATTGCCTTCACAGGATCCCACCGAGATCGTCGCCCCGTCACACCGCCCACCGTACGGTCCTCGGCCCGCAGGACCGATGTCAACATCCAGGGCTGGACGCCGCGAGGGCCGGGGTCTGCGGATGACTTCCGATCCGCCGCCTCAGGGCTCTGGAGACCGGTCTGCAGCGGTGGCTACTCCACGGCCTGCCGTCCGCCGCACCGCTTGCGCGGAAGCTACCGCTCGCCGTGTCGCGGCATCCCGTGACCGAAGGTGCGATGGTCCTGGCAGTGAGGCCGGCAGGTCAGGCGGGCGCGGGCCCGTAGTCTTCGAACGCGTACGGGTGCAGGAACGCCCGCCGCCATAGCAGCTTCCGGTCGACGTCGGTCAGTCCGACCGCTTCGGCCGCGTCGTCGAACTCGTCGACGATTCCCTGCACGAGCCGGTCGACGATCGCGCGTGCCTGGGCTTCGGCGAGCAGGAACTCTCCCGCCGCGTCGATGCAGGTCGCCAGCCGTGACCGGCGGTCGCCGGCGCGGGTGACGGCCATCGCCTGGGTTGCTTCGCCGGTGTCGCGCGGCTGCGGGTCGAGGTCATACGCCGGGGTGAGCGTCAGGTCGTGTCCGTCCCAGAACGCGGCGTGGTTGCGGGCGTGGTCGTCGCGGTTGCCGATCAGGACGTTGAAGACCAGCCGGCCGTACAGTTCGACGAGGGTCGCCTGGGGGTCGGTGAAGCGGGTGCGGATGGTCTGGGCGAGGTCCGGGTAGGTGGCGTAGCGGGCGTATATCTCGCCGAGCCCGAGCAGCGTGAGCGCGGACACCAGCGCGCGCCTTCGGTGGGTGCCGTAGATGCGGTCGAACCGGTTGACGAGCAGCACGTCTCGGTCGAGGACGGTGATCCGTTCGGTCGCGGCAACGTTGAGACCGGAGCGGCGCGCGAGCTCCATCGCAACCGCCTCGCCCTTGACGACCGGGTAGGTGTCGCTCGGGGTGGAGAACTTCGCGATCAATGCGCGACCGTCGGCAGCCGTGACGGTGGCCTTCGGGCGGGCGCCTCCGACCGCCGAGCCGGCGTTGAGGACCCGGTCGATCTCTTCGGAGAACGGCTCGCCGGCCTGAAGCCGGTCGACGGCGGTCAGCAGCTCCTCAAGCGTGGCGTCGATCTCGCGCGGGACGTAGGTCTCGGCGGAGGCTTGGAAGTCGTTCGCTCCGATCCGGTCGCTGCCGGACTCGAGCAGGTAGGTGACGGTCGGCAGCGCGGCCGGGTCGAGGTCGCGGCTTTCGCCGGCGTGGAGACGTCGCAGGATGACGCGGCGACCCCACGCGTCAGGAGCGCCGTCGGCGAGGCAGCCGGCGAGGTCCATGCCGTCCGGTGGCGGCTGGTCGCCAGGCTGCAGCGGCAACTCGGGCAGGTACAGCGGGACGGCGTCGGGCCGTTCGAGGTAGCTGCGGCCGTAGACGAAGTGGAGCCGGTCGCCGACCGGGTCCAGTGCACCGGCGACGACCGGGTCCGCGCGGTCGGCGAGCCACGTCCACACGTAGACGCGGTCAGAAGTCATCGTCGGGCTTGCGTGTGTCGGGACGGACGCGGTCGGGTAGGAGCGCGAGCAGCTGCCGACCGGACGCGACCTGTCGGGCGAGGCCGTCCGCGTCGGTGGCGAACAGCGGGACGCCCAACAGGACCAGCACCTCGAGCGCGGTCCCGATCGCGACGGTCGGGTCGCCGCGCTCGACCCGGTAGAGCGTGTCGCGGGAGATCCCGGCACGCTCAGCGAGGTCGGCCGCGGTCCGGCGCTGCCGACGCCGTTCGGACGCGACCAGCTGCCCGACGACGACGACCGCGTCGCGGGTCATGGGTGACAGCGTCTGCCCCAACCACCAACCGTCTGTCGGCTACAGCAGACCGTATCGTACATAACGTCTGCTGTATCGGTCATGTCCGCGACGGTCGTGGCGCGTGTTCCTCCCTCTACGGTGCCGCTGCCGTGCCCAGTAGCCGTCACCCCTCCAGGGCACCTGACAACCGCCGCCACCGCGGACACCTCAACACGCCGGCCCGGCCCGACCACTGGGCGATGCCATCAACGCACGACGCCCATTGCGACCAGCCACGATCTCGAGCCGAAGAGTAGGTCGCCGTACGTTCCTTGGCCCGCAGGGCCGGAGTCAACCGGCCGCGGAACGACCCGTGCAGTTCCGCGACGAGCTCACGTTCCCTGTGCCTGCCAGGGTTGTCGCCGAGGATCGAAAACCGCCCGTGCAGCCACCCATCCAAGTGGTCCCTTCATCGTGGCGAGCGACACCTCCACCGGGCACCAACATCCGGGACCGTCGTCCCACACAGGCCCTGCGGACCAGCGCGCCCCACGCAGCTGGATGCGGATGGCGACGACTCACGGTGCCGGAGTGGCCTCAGCCGCCATGATGCAAGAGGTCGGGCGAGAGGCAAGACGCAGGCGGCGTGCTGTCTGGGCGTTCGTGAGTTGCTGGTGCCTAGCAACCAAGGTCACCCGTCAGGTGGCGCGAGAGGCTCCGCCGGTTGTGCTGGTGCGGGGCAGCAGGCCCACCTCTCCTACCGAGTGCCAGCCGCCGAAGCTCCGCCAGATCGGGGTGCAACCGACAAGGGCGAGTCCGCCAGCCAGGTCGGGGTGACGTGACTCTTCAGGCTTGCTTCTCATGTGCGCCGTGCCGTTGTCAGGCCCGGTGTGACTGCGTCCGTTCGGTACCGACCCTGGTACCGCTTCGCTTACGTTGGGGAACGAAGGGCCCGGTCTTGAGGCGCGGAAAGGGCCTCTGACCTGCGATTTCGTGTGGTGCGCCGCCTAGGACTTGAACCTAGAACCTGCCGGTTAAGAGCCGGATGCTCTGCCAATTGAGCTAGCGGCGCAGGATGCGGACGCGAGACCGTAGCGAACGGTGTTCACGGCCGCACCGTGGGGTGGATGAGGGGACTTGAACCCCCGGCCTCTCGGATCACAACCGAGCGCTCTAACCGAACTGAGCTACACCCACCGAGGAAACGTGCCGGCTCGCGGCACGAGCGCGGA
>SKJX01000198.1 GCA_007121785.1 Nitriliruptoraceae bacterium
TCCCGCCATCGCAGGTCCGCGTCCAGCACGTCCCTCGCCAGGTCGTGGGGGAACACCCCATCCGGGCCGACCTCGATGAACGACAGTCCCTGCAGCCAGGAGAACCGCTCGTAGGCCTCGTCAGCGGCATCGTCGGGCCGCAACACCTCGCGCAGGAACTCCTCGGTGGTGACCCGCGCCTGCGCGCAGGCCGCCAGCACGGTGCGTTGACGCTCGTCGGGCACCACGTCCACGAACCCACGGACCAGGTCACCGACGAGGTCCGGGTGCAGCGCGTCGCCGCCGGGCTCGCCGCCTCGGACCACGACGTCGGCGCACAACGACAGGCCCAGTGGATGGCCGTGGGTGAGGGCGAGCAGCCCGTCGTGCCGCTCCGGGTCGACCCCACAGGCAGCGAGGTAGGCGCGACCGTCGTCCGGGTCGAGGTTCCGCAACGACACCACGCGGAGCAGGTCACGCCACGCAGGGTCCGCTCGCCATCCCGGCGCGGGCGGCGTGCGGCCGGCAAGGACCGTCAGCGCATCGACCGGCAACCGCGGGACCAGCTGCTCCCGGACCCAGTCATCGATCGGCGTGAGGCGCTCGTAGCTGTCGATCATCAGCACGAGCGGCTCCGCCGCATCGCCGATCGGTCCGTCATCCGACACCTCGATGACCGCACGCATCGCGGCCAGGACCGCGCTCGGTGAGGCAGCGAGCTCCCGCGCGTCGAGCCGGACCACCGTCGCGTCCTGAGCTGCAGCGATCCCGCTGAAGGCGTCGAGCAGGCTCGTCTTGCCGATCCCACCCGGCCCATGCAGGTACAGCACCGCAAGGTCGCGCGTCCCGGTTGCCACCGCGGACCGGAACAACTCCAACTCGGCCCTGCGCCCCACGAGCCGACGCCGCCGCTGTGCATCCAGCAACGCACCGATCGAAGGCGGGTCCTGATGCGAGGAAGCCATGACGTCCAGGCTAACGGGCAGCCATCACGCCGACACGAGGGGATGAGCCCGACGCGGTCCTCGGAAGGACGCTGCGGGCTGGCGGTCGGACCGGCGCCCTCACCCCGGTGGGGTGATGCCTCCGGATAGTGCGAGCCGCAGGCTCACCGCAGGGCTCACGCCCGAAGGGCACCGTGGCGAACCACACCTGCTGGCATGCCGCCCTCCGAGCGTCGCCCCCGGCGCGAGCTCCCACCCGCCGAGCCTGCCCCACGAGGAGAGCCCCACGATGCCCGCGACCGAAGCGACCCGTGCCGCGAACGCCGATCTGCTCGACCGACTGCCGTTCGCCGACACCGCCGATCACGATCTGGCGGAGCGGGGGTTGATCGCGCCACTTCCTGACACGGTCACGACGCAGGACGGTGGCCTGGTCTGGGATGCACGCAAGTTCGATTTCGTCAAGGGGGACGCCCCGGAGACGGTGAACCCGAGCTTGTGGCGCCAGGAGCTGCTCAGTGGGGTCGGGGGGCTGTTCGAGGTGGTGGACGGGATCTATCAGGTGCGCAGCCTGGACCTGTCCAACATCAGCTTCGTGCTTGGGCAGACCGGCTGGATCGTGCTCGACCCGCTGATCACCGCCGAGGTGGCGGCGGCCGCGTTGGAGCTGGTGAACGCCCACGTCGAACGGCGCCCGGTGACCGCGGTGGTGTACAGCCACAGCCACGCCGACCACTTCGGTGGGGTGCGGGGGGTGTGCTCACCCGAGGACGTCGCGGCCGGTCGGGTGCGGATCGTCGCGCCGGAGGGGTTCACCTTCGAGGCGGTGAGCGAGAACGTGATGGCCGGCAACGCGATGAGCCGTCGCGCCTCGTACATGTACGGCAACCTGCTGCCGCCATCGGCGACCGGGCAGGTCGGTGCGGGGCTGGGCAAGACCACCTCCACCGGCACGTTCGGGCTCATCCAACCGACCGATCTGATCGGACACGACGACACCTCGATCGTGCTCGACGGCGTCGAGCTGCAGACGCTGTACACGCCCGACACCGAGGCGCCGGCGGAGTTCGTGTTCCTGTTGCCGGCCTGGCGGGCGTTGTGGACCGCGGAGGTCGTCACCCACGTCCAACACAACCTCTACACCCTGCGCGGCGCGCAGGTCCGCGACGCGCTCGGCTGGTCGAAGGCGATCGATGCGATGCTCACCCGGTTCGGGGCCGACACCGAGCTGGTGTTCGCCTCCCACCACTGGCCGACCTGGGGTCACGACGCCTCGCTTCAGCTGCTGCGCACCCAACGTGACACCTACCGCTACCTGCACGACGAGACCCTGCGGTTGGCCAACCGTGGCGAGACGATGCTCGAGATCGCCGAACAGCTCGAGCTGCCGCCGGCGCTGGCGCGCACCTGGTCGTCACGTGGCTACTACGGGTCGGTCAACCACAACGTCAAGGCGATCTACCAGCGCTACCTCGGGTTCTTCGACGGCAACCCCGCCACCCTCCACCCCCACCCGCCGGTCGCCGCCGCCCGCCGCTACGTCGCCTACATGGGCGGTGCCGACGCGATCCTGGCACGTGCCCGCGCCGACCACCAGGCCGGTGACGACCGCTGGGTCGCCGAGGTCGTCAAGCACGTGGTGTTCGCCGACCCCGACAACACCGCCGCTCGGGAGCTGCTCGCCGACGCGTTCACCCAGCTCGGCTACCAGGCCGAATCCGGGCCGTGGCGCAACTTCTACCTCACCGGCGCCAAGGAACTGCGCGACGGGGTCATGGTGATCCCCACCCCCAGCACCGCCTCACCCGACGTCATCGCGGCGACGCCCACCAGCCTGATCCTCGACTACCTCGCGATCCGTCTCAAGCACCGCGACGCCGCCGAGCTGGTCGGCTCCACCCTGCTCGTCCTGACCGACACCGACGAGCGGCACCTGCTCGAGCTGTCGAACGGGGTGCTGCACAACCGGCCCGTCACCGCTGACCAGCAGGTGACGACCGACGCGACCATCACCACCACCCGCGACTGGTTCAACAGCCTCCTCACCACCGACGACCCCGCCGCGGCGTTGACCGGGAGCGACGGCCCCGACATCACCGGCGACCCGACCAGCCTGCTCAGCGTGTTCGGCCTGCTGGACGAGTTCCCGTTCTGGTTCGACATCGTCACGCCCTGACCGTCGCGCCGCGGCGACGTTCGGGCAGGCCGGACCGTGCGGGTAGCCCCGTCGGCGCTCACCCCGGTGGGGTGACGCACCCAGAGGGTCCTGGCTCCACGCTGTCGTCCCAGGCCCCCACGACCCGGAGGACGACCCGTGGACGAACCGAAGCTCCTCGAACGACGCCGCACCGGCTGGGACATCGTCCTCGGCTTCCTCTCGGTCATCGCCGGGGGCATCGCGCTGGGTCACGTCGCCCTGGTCGGCGCCATCTCCGTGCTCTTCCTCGGATGGATGATCCTGTTCGGAGGCATCGTGCTCGCGGTCAACGCCATCGTCGGGTGGAAGGACTCCAGCCGACGCTGGGACCTCGCCTTCGGAGGCCTGCTGTTCCTGGTCGGCCTCGGCTTCATCCGCAACCCCGGCGTGGGCCTGCTGACCCTGACGCTCCTGGCTGGCTCGTTGCTGCTCGTCGGCGGCATCGTGCGGATCGTGGCCGCGTTCCAACCCGGCGCCCCACGCGGTCTGTTGCTCTTCAGCGGCGGGGTGACGCTCCTGCTCGGGCTCCTGGTGCTCAACCAGTGGCCCGTGTCCGCGCTGTGGTTCCTCGGCACGATCCTCGGCATCGAGCTGATCCTGGACGGCATCACGACCGCGTTGAGCGGCCGGCTCCGTCCCGTCGCAGCCGACACGAGCATCCCCGAACGCGAACCGCCCGTCCCGGCGTGATCCGGATCCATCCTCACAGCAGCCCGCGGCGGCGCCCGATGTCGACGGCCTCGCGTCGACCTTCCACGTCGAGCTTGCGGTAGATCGACCGCAGATGGGTCTTGACGGTGTTGACCGACACCGACCGCGCCGCGGCGATCTCCCGCAGCGAGAGCAACGAGGGCAGCTCGCGGAGTACGGCGAGCTCCCCCGGCGTCAGCCGATCGGCCTCGTGGCCCGCCGCTGACGCGCGGGGCGACCGGGCGGCCAGCACCCGCTCGACGAACGGCTCCCGCCGTCCGAAGCGTCCCCGCCCCGCCCCGAGCAGTTCGAGCACCGCCGACCGATCGACGAAGGGACGGACGAGCTCCTCGTCGGCCGCGAGCTCGACGGCCGCGACGATCACCTCGTGGGCCCGGGTCGTGGCGCCCCGACGGAGCTCGAGCTCCGCGGCGAGGCACCGGGCGTGCACCGCGGCCGTGACGACGTGGCACCGCGCCTCACCGCGCACGACCGGTGCCAGCGCCGCCCGGGCCGCGTCGAAACGACCGGCGTCGTGCAGCAGCATCGCCCGCAGCAACGCCAGTTCGCCGGGGTCGGGCAGGGCAGCGCTGGCTCGATCGACGACCCCCTGCGCCCGGGTCCGCTCGCCGACATCGAGGTAGACACGCACGACCTCGGGGACGGCGTACGCCAGCAGTGCCGGCGCCATCTGCGCACCCGCGAGCCGCTCGAACGCCTCGTGGTACGCCCGGAGCGCTTCGAAGCAGGCATCACCATCCGCGGAGACCACCAGATCGAGGCTGCGGACGCCGAGCTCGACGTCCGGGTCGACGAGGGGGCCGAGCGAGGCGACGCCCAACTGCGCATGGGTCGCCGCGAGGTCACGGTCAGCCTGGAGGAAGGCGGACCAACCGACCAGCAGGTGCGCATGCGCGACCGCTTGCGACCCCGCCCAGCCACGGCGCTGGGCCAGTTCGAGCGCCGCCTCCGCCTCCGCACGGCCCGCCACCAGCTGGCTGCGGCACGCGAGTCCTCCGGCCCGGAAGGACCGACAGGACAGCTGGAGCGCGTCCCGACCGGTCACCCGGGCCAACCGCGCGGCACGGCCCAAATCGTCGACGGCCTCGCCGTACCGACCGACGTACAGCCGAGCGACCCCCCGCTCGTGGAGCGCGAGCAGGTCGTAGGCCTCCACACCCGTCGCTCCGGCTGACGTCGCCTCCAACCGCCCCAGGGCGTCCTCGACCCGGTCGGTCGAGCGGGCACGCCAGACCGCGACCGTGGCGGCGAGAGCGACGAGCGGAGGGTCGCCGCTCGCCTCGATCGCCGCCGGATCCAGACCGGCGAGCCACCGGTCGGCCGCATCGAGATCACCGAGCTCCAACGATGTGGCGGCGCCGAGCAGCGCGGCCGCCGACACCGGCCCGTGTCGCGGCTCGATCGTCGCGAGGAGGCCGGCCATCGCCTGCGCGTTCCCGTCGAGGAGCGCGCCGATGCCATCCGCGCCGATCACCTCGGCGAGGTCCCCGACGTGACGGCCACGGACGAGGTGCTCGACCGCTTGCAGCGTCTCCCCGTGCGCCGCATGCCAGACCGCAGCGGTCCGGTGCAGGTGTCGTTCCGCCTCGGGATCGACCCGATGGAGCTCGGCGAGAAGGTACGTGCGGAACAACTCGTGGTAGCGGTAGACCTCCCGGGTCCGCCCCTGCCGCTGGGTGAAGACGTGGTCGCGCTCGAGCGCGTCGAGCAGCGTCCCCGCGTCCTCGCGACCACTGAGCTCACGAGCGAGGTCGACCCGCAGGAGCGAGCAGACGCTGGTCCGGAGCAGGAACCCGCGCCGGTCCTCGGTGAGGTTGGCGAGCACCTCGGTCACGAGGTAATCCGCCACCGCGTGGTCGTCACCGCCGAACCGTTCGATCAGGCCGCAGCGATCATCGCTCCCGACCAACGCGAGCGCGGCGATCCGAACACCCGCCGCCCACCCTTCGGTCCGGTCCTGCAGGGTGCGGACGGCGCTGCTCGGCAGGTCGAGTCCCTGGCCCTCGAGGTACGCCGTGGTCTCCTCGGTGGTGAACGCGAGGTCCTCCCCCCGCAGCTCACGGAGCCGACCCTCCACCCGCAGGCGTGGCAGGCCGATGGGGGGATCGTTGCGGCTCACGAGGACCAGGTGGAACCCGTCGGAGGTCCGCCGGGCCAACCGCGCCAGCGAGCCGATCGCCTCCGGGTCCGTGATGAGGTGGACGTCGTCGAGGACCAGCCAGACCGGGGTGCCGAGCGCCACGACGGCGTCAGCCACGTTGTCCACGAAGGCACCGGTCACCTCGTGCGGCGAGGAAACGAGGTCGTGGAGGTACGAGGTCGGAGGAAACCCTCCGGTCGAGCGCAAGGCCGCGAGGATGCCATCCCACAGCAGAGACGAGTCGTCGTCGAACCGGTCGAGCCCGTACCAGGCGACGAGCCGGCCATCCCGCGCCGCCGCCGTCACCCACGCCGCGAGCAGCGACGTCTTGCCCGCCCCGGCGTGTCCGCAGACGAGCGTGGCCATGCCTGGCTCACGGTCGAGCCAACGCAGCAGCCGCTCGCGGCGGAGCTCGGAGAACGAGGACGGTGGTGGACGCAGCCGCGGCGAGGCTGTGGGACTCCGTCCCTCGACCGCGGCCGTCACCCGGTCCTCCGTCTGCACCTCAGGCGAGAGCGCCAGCCGGCAAGTCCGAGGCTCTCTTCACTATCCCACCTTCGGCGCCGCTCGCCAAGCGGATCATCCGCACCGCGCCCGATCACGCCGGTCGCGATCTGGACGGGGGGCCGGGGCCACCCCAGCGGGGTGAGGCGATCGCGGACGCGGTGCGAGAGGGTGGACGCCAGTGGCCACCACCTGACCGCCACGTGAGCGAGGGGCCGAGCACCATGACCGTGCTGGAGTCCGGACGCTACGAGTTCCGCGTCGCGCAGCGACTGTCCGCGACCGGGGCCGCAGCCTTCCCGGAACTGTCGGTAACGGACAGTTCCTCCGGCACCGTGCTGTTCGGGCCCGTGCGGGACGATGCGGAGCTGCACGGCATCCTCTCGCGCCTCCAGCTGCTCGGGCTGACGATCCTCGACGTGCACCGTCTGCCCGACTGACCTCACCGGTGGAGGGACACACGTCGGATCGCGTGCCACCCCGGGCTGCCACGACCCTGACCACCGGCGACGAGCGGAGCGAGCGATGATCCACGAGGCAACGAGCTCGAAGGCCTGGTCCGTCGACGGCACGACGTTCTCCTACCGCGGCTCCCTCGGCACCGGCCTGCGGCTCGGTGGTTTCGTGTCGCTGGCGACCCCCGGTGGGGACGAGCTCGGCCAGGTGCTCTCACAGGAGGTCGACGAGGCGGACGGAGGACGGTTCGTCGCCGGCCACGGCCGGCTCGTGGACAGCGCACGGGCGCCGGTCCCCTTCGCGGAGGCAACCGTGACGGCCGCGGCAGCCGACGAGGTCCAGACGCTGCTCGCAAGTACCACAGCGCCGCTGCAGGTCGGCACCTTGCGGACCGAGGACGGCATCCCGGCGCTGCTCGACGCGGGAGGCTTCAACCGCCACACCTTCCTGTGCGGCCAGTCGGGCTCGGGCAAGACCTACTCGCTCGGGGCCCTGCTCGAACAGCTCGTCCTGCACACCCGACTACCGCTGCTCGTGCTCGACCCGAACGGTGATCACGTCCACCTCGGTCGGCCACGGGACGACATCGACCCGACGACCGCCGAGGCGTACGCCGCAGCAGCCGACGACGTGCGGGTCCTGCACACCGTGACCGAGGGTGACGCGGCACCGCTGCGGGTCCGGTTCAGCGAGCTCGGGATCGCCGGCACGGCCGCGATCCTCCAGCTCGCCCCGGTGGCGGACCGCGAGGAGTACAACGCGGTGCTCCACTTCCTGGATGCGACCCCGGAGACGAGGTTCCGGTCGGTGACCGAGGTCTTCCAGGCGTTCGCGGGAAACGGTGAACCGGTGCTCGACGCGGTTCGTCAGCGAGGCGAGAACCTGGGCATCGACCGCATGACCGCGTGGGCCGGACCGGACGCCCGAACGGTCAGCGAGGTCTGGACGCAGGATCGGCCACGCGCGATCATCGCCGACAGCTCCGGGTTCGAGGAGCGCCGGGAGCGGATCGCCGTGGCGGTCGCGGTGCTCCGGCAGCTCTGGGCCCGCAGGGAGGAACGTCGGCCCCTGCTGCTCGTCGTCGACGAAGCCCACGACGTCTGTCCGGCGGACCCCTCCGACGAGCTCCAGCGCCTCGCCGTCGAGCTGTTCAGCCGCATCGCCGGAAAGGGACGCAAGTACGGCATCCACCTCCTGCTCGCCTCGCAACGCCCCGACAAGCTGCCGGACAACGTGCTGTCGCAGTGCGACAACCTGCTGCTGATGCGGGTCAACTCCGCGGCGGATCGGGCGGCGTTGGCGCAGCGGTTCGGCTTCGCCCCTCCCGGGCTGGTCGAGCTCTCCGGGACCTTCGGTCTCGGCGAGTGGCTGGCGGCGGGCAAGGTCGCGCCGGTGCCGCTGTTGGCCAGGACCGGGTCGCGGCTCACGCTGGAGGGTGGTGCCGACGTCTCCACCGACTGGGCCACCGGTTCCTCCGCGGACCAGGCGCAGAGCAACGAGGCGCAGCCATGGAGCTCGTGACCGCCGTGTTCAACATCGTCCTCGTCGCGTTCATCGGCGCGACGATGCTCGCAGCTGGCCTCGGAACCCGGGTCGCGGACCTGGTTGCCGTGCTGCGGCGAGGTTCCCTCCTCGCCCTCGTGTTGATGGCCAACCTCATCGTCGTCCCCATGCTCGGGTGGGGTGTCGCCTGGCTGTTCGGTCTGAGCACGGCGGCGACGATCGCCATGATCCTGGTCGCCGCTTCCCCGGGCGCGCCCTTCGGGGCGAAGGTCGCGATGATCCAGCGTGGTGACGTCCTGACCGGTTCGACGCTCCAGGTCCTGCTCGCCACGATCGGCTCCGTGACCTTCCCGGTGACGGCCAACCTGCTGATCGGCTGGGCCGGCGTCGGCAGCAGCGTGGCCCTGCCGGTCGGTGATCTGGTCCGCACCGTCGCGATCCTGCAGCTGGTGCCCTTCGCCGTCGGGCTGGCTCTGCGGCACTGGACCTCGGACACGGCCGGGCGTTGGTCCTCTCCCGCGCAACGGCTGTCCTCGGTCTCGTTCGTCGCGGTCCTGGTGTTGGGTCTGGGCAGCTCGTGGGAGCAGATCGTCTCGCTCTTGGGCAGCCGGACCCTGCTGGGGGCCGGCGTCTTCACGGTGCTGGCTGCCGTCGCCGGTGTGTTGCTGGCGTCAGGTCCCTGGGTCCGTCGGACCACGATGGGCGGCATCGCGCCGCTCCGCAACGCGGGCCCCGCCTTCGCCGGGGTTGCCATCGCCTTCGGCAACGACCCGGAGATCCTGGCAGCGCTCAGCGGCATCCTGCTGGTCGGTCTGGTGGTCTGCCTCCCCATCGCGGCACGCCTCGCGGCCACCCGCTCGGACGACCCGCTCGCCGCACCCACCCCCTCGTCCGTCGCCGGTCACGGAAGCGGCTCGTAGGCCGTAGCCGCGCCGTCCATCACGAAGAGGCCGAGCGCCGTCGCTGCTCCTGGCCGTCCATGACGGAGGCGAGCTGGCCCCAACGCTGCGGCGACCAGACGCCGGCTTTGGCATGCCGGCTCGGTCCCTACGGTGCGCTCACCCGGCACTCGGGACCGTCCCGGGGATCGGTGGTGCCTCCGTGATCGGCTCAGCGGTATCGGCATGCAGGGCGCGCCAGATCACGGCCGCGAGCGCACCGCCGACCAACGGTGCGAGCAGGAACGCCCACAGCTGCACGAGGGCGTCACCGCCCTGGAAGACCGCGGCCCCGAGCGATCTGGCGGGGTTCACCGACGTGTTGCTGATCGGGATGGTCA
>SKJX01000031.1 GCA_007121785.1 Nitriliruptoraceae bacterium
GACAGCCCTACGACCCCGACACCGCCTGGCACCACTGGACCACCACCGACCCCGCGATCGACCTCGCCGCTTGACAACCACCACCCCTGGAGTGTCTACCGCGCGCGCCCGCGCCGGGTGCATCGCATGGCGGTGGCGGCGCCGCCAGGCGCCGCCACCGCTGGGTCCCGCGTCGGGCTCCGGTCAGACGATCACGGCCGAGCGCAGCTTGAGGACGACCAGGCCGAGCAGGAGCAGGGTCCCGCCGACCACCACCGCGAAGAGGCTCAGGGCGTAGGCCATGATGCCCATGTTGAGCACGGTGGTCAGGCTCGTCGCGTCGATCCAACTGAGACGGTCCATGTTCTCGACCATCACCGGTTCGCCGTCCTCACCGATGACGGCCTCGCCGGTGGCCTCGTCGATCTGCGGGACCATCCGTTCCATCTCGGCGTAGCGCAGGCCTTCGGTGCGGTCGAGCTGGTGCTGGGTGATGATGTCGGACTGTGCCCACATCGTCAGCGGGCCACGGACCGGCGCCTCCGCGATGGCCGCGTCACCGGGGGTGTTGATGTTCTCGACGGCCGCCTGCTGGTAGGTGAACACCGCGCCACCGATGCCACCGAGCACGGACCCCGCACCGACGATGATTGCGATCAGGGCGACGATGGTGAACAGCTTGGTCGGACGGCCCACCTGCTCGATCGCGGGCGCCTCGAGCGCGCCGTCGGTGGTGGTCTCCGGGGTTTCGGTGGTCGACATGGGGTTCCTCCTGGGGGGTGCCGGCCTTCGCCGGCTGTTCTCTCGGCGCCCTCGCGCCGCTGGAGGGACTATCCCGCCTGGATGGACAGCGAGCAGCGGTCCAAGGCCCCCCAGTTGGCCGCCGGAGGACCCTTCCTCGGCGGGACCATCGCCGAGCGGTGGGACCATCGGCAGCGACCCGCCTGGGCCGCGACCGGCCACGTTGGGTGCCACGTGGACGACTCAGCCGTGCCGCACCGACCCGTCGCGGTACCCACCGACCACGGTCCGGCCGACCTGCTCGGCGCTCATGCGCGTCACCTCGCCGCCTGTCAGCGCCGCGAGCCGCTCGGCGAAGTCCACCAGCCCGGGCGCGTCCTCGAGCAGGAACACGTCCAGTTCGATCCCGGCACGAGCCAACCGCATCCCCTCGCGCAGCGTCGCCTCAAGGGTCTCCGGTACCGGCGGCCAGTTGAACATGCTCCGGCCGTCGACCAGATGGGCCGTCGGTTCCCCATCGGTGACCATCACGACCCGCTTGACCGGCCGCGGATCGTCGGCCAGGACCCGCCGGGCGAGCAGGAACGCGTGGTGCATGTTGGTGCCGTAGACCCGCTCGAACCCGGCCGCGGCCAGGTCCGACGGGTGCATGCGCCGGGCGTAGTCGCTGAATCCGATCAGGTGCAGCGAGTCCTGCCGGTGCTTGCCCTCGATGAGCGCATGGAGCGCGAGCGCCATGCGCTTGGCCGGCACGAAGTGCCCCTGCAGCGGCATGGAGAACGACAGGTCGAGCAGCAGGGCCGTGGCGGTCCTCGGCCGGATCTCCTGTTCGATGACCTCCAGATCGTCCGGATGGAGTCGCACACGACCCGGGTCGGGGGCGAGCCCGTGGCCCGCCCGTCGCATCACCGCGTTGCGGACCGTGGCGGACGTCGCGATCGGCTCGCAATCACCGAACCGCCACGGACGCGTCTGGCCGGTCGGTTCCGGATCGGCGCCGACCTGTCGCGTCGACGGTGCGCGCCGCACCCGCGCCATCAGGCGTGCCAGCGCCTGCTCCCCCAGCAGCCGGGCACCGCGGGGCGTCAGCTCCAGCTCGCCGTCGCGGACCCGCATGGCGCCGGAGCGTTCGAGCTCGTGTTCGATCCCCCGGAGCTCCCGGAGATCGTCGGCGGCAGCGTCTCCGAGGTGGCGACGCAGCGCCTCCTCGTCCACGTCGTCGAGGGTGGCGCCGTGGTAGTCGCCGCCCAGCTGTCGCTCGAGGTCGTCCAGCTCCGCCGCCCGCGCGTAGGCGTCGACAGCTCGGCTGATCGGACCGCCGGCTCCGCCTTCCTGCGGGACCTCGGGCGCGCCCTCGCCGTCTCCGCGATCCCCATCGCCGTCACCCGCCGCTGGACCGTCGCTGGACACCGGCACCCCGTCGGGGAACGCCGCGGCGGCGTTGCGCCCGAGCTGATCGAGCTGGAACGACAGCTCGACGTCGTCGAAGACCTGATCGGTGAGCGCCTGCAGCTGCGCCCGCTGCTCCGGGTCCAGCGACCGGAGGAAGCGCTGCGCCAGCTGCGCTCGCTCGGCCAGCAGCGCCAGCAGCTCGTCGAGGTCGGCCGGCTCGCCCGGCAGCAGGTCTCCGTGCCGCTGCTTGAACGCTGCGAAGCGGGCCGGTTCGTCGGCCGGTGGCTGGCCCCCGTTGGCGGCACGTGCCCCCAGCAGCTGGTTGAGCTCGGCCAGCATCGCGGTGATCGCTGCGACGTCCTCCTCCGTGACCGCCTCCAACGCGCCGGTCAGCGAGCGCAGGTGCGCGTCGAGCAGGTCCTTGCGCAACTGGTCGGTGAGGTCCGCGAAGGTCTGGGCCGCCTCCGGGGAGGTGAAGTCGTACGTCGACAACGCCTGGACCTGCCCCGCCGGGTCGGGAGGCAGGGCGTCCAGGGTGAGCTCGTCGAACCGTGCATCGTCGTCGTCGCGTCCTGCCAGCGCCCCACGCTCGGTCGCGACGATGTCGTCCAGCCGGTCGGCCAGATCGGCGAGCGGACCGTCGACATCCAACTCGTCCTGCAACCGACGCCGCTGCTGCGAGACCGCTCGTCGTAGATCCTCCACCCCGTGCCGACCCGGCAGCCCACGTCGCCGCAGGTCGTCCAGGGCCCGCCGCCCGCCGGACCCCATGAGCAGCTCGTCGCCGAGCCGGTCGAGCAGATCACCGACGTCTGCACGCTCGCGCAGCGGATCCTGCTGCCCGTCCCACGACCCGTAGCGCCACCGCACGTCAGCCTCCGTACCGCAGGGTGCCGACGTGGTCGACCGCGTCGCGGTTGAGCCGCCGGCCCAGGTGCAGCCCCTCGAGGACGAACTCCACCGCCGACGCGGCCACCTCGGGGTCATCCGCCCGATCCGCCTCACCGAGCCGCTCCAGCCACCGGGCCAGCCCGTCGATCGTCCCGCCGAACGCCGCCAGCACGTCCGCACCCGGCACCAGATCGCCGGTGACGACGGTCAAGCTCTCCTCGTCGAACCGAGCCAGCAGGCGATCGAGGTCCTCCCCGGCGAGGTGGCGGCGCCAGACGGCCAACAGCGCCCGGCTCAGCGCCTGCTCGACGATCTCGAGCTCCCGGCCTTCCTCGAGCAGGTCGAACTCGACGCGACCCAGCGCCGCCGGCGGGACCGTCTGCAGATCGACGACCCGGGGGACCGCCAGGTCCACCCCGGTCCGTGCCGCCCGTCGCACCGCGGCAGCGACCAGGGTCTCGTGGGCGCCGATCGTGAACCGCACCGAGACGCCGGAACGCTGGTTGATCTCGGGCGAGTCCCGCAGCGCCCGCGTGCACTCGGCCAGCACCTCGTCGAGGAACCTCGGGACGTGCACGGTGACATCGGGTGGTGGCGGCGCCGCTTCCGCATGGACGATCGCCACCTCGTCGTCGACCGTCCGCGGGTAGTGGGTCCGCACCTGTGCGCCGAACCGGTCCTTCAGCGGCGAGATGATCCGACCCCGGTTGGTGTAGTCGTCCGGGTTGGCCGTCGCGACCAGCAGCACGTCCAGCGGCAGCCGCAGCGAGTAGCCGCGCACCTGCACGTCGCGTTCCTCGAGGACGTTCAGCAGCGCCACCTGGATCCGTTCGGGCAGGTCCGGCAGCTCGTTGATCGCGACGATCCCCCGGTGGTGGCGTGGGACCAGGCCCCAGTGGATCGTCTCCTCGTCGCCGAGCGTGCGACCTTCAGCGACCTTGATGGGATCGACGTCACCGATCAGGTCGGCGACGGCGATGTCGGGGGTCGCGAGCTTCTCCGCGAACCGGCGTTCGCGGTCGATCCAGGCCACCGGAAGCCGGTCCCCGTGATCGACGGCCTTGCGGCGGCACGCAGCACAGGTGGGGTGGTACGGCGAGCAGTTGATCTCACAGCCGGCCACGATCGGTGTGGATGGGTCCAACAGCTCGACCAACCCGCGCACCAGCCGGGTCTTGGCCTGGCCACGCTCCCCCAGCAGGATCAGGTCCTGGCCGGCGAGCAGCGCCCGCTCGAGCTCCGGAAGCACGTGGTGCTCGTACCCGATGACGCCGGTGGAGAGCGGCTCGTCGGCACGCAGACGCGCTATGAGGTTGGCGCGGACCTCCTCCTTGACCGAGCGGTCCGGGACGCCGGCCTCGCGCAGTTCAGCCAAGGTCGAGGGGACGGTCGACGGTGCAGCCAACCTGGAGGCTCCTCATCGGGACGACACGGAGCGTACGGGGCGTTCCTCGGTCCGTCCGGGGTGTGTGCGGCGGGCCGGTCGTCCACCCCCTGAGCGGTACCGTCGCGCTTCGTAGGACGCCGACCGGCGCGCGACGTACGTCGGCCCGGTGACGCGTCCGGCCCCGACGTGCGCGTCCCCCGTGCGAGCGAGCCCGCCGCGTGGGACACCACCACCTCGACGACGAGTAGCCCACCGTGGACGACGCCGACCCGCGCGCCAGCACCGACACCCCAGCCTGCTACCTCCACCCCAACCGGCAGGCGTTGCTGCGCTGCACGCGCTGCGAGCGTCCCATCTGCGGCGACGACGCCATCGAGGCGCCGGTCGGCTACCAGTGCCCCCGCTGCGCGGAGGGGGGCCAGCCGGTCCGGCGGATGGTCGACACCGTCCGGCAGGCGCCGCTCACCCGCGGGTTGGTCTACACGATCGGGGCGCTGTTCCTGATCGGGTTCGTCTCCCCGATCGACCTCATCAACCGGTTCGGGCTACGACCGCTGATCCTCAGCCCGGAAGCGGCGGCGACCGCTCCCTGGGCGACCGAGCTCTCCGGCATGATCGGGGAACCTTGGGTGATCATCACCAGCGCCTTCCTCCACGCCAACCTGATGCACGTCGGGTTCAACGGGCTGCTGCTGTGGCAGCTCGGCCACCTGCTCGAACCGGTGCTGGGCCGCGCCCGCTACCTCGCGCTGTACGCCGCCGGGCTCGCCGGTGGGTCGCTCGGCGTCGTGCTGCTGTCATGGCTGGCCGGGGTCACCGGATGGGCCGGGACCGGCGCCGGCACCCTGCTCGGTGGCGATCCGCGACAGGTGACCATCGGGGCCTCGGGTGCGGTCTTCGGGCTGATGGGCGCGGCCATGGTCGGGATGCGCAACCGCGGCGTCGATCCGTGGCGCAGCGGCATCGGTGGGCTGGTCGTGCTCAACCTGATCCTGACGTTCGTGGTGCCGAACATCTCGGTCGGCGGGCACCTCGGCGGTCTGCTCGGAGGCGCGCTCGCCGCCAAGCTGCTGTTCGTCGAACGCGCGAAGGCGCCCGCGGCCACGCGCCGGACCTGGCTGGTCGTCGCCGGGATGGTCGCGCTCACGCTCGCGCTGGCGCAGCCGTTGCCGGAGCTGTCGGTCGGCTGGCTGGGCTGATGGGCACCGCGGCCGGGCGGACGCTCGGTCCGAGCGCTGCGGGACACCGCCTGGAGCCCGCGAGCCGCGCCACCGACCGACGTGACCGCTACTCAGGTGTCGTCACCCGGCCCGCGTGGTGAGGTGCCGCTCATCCCTTCCCGGGTCTTGCCGCCATCGGCCCGGTGGTCCGCCGCGACCGCGCCGGGTTGCCACCCGCGCGGCAGCGCCCGGGTCGACGGGAACAGCAGGTCGACGAACCGCTCCGCCGTCGGCTGCGGCTCGTGGTTGGCCAGGCCGGGCCGCTCGTTGGCCTCGATCACGACGTACTCGGGCTCGGTGACGTCCGGGACCAGCAGATCCACCCCGACCACCGGGATGTCCAGCACCTCGCTGGCGCCAACGGCCGCGTCGGCGAGCGTCGGGTGCAGCTGCTCGGTGACGTCGTGGATCGTCCCGCCGGTGTGCAGGTTCGCTGTCCGGCGCACGGTCAGGTCCACGCCGGCGTCCAACACGTCCTCGAGGTCGTAGCCGTGGTCGCTGACCGTCTTGGCCGTCGCCTCGTCCATGGGGATCGTTGACTCCCCACCGGTGGCCGCCGACCGACGCCGCGACGTGGAGGCGATCAGTTCGCGGATCGTGTGCTCCCCGGTGCCGGTCACGGTCGCCGGCAACCGGACCGCCGCGGCCACCACCTTGTGGTCGATCACCACGACCCGCAGATCGTGACCGCGGACCAGCTCCTCGATCAGGACGTGGTCGCTGAACCGCTCCGCCAGCGCGACGGCGTCCGTCAGCTCCGCTTCCGTGCGCACCCCGACGGAGATGCCCTGGCCCTGCTCCCCGCGAGCCGGCTTGACCACCACCTCGCCGTGGGCTTCCAGGAACGCCAGGTCGTCCGCGTCGTGGGTGGCGACCCGGCCGCCCGGCACCGACAGTCCGGCGTCGGCCAGCAGTCGACGGGTCAGCCGCTTGTCGTCGCACTTGGCCATCGCGACCGCGTTGGTCAGCTCGCTCAGCGACTCGCGCGCCTGCACCGTCCGGCCGCCGTGGGTGAGCTCCATCAGTCCGGCCTCCGCATCCACGATGCGCACGGTCACCCCGCGTCGCAGCGCCTCGTCGGCGACCAGCCGCGCGTACGGGTTGAGGTCGTCCAACCCTTCCGCCGGCTGCGCGGAGAAGTAGCGCTCGTTGATGGGGTTCTTGCGCTTGACGCAGAACACCGGCACCCGCTCGAAGCCGAGCTGCTCGTACAACCCGATCGCCGGGTCGTTGTCGTGCACCACCGACAGGTCGAGGTAGGCACGGCCCCGCGCCTGGAACCGCTCCGCCAGCGACCGGACCAAGGCCCGCCCGACCCCCGGCCGCGGCGTCTGCGCATCGACCGCCAGGCACCACAGGCTGGTGCCACCCTCGGGATCGTTGAACGCCTCCTCGTGGTCGACCCCGGTCACGGTGCCGATCACCTCGCCGGTCTCCTCGTCCTCCGCCACCAGGTACAGGAACGTCGAGGTGCGCTGGTTGGCCCAGATCGTCTCGGTCGGCGCCGTCACCATCCCGGCCCCGGAGTAGATGCGGTTGATCGCGTCCGCGTCCGCCTGGTCGCGCAACGCCCGGACGATGATCCCTTTGACCGGCGTGCTCGGCCGGTGCTGGTGCAGCCACAACCGGTAGGTGTGGCTGGGATCGATGAACAGCTCCTGCGGCGCGAGGCTGACCAGCACGTGGGGCTCACGGACGTACAGGCACACATCGCGGCGGCCGGCCTCCTCGCGGGCGACCTCGTGGACCAGTCGCTCGTGGCTGTCGAAGGTCTGGCCGAAGATCAACCGTCCCCAGCCGCACTCGAGCGTGACGTTGGGGGTCACCGACTGGCCCAGGTGCGTCGGCCGGGCGTCCCATGAACGGGTCGACAGGCCGTCCTCGAACGCCGGTTTGCCGGCGGCACGGGCGGCCGCCCGCTCCGGGTCGCGCTCAGGCACGGGTCGCGGGGCCATGGTCAGCTCCTCACGCGTCGGCGTGGTTCGCGCTGGTTCGCCCTGGCAGGTACCGGGTGCGGCTCAGGGCCGCACGTCGTGGGACTGCAGCCACAACTCGAGCAGGCCGAGCTGCCACAGCTTGTTGCCCCGCAGCGCCGTGAGCTCCTCGTTCGGGCGCTGCAGGAGCCGGTCGACGTACGCGTCGTCGAACAGCCCACGCTCGCGGGCCTCGGGGGCGTGCAACGCATCGCGGACCAGCTCGAGGTACGGGCCTTCGAGGTACTTCAGGGCCGGGACGGGGAAGTAGCCCTTGGGCCGGTCGATCACCTCGCTGGGGATCGCCCGCCGCGCCGCCTCCTTGAGCACGCCCTTGCCTTCCTGGGCGAGCTTCAGCTCCGGCGGGACCTGTGCGGCCACCTCGAGGACCTCGTGGTCGAGGAACGGTACCCGCGCCTCCAGCCCGGCAGCCATCGTCATGTTGTCGACCCGTTTGACCGGATCGTCCACCAGCATGATCTGCGAGTCCAGGCGCAGCGCCATGTCGGTAGCGGTCTCCGCACCGTCGCGCAGGAAGTGCTGCTCGACGAACGCACGGGAGACGTCCTCCTCCAGCCGGTGCTCGGGCCGCAGGACCTCCGCCATCTCCTCGTGCGGCCGGTCGAAGAACGCCGCCTGGTAGCGGTCCACCGCCTGGCTGACCAACTGCTCGCGCGAGGCGCCCGGGCCGAGTTGCTCGGTCAACGCCTGCATCGGCGGGTACCAGTGGTAGCCCGCGAACACCTCGTCGGCGCCCTGGCCGGACTGCACCACCTTGACGTGCTTGGCCACCTCCTGGCTGAGCAGGTAGAAGGCGACCGCGTCGTGGCTGACCATCGGCTCGCTCATCGCGTGCACGGCCTCGTGTAACGCCGGGAGCATCCGGTCGGTGCCGATGCGGATCTTGTGGTGGTCGGTGTCGAACTCGCGGGCGACGACGTCGGAGTACTTGAACTCGTCGCCCTCCTCGCCGCCGACCGACTCGAACCCGATCGAGAACGTGTTGATGTCGCGCTGACCGGCCTCCGCCAGCAGCCCGACGACCATCGACGAGTCCAGCCCGCCGGACAGCAGCACCCCGACCGGCACGTCCGCCACCGTGCGCCACGTCACCGCCGAGCGCATCGCCTCGAGGACGGCGTCCTCCCAGTCCCGCTCGGTCCAGTCGGCCTTGGCCGGGTCACGGGTGAAGTTGGGCCGCCAGAACTCACGGTCGGTGGCCGTGCCGTCCGCCTCGATCATCCGGGTCGTCGCCGGTGGCAGCTTGCGCACCCCGTTGAGGATCGTGTGCGGCGCCGGGACCACGGAGTGGAAGCTCAGGTAGTGGTGCAGCGCGACGGTGTCGATCGAGGTGTCGATCTCCCCACCGGCGACCAGCGCCGGAAGGCTCGAGGCGAACCGCAGCCGCCGTCCCGTCTGCGCCAGGTACAGCGGTTTGATCCCGAACCGGTCGCGGCCGAGGAAGGTGCGGCCCGTGTCACGCTCGTGGATCGCGAACGCGAACATGCCCTGCAGCCGGTCCACGAACCGCTCACCCCACGTGTGGTAGGCCTTGAGCACCACCTCGGTGTCCGAGGTGGAGAAGAACCGGTGGCCGCGCTCGGCCTGCAGTTGCTCGCGCAGCTGTTGGTAGTTGTAGATGCAGCCGTTGAACGCGATCGTCAGCCCGAGGTCCGGGTCGTGCATCGGCTGGTTCCCGCAGGCCGACAGGTCGATGATCGAGAGCCGTCGGTGCCCGAGCGCGATCGGCCCGGAGGCGTACAGCCCCTCGCCGTCCGGCCCGCGCGGGGTCATCAGGTCGGCCATCCGCGCGACCGCGCCCACGTCCGGGGAGGCGCCGTCGAACCGGAGCTCACCGCTGAAGCCGCACATCCGGGATTCCTTCCCGCGTCTGGCTGGGGGCCGCGGACGCCGGCGGGTGCCGCCGCGGTCCACGGTAGGTCTGACAAGGTCGTCGAGGTGGCAGTCTACGAGCGCCACGACGGCCGCACCGGCCGGGCCCTGACCACGCGGCCAGCGAGGCGGGTTCCGGCGGCTGCGGCGGCCCTCCGCCTGCGGCCGACGCGGGTCACGGTGCCGTGGCGAGCCGGA
>SKJX01000115.1 GCA_007121785.1 Nitriliruptoraceae bacterium
GAAGTCGCTGCGGCGAGGAAAGGGACACGACAGCGCCTCACCCGAGCCAGCGATCACCCAGGTCTGCCCGCTCCAGCCGAGGCGCGTCGATCGGGATCTGCTGTGTGCGCCACCTGTGACCAAGCTGTGCGGGGGTGTCGCCACGGTCCTCACGGACAGCGATCCGAAGGAGCGTGGCGTGTCAGCGATCGGCGTGATCGCGGCGGTCCTCGTCACCGCGTGCGTGGTCCGTGGTCCCGCAGGTGGTCGCGGTGCTTCCTGTCGTCGTCGGCGTCCGGGACCATCGTCCACCGTCGCTGTGGACGGCGGTGTGGGCAGCGGCGATCCTCGGGGCCACGGCCACCTTCGGAAAACGACCCCCTCGGCATGCTGCTGCTGGGCGAGGCGGTGACGAACACCGTTCCACACGCCGGACGGCCAAGGAGGCCTACCTGAAGGCGATCGGGATGGGCCTCACCCTCGCACCTCATCGGATCGAGTTCCGCGCGGAGCCGATGGCCGAGCCGGGGCTGCTCACCGTCGACGAGGACTCCCACCCGGTCCGCGGCTGGACCGTGCGGCGGCTGACCTCCATGACCGGGCACATCGCCGCGGTCGCGGTGCAGCACTCTCGGCCGACCCTGACGTGCGTGGATGGCACCCGCTGATGCGCGGTCGCCGGCCGCGAGGCATCGCCCCCCCGCGCTGCACCACGCTCGACCGGAGCCCCACCGCACCGCTCGCCGGGCGAGAGCGACGCCGGACCGTGAAAGGACATGCCCGGCCTCGAACCGACCCCCGCGCCCATGCCGAGGTCAAGCTGGCCATCTGCGACCTCGCGGCCGGCGGGCTCGTCCAGGGGTGACTGCGCGACCTGACGGCCTGCGGGACACGGAGCCAGTACGAGTTGGGAGCTGGCGCGGTAGAGGCGGTTGCCAACCGCCGCAGGCGAGTAGGACACACGGGCGTTAGCGCAACCCACGTGTGACCGTTGCTGCGGACTTCCGGCGGCCCGCCCCTGACCGGGGCACACTCGACGTCTGCTTGCCGGAGGCGAGGGCCATGCGTCCGGGCGACGATGACTTCGACCCGTGGTCCGACACCGCGCCCGGCATCGCCGAGGTGCGTGATGGCCCCTTCGACGGCTGGCCGACCGACAGCGCGATCGGGGAAGTCTCCGGTCCACGCACCTACGAGGGTCTCGTCGCCCGTGCGGCGCACGGCGGAGCGCTTCTACGTCGGCGCCGCACCGCCTGAGTGCTCGGCGTCGTCTGGCTGATCGGCATCTTGTCGATGATCGTGCGGGGTCGTGGTGGCCCGCTGACGGAAGCATGCTCGGGAACTGGTCGAGCCGCCGCACCGGTGGCTTCTACGGGCGTTGGAGCACGGCTGGCCACAACCCCTTCAGTCGACGGTAGTGAGCTTCGGTCCTCGTCGTCGGCGGTGGGCGGGGCGAGCGGTGCTCCTTGCGCTGTCCGTCGTGAGTGCCACCGTCCCGAGGTTGGCTGGCATGAGGCAGGCGGCGTGCCCGGTCGTGTCGACGCGGGTACGCCGTCTCGTGTCAGTGGTTGTGCGCGCTGCCTTGGGCCCCGGGAACGGGGGCCTCGGTGCCGCAGGCCGCGTTGAGTTCCTCCGCCGTTTCGGCCTCGACCGGGATCGCCGCCGACGCCCCGGGAGCCACGCTCAACACGGTCGCGACCACGACGGTCACCTCGGCGTCACTCGGGTTGTACGCCGTGTGCACGAGGCCGGGGTCCACGAACGCCTCACCCTGGTCGTAGCCGCGTTCGAGGCAGTCGTCGGCATAGATGAAGACCAGGTCGCCCTGGGCGACCGCGGCCAGCACCGGGCCGGGGTGGGTGTGCCAGGGGAACCAAGCACCCGGCTGGATCGTGAACTCGAACACCGCCATGTTCGACGCGTCACGTAGGTTGACGACCTCCGTTGACCGTCCATCGGGCTTGTCGCGGACCTGGATGGCCACGTCGTCGGTGAACTGGTTGTGCTGGCCCGGTGTGCTCAGGGGCACGCCGTGGATCGGTTCGTGGTCCGCTTGCGATCCTGAGGCGGACATCGACACCAGGACGGCAGCGACGGCGAACAGTCCGATGCCAGTCACCAGCAGCCGGGGCCGAAGGGTTCTCTCTGTGGTGGTCATGGTGCGCCATCCTTTCGCTGTGAGCCGGGGCACCCTGCGCTCGTTGTCGTACGGGCCCCTGTCTTGCGGCTCTCCCTCTCGGGTGAGTCCGCTGCCCGAGCGTGGTGGAGCGACCGTTGCCGAACCGTCGGAGATAGCTCAGGCCGCTGGCTCCACCGAACGCCAGGCGAACGGCCTACTCGACGAGGTCGTTCGCGATCCGGAGTTCCAACGTCCGGGATCCCTGCTGGCGGGCGACCGCCATCGCCTGCGCCCGTAGCTGCACCGCTTCGCGGCCGTCGTGGACCTTGGCCAGCAGGCGGAGGACTTCGGGCAGCCACCAACGGTCACCGTGCTCCTCGCCCCAGTCATGCGCCTTCATGAGGACCCGTGCGGCCTCGCGCTCCCGCCCGGACGCGATCAGCACCTCGGCGAGCATCGACAGCCAGAACGGCATGCGGGTGCCAGCGTGCGCGCTCTTCAGCCCATCGAGCCCCTCCCGGATCAACGCTTCCCCCCTGGCTCCGCCCAGGGTGCGCCCTTCCAGGATGCGGCCCCAGTCGCCGTAGTACGCGAACCCGTAGCGGTCGCACAGGTGGCGGACGTGACACGCCAGCTCCTCGGCACGTTCGGACTCGCCGAGCAGCCGGTAGGTGATCGCGCCGTACCCCAGAGCGACCGCCGTGGTGTACGGGTGATCGAACTCCTCTGCAAGGGCCAGTGCGGCTTCGGCCATCTCCGCGGCCTCGGCCGGGCGCCCCAGCAGCCAGAGTGGGTGCGCTCGCCAGGCGTGGCCCATCACCCAGGCACGGAAGCCGTACAGGAACCGTTCTCCGCGCTCGGAGAGCACCTCGACGCGCTCGAACCAGTCCACGGCCTCGCGGAGCTGCCCTGCGCTGGACAGCGCGCCAGCGTGCAGGACACAGATCTGGCCGGCCTGCGCCGCATGGTCCTCGACCCGCGTGACCAGCTCGTTCGTCACTTCCAGCGCTGCGCTGATGTTGCCCACGACGAACAGGTTCCCCATGTGGGCGAGCTGGCTGGCCACGCGTGCCTCGTCCTGCCCCAGTTGCTCCGCGAGGGAGATCGCTCGCTCGGTGAGTCTTCCGAGCCTGGGACTGGCGTAGCCCTCCAGCGAGAGCAGCGCCGGCACGCACGCCTCCATGAGCTCCAACTCCTGATGATCCCTTGCGGACCCGGAAGGGAGGTCGGACAGGAGCTGGAGCGCCCGTGTGTAGTGGTCGACGGCCTCGTCGAAGGCGAACACCCTGGTGGCGGACCCGGCAGCGATCACGTGGTAGCGAACCGCTCGTCCCGGCTGGCCACCCTGCTCGCGGTGCTCCGCGACCTGCGCGGCGACCGCCTCTGCGTCGTCCGGATGCAGGGACTCCAGCGCCTCGGCTATCCGTTGGTGCAGCAGCTGCCGGTGGGGCGGGGCGATCCGTGCGTAGGCCGAATCGCGCAGAAGGTCGTGCGCGAAGTCGTAAGTGGTGGGTGAGTGCTCGCGGAGCAACCGTCGCTCCCAGAGTTCGTCGACGGCGGACAGCAGCGCCGTGTCATCCAGGTCCGTCCCGGCCCTCAGGAGCTCCAGGGAGAAGTCCCGGCCGACCGTGGCGGCCAGCTGTGTCAGGGCGGCGGCGTCGGGACTCAGCTTGCCCAACCGGTCCCCGAGCACGGCATCGACGCGCACCGAATGGACGCTGCCCCCGCGGAGGGATTCGATGACGAACAACGGGAACCCGCGCGTCTGGCTGTGCAGGTCGCGCAGCGCAGCTTCGTCAAGCGGCGTGCCGTCGATGGCAGCGGCCAACTCCGTGACCGACTGGAGGTCCAGCGGCGTGAGCTCCACATCGCGGAGCAGGGCGCGAGCACGCAGACGGCGGCACAGACCCACGAGCTCAGGGTTGTCGTGCAGCTCCTCGCTGCGGGCTGTCCCCAGAACGAGCAGCGGGTCGTCGATCGGGGTGTTGACGAGTACCTCGAGCCACGCCAGGGTCTCGTGGTCCGCCCACTGCAGGTCGTCGAGGACCAGCAGCACAGGATCGCCCACGGCATGCACCGCCTCCACCAGTGCATCGAAGAAGCGGCGTCGATGCCACGCGTCGGTCAACGGTGCCAGCTCGACATCACGACGCGCAGCGTCCGTGGCTATCTCCAGGGACAGGTCGGGAACGAGTCGCGTCACCTCCGTTCGCGAGTCCTCGTCGAGCCGTTGGATGCATCGCCGAAGCGCCGGGACTCGCAGCCACTCGGCGACAGGTGCCAGGGCCAGCCTCCCGCGCGCCGCGAAGCATCGTGCCCGTGCGACGGCATGGCCCGCTCGCTCCACCTCGGCCGCGACCTCCTGGACGACACGCGACTTCCCCAGCCCGGCCTCACCGGCGACCAGGGCCACCAGCGGCTGCGGACCACCCCTCGCCCACAGCGACCGCAGAACGTCCAGCTCGTCGTCGCGCCCCACCAGCGGGGGTGCCGTCGGCATGGCGCCCTCGTGCTGGGCAGGGGCCAGGCGCGACACCAACCCGTCGTGGACGGCGAGGGTCACCGGGCTTGGTGTGGCCCCGAGCTCGCGCGCCAGCACCGAGGTGCAGCGATGGAAGGTGCGAAGGGCAGCCGCACGGTCGCCGGACGCAGCCTCCAGTGACATGACCTGCCGGTACCCGGCCTCCTCGAGTGGCTCCACCTCGACGCGGCGGCGCGCATGACGCAACGCGAGGTCGAACTGTCCACGCGCCCGCAGTTCCGTCGCCAGGGAATCGAGCAAGCCGACACAGATGCGCCGCATCCGGTCCCGCTCGGACTGGACCCAGTCCTCGTAGAGTCCCGGGAGCAGGTCGCCGCCGTAGACGCTGACCGCACGCTCCGCCGCGGTCAGGAACCCCTCCGAGTCATCGGCCGGCCGGGTTGCCTCGGCCTCCGCGGCCGAGTGCTGGAAGGTCACGACGTCCACGTCCGCTTCGGCGTCCTCGCGCCATCGCAGCGTGGTCGCTTCGACGTCAAGGAAGGCGTCGGCGTCCGGCAGCGCGTGGCGCAGCCGGTGCAGTTCGCGACGCAGGTTCGTGCGTGCCTGGGCGTCGGTGGTGTCCGGCCAGAACAGGCCCGCGAGGTGCCTGCGGAGCTGAGGAGCCCCGGGGTGGAGCACCAGATACGCCAACAGCCCGAGGGTTCGTGGCGAGTGGACGTCGCTCAGGACGCCGCGCTCCGCCGCAACCCTCTGTTCTCCCAACAGGGTGATGGTCAGCATCCGGCTCCCGTGTCGAGGCTACCGAAGGCACATCCTGCAGGGAAGGGTCAGGGCCACGGCACGCCGCGCCATCGGCTGGTGGCTGCCGCGGTCAGCCTGCCGGCGGGATGTTCTGGTTCACGCGGAAGACGTTGTCCGGGTCGTAGATCGCCTTGATGCGGGCGAGACGATCGTAGTTCTCGCCGTAGGTCGCCTCCACGCGGTCCTGCCCCTCGGACATCATGAAGTTGACGTAGCCGCTCCCCACGGAGGTCGGATGGAGCTCCTCCCAGTAGCGCACCGACCAGTCACGGATCGCGTCGTTGCTCGCCGGGTCCGGATCAGCACCGAGGATCACGCCCGCCCAGGTCGCATCACGATGGGGGAACGCGGTGTCCTCCGGGCCAACTTGGTGAGCTGCTGCATCGACCGGATACAGGTGCATCGTCGACAGCGGCGTGGGCACTTCGGCGAACTTCTCGTGCACCGCCAGGGCGTCGTCGGTGATCTCGCGGAAGAAGTCGGTCCGCCAGTACAGCTGGAGGCCGGGCGGGTACAGGGGGTCGAAGACGCTCTGGAGCGCGGGGAATGGCATCTCGTGGATGCCGTCCAGCAGCGGCGTACCGAACGAGCGCACCGGCGCCAGCACCTCGTCGGCGTCGACGTGGTCTCCCGTGTACACCCACACCACGCCGCAGATGGGGCGGCCGTGCAGCTCATCGGGGAAGGGCGGCGCCGGCGGCACGGTGCCGAACAGGAAGAAGCCGTTCAGCTCCTGCGGTGCCTGCGGCAGGAACTCGCGGTACCAGCGGAGCACGTCGGCGCTGTCCTCCAGGTTGTAGAACACCGGACCGGCGATGACCGTGCTGACCGGATGGCAACGGAACGTGAACGACGTCACGATCCCGAAGTTGCCGCCCCCGCCTCGCAGGGCCCAGTACAGGTCCGGGTGGGTGTCGGCCGACGCGGTCACGAACGAGCCGTCGGCCAGGACGACGTCCGCAGCCACGATGTTGTCGACGCTCAGGCCGTGGTGGCGGGTGAGGTGGCCGATACCACCGCCCAGTGTCAGGCCCCCGACCCCGGTGGTCGAGATGATCCCGGATGGGGTCGCCAGCCCGAACGCGTGCGTGGCGTGGTCGACGTCCCCCCAGGTACAGCCGCCGTCGACGGTGACCGTCCGTGCGTCAGGGTCGACGCGCAGGCCACGCATGCCACCGAGGTCGATGACCAGCGCCCCGTCGGCGACCCCCAGCCCTGCAGCGTTGTGGCCGCCAGAGCGCACGGCGACGAGCAGGCCATGCTCCCGTGCGACCTGCACGGACGCCAGGACGTCGGCCACGTCGACACACCGCACGATGGCCGCGGGGCGACGATCGATCGCGGCGTTGTGGACCGCGCGGGCCGCGTTGTAGTGCCGATCGCCCGGTCGCGTCAGGGTGCCACGCAGACCGGTCTCCAGGGCCTGGACGGCCGCACTCGACAGGTCGCCATCGATGTTCATCGTCGCCTCTCCCGGATCGCTTCTCGTCGGCAGAGGGTGAACGAGCAGCCGTTCACGAACCGTTCGTGCCACCCATCGCTGGGCACGAACGGTTCGCGAACGGCCCGGCTGGAGGCTGTGGACTACAGCCGACGAGTCCCAAGGGAACGGCATGGACGTCCACGAGAGCGAGGCCCCGGAGCGCCATGATCTGTGCATCGTCGGAGCAGGACTCGCCGGGCTGAACGCCCTCGCGGTCGCCTCGGAGTACCTGGCGCCCGGAGGATCGGTCCTGCTGGTGGACCGTCGGGATCGTGCCGGCGGAATGTGGGTCGACACCTACGACTACGTGCGGCTGCATCAACCTCACCCGCTCTTCACCGCGGGGAACACCCCGTGGACCCTCGGCCGGGACCGCGACCACCTCGCCACGAAGCATGAGGTCCTCGACCACCTGCAGCACTGCCTCGAGGTCGCCGCCAGCCGCGTGCAGGTGAGCACGCTGTTCGGCTGGGAGGTCGAGTCCCACGTCGAGGGCGAGGAGTCGGTGCGCATCACCTGCCGATCAAACGACGGGGAGACGCGCGTCGTCGAGGCAGACCGGCTCATCCGGGCGTTCGGGCACGCGGTCTCGCCGAACGAACCCCTCGAACTCTCCAGCGCGCGGGTTCGTTCCGTCTCTCCCGACCACGGTGACGTGCGCAGCCAAGAGATCGCCGGCAACGACGCCCCGGTGTGGGTGATCGGTGGCGGCAAGACCGCCATGGACACCGTGCACGCCCTCGTCACGACGTACCCGGGCCGCGAGGTCAACCTCGTCGCGGGCCATGGCACCTTCTTCATGCGACGCGAGGAGATGTTCCCGGCCGGGGCGAGGCGCTGGTGGGGCGGCACCGTCATGAGCGCTCTCGCCATGGGGGCGGTGCGACGCTTCGACGGGACCAACGCGAACCAGGTCAACGCGTGGATCCGCGACACGTGCGGCACGTCCCTGGTCCCCAAACCACGGAACTTCATGTTCGGGGTCCTCTCCGAGGCGGAGACCCGCACCATCGAGGCCGGGCTGTCCCGCGTGATCACGGACTACCTTGAGGACGTGGTCGACCACGACGAGCAGCCCCAGCTCGTCCTCCGTGGTGGCGACGCCATCGCGATCGAGCCCGGCAGCTGGATCATCAACTGCACCGGCTACCTGCTCCAGGAGACCCGGACGGACGAACCGGCGGTGTCGGCCGGCGGCAAGGTGGTCTCAATCCACACGAACGCGGCTACCGGTGCAGTCCCCGCCGGGGTCGCCTACTTCCTCACGCACATGATGTATCGAGGCGAGCTTCATGACGCCCCGCTCTACGAGCTGGACCTCGGGGCGCTGAGACGCAGGGCGCCCGCCGAATACGCCAGTGCGCTCGCTGCACTGGACCTCCACAACCTGAGCGTGATTCTCGACCGCGTCCCATCCAGGGTGATGATGAACTGTGGCGTCGATCTCGACGGCTGGTACCCGCTGCCGCGGCAGATGCTGAGTGCGACTCGCTTCATGGTCACGCACCGCCGGCACCGCGACCACAGCCGCCGCTGCCTCGACCGGCTGCGAGAGCGCCACGACATCGCCGGCGGTGTGCGCAGGCAACTGGTACCGGAGGGCGCGTTGTAGCTGACGCAGCCCATCGGACACGGACGACTGGTTCCGTGTCAGAGAGGTACGCGTGGCGTCGGGACGGCACGGACGACTCGCTCTCCGCCTCGGCGCGGTGGCGCTCGTGCTGTCTGCGTGCAGCACGGTAGAGGTCCAGCGGTCCGAGTGGGTCCTCACCGAACCGGCGGACGGCACGACGCTCCGCCGCGCGGTCTTCGCCGGTCACAGCAGCTGCCTCCACTTCGATCGAGTCGAGGTCGTTCGTGAAGAATCGTCGCGAGTCGAGCTCCATGCGTTCGTGGAGTACCACGGCGACGAGGGCTGCACCGATGACTGGGGCGCCGAGACCGTGTCCATCGAGCTGGAGGAACCGCTTGGTGACCGGCAGCTTATCGGTTGTGCCGGCGACGAGATCGACTGGCACGGCTGGCGGCTCGAGCCCGACGCCGACTGCGCTCAGGTCCGAGACGAGCAACTCTGAGTCCGGCCGCGGCACCGAGCGGGACGGTAGGAACGGCTCGCGAACGTCGCAGTTTCGTGCGCCGGCTCGCGAAACGGGCCGGGATCGACAAGGCGATCTCCCCGCACTCGCTGCGGCACGCGGCGATCACCGCCGCGCTCGACGCCGGCTGCAGCCTCCGGGACGTCCAGGACTTCGCCCGGCATGCCGACCCACGCCAGACCCGCCGCTACGACCGGGCCCGCGGCGCCCTCGACCGCAACCCCACCTACATCGTCGCCACCTACCTGGCCGGAGCCACGGGCGCCCGGTAACGCATCCATCGCTGGTCACGGCTGCCGAGTCCCCACGCGGCAGCCGTGACTTCGGGCGGCGGTCCTCGGATCCGGGACGCACGTCGCGAGCGGATCGCGAAGATGATGGTCGACAGCAGTGAGTCGGAGTGTCTGGCCCTTCGACCTCGATCCGACGAGGTTGGGGTGGCGCCGCGGCGGTGCCCGCATGATGTCGCGGCAGACGGGCCGGGTCAGGCTGGCTGTAGAGACTCGACGAACTCTCGGGGTGTCAGGACCTGGATCTGGCCGATACTCCCCAGGGTGAGCAGGTCCTGGTCGCCGGTGACGATGACGTCGGCGTTCGCCGCCAGAGCAGCTTCGATGA